>PLYP01000005.1 GCA_003153395.1 Candidatus Saccharimonadota bacterium
ATGGGAGTTAATTCGTGATTCGGGTCACATATTATTGTTTTTAGTAACTTTTTATTGTATGATAATCTTTCATTATGAGAACAGTTAATACAGAAACGAACCGCGCTCTTAGTCTTAAGTACGGTATTGGACGCAGCATTTCCGAAGAATCTAAGCGAGAGATAAAAGCTGCTTTTAGAAAATCCAATGGAGTACACGGTACATTTAGTCCTCGCGTAAGACCTGGCCTTACTTACTTAAGCCCGGAGAGAATGGCTCGAGATGTTGGTGAGCACGCCATAAACTTGAACCGAACCCGCCTTCAAGAGATAACAGACTTCCTAATACAATCCTTATGCGATGACGGAAAGCTTGATGCTAGTACAGCTTTTGATAAAGTAGCTGTACCTCTAGAAGTAATTGCTTTTAAATCAGTTACTTCTAGAGAACTCCGCGCTAAAGTACATGATACTGAAAATCCGTTTTACGAAAATGGTTTTCAGCTGGACGGAGAAAAAGCTGTTTTCTGTAGTGAAACTGGTTATCCATATACTTCTTGTGCAGAGGGTACGGCTTTTGTACCAAAATTTGATTTAAAATTAGGAAAGTTATTAGGAGATTTTGAAGATATTGCAGCCACACCCTTTCCTGAAGTTAGGGGCCACATAGGCAAATATGTGATTCTAGATCCTATTGGACTTGTAACTTCTAGCTAGCGGAGCCTGAACTAAGTACGGAATGGGCGGCAAGGTGTATATGCTTGGCGTCTAATCCAAAATGTTTTATTAGCTCATTAGCGGTACCTGATTCTCCAAATCTGTCTTCCATACCGATTCTTTTAATCTTAACTGGGAAATTTTCACTTAATAGTTCCGCTACTGCTCCGCCGAGGCCGCCGACTTTCTGAGCTTCTTCAATTGTTACTACGGCCTTAGTTTTTCTAACACTTTTAAGTATTGTCTCAGCGTCAAGCGGTTTAATAGTAGGTACATGAATAACTTCAGCTTCGATTCCATCTTTAAAGAGCAAATCCACTGCCATCAGGGCTTGATAGGTCATAGTACCAGTTGCGATAAGAGTAATATCGCTCCCCTGGGCAAAGACATAGGCTTTACCTATTTCAAAGGGCGTCTTATCAGTGGTGATAATCGGCACAGCTTCACGGGCTAGACGTAAATAATTAGGTCTAGGGTCCGCTGCCATTGCCATTGTTGCCTTTTGTGCTTCTACACTGTCACAAGGAGCAATAACGACCATATTAGGCATTACTCTCATTAGCGCAATGTCCTCTAGCATTTGATGAGTTGCTCCGTCAGGTCCTACGCTAACTCCGGCGTGACTGCCGACAATTTTTACCGGTCTGTCGTTCAGGCATATAGTGGTCCTAATCTGTTCCCAGTTCCTGCCAGGGCTAAATGCAGCGTAAGAACTGACAAATGGTATTTTTCCCATAGCGGCCATACCTGCTCCGACAGTCACAAGATTCTGCTCCGCCACACCGATTTCAATAAACCTTTCAGGAAATTCATCCCTAAAAAGATTCATCTTTGTCGAGTCAGTTAAATCTGCACAGGCAGCAACGACGTTTTTATATTTTTTACCGGCTTCCAGTAAGCCTCGACCAAAACCATTTCTATTTGGTTCTTCTTTTACTTCCCCTTCTAAATCGGTTAGATATAGGTCGTTACTCATGTTCGCTCCTAATTTTGCCACCTAGCGTGCGAAGTTCATGCAGGGCTTTCTTAGCCTGCTCGTGATCTGGTGGCATGCCATGCCAATGAAAATCGCTTTCCATGAAATCCACGCCCTTACCGGGTATGGTGTGGGCTATTATCATAACTGACTTTTCGCTGATAGCTTTCGCCATTGATAACACATCTATTACAGCTTCGATATTATTTCCGTCTACTTCTAAAGTGTGCCAGCCGAAAGCTTCCCATTTTTCTTTTAAGTCTTCCAGTGGCATAACGTACTCTGTTTGACCGTCTATTTGTATATTATTTCTATCAGTTATGGCAATTATGTTGCTTAACTTATATTTTCCGCCTAGCATAGCTGCTTCCCATACGTTACCTTCATCCTGTTCACCATCACCCATCACAACGTAGATAGTTCTATTTTTTATATTATCCATTCTCATGGCTAGCGCCATGCCGCAAGCTTGGCTTAGCCCGCTACCAAGAGGTCCACTGGTCGATTCCATTCCAGGCAGCCTAAGTCTTTCTGGATGACCCTGAAGTCTGGAGCCTAATTGGCGCAGCGTTAGTAATTCTTTTTTATCAAAA
Source organism: Candidatus Saccharimonadota bacterium (assembly GCA_003153395.1). GTDB lineage: Bacteria > Patescibacteriota > Saccharimonadia > Saccharimonadales > UBA4665 > PLYP01. The sequence continues at coordinate 2,265 of PLYP01000005.1, forward strand.
TATCCAGCATGAGCCATGGTGGCATACCGCACCGGTACGCAGTGACCGTTACTTAATAATAAGATGTCCCTCTCATCCCACTCCGTATTTTTAGGATCGTGCTTCATTACGTCAAAATATAGGGCGGTAAATATATCTGCTAGTCCAAGAGGCCCGGCACTATGACCGCTGCCGGCGTGTTCAAGCATGCGTATAATGTCTTCCCTTATATCATTAGATATGGTCTGCAAGCGCTCAATTGATAACTTAGGCATGAAATTTTACCCCTGTATGATTTCTTCAAGTTTAGCATAAGCAGCTAAGGGGTCTGTAGAATTTTGTATAAAGCCTCCGACATTAAGCACATTAATGCCGCCTGTTATAAGTTCCTTAGCGTTTTTATCGTTCACGCCACCGTCCCAGCTTATTTCTGCATTGGGTAATTTTTCTTTTACCTCGACTACTTTGGATAATAAGTTTAGATCGGCGACTCCACCATGAAATCCCAGATTGCCGCTGAATATAAGTACATGGTCAATTCTTTCATTAATTGACTCTAGAGCTTCTACTCTAGTGTCTTTTAATAATGCTATGCCGCAATTAATTCCATTGTCGTGCATTTTCTTAAAGAAAAAATTATGATCGACATCGGCCTCACTATGGATGATTACAAGCGACGGCTTCAATCTAATAAGATCGTCCACTGAATTCATTGGCCATTTATACATAAGATGAATATCGCTTGATGTATGTTCGTCTAACCAAATTTCACTCAGTGGAGGGGATAAACTTGGCGCTAGCTGCCCGTCCATTAAATCAATATGTACTCGGCTAGTTAAAGATGTGGCGATCTCCATCTGTGTGCGGTATTGATGCTTGTCGGTAGCAGTGATAGTTGGACAAATAATTGGAGTCATATGCTGGGACTTTTTTAAGTCATTAAATTTTCATAATTATCTAATTTTCCTACCCGCCTTAGATGTCTTTCCTCGCTACCAAAGGGAGTACTAAGCCAAACTTTTATAGCGTTATTCATTTCCTCGGTGGTTAAAAACCGGCTGGATAAGCTTAAGACGTTAGCCAGATTATGTTGGCGAGATAATTTTAATATCTCATATGGGTCATCGCTTTTGTTTCCGTCTACATCAACTGCTTCTTTAGCAGTAATCGGACCGTAAAATAGGGCACATCTGACTCCCTTGATTCTGTTAGCAGCCATGGCTTCCCCCTGACCGCTGCCTCCTAGAATAATGCCCACCTCGCACAGCTTTTGAGCAACAGCTTTAGCGGCAGGAAACATAAAATCTGGGTAATCATCGTCGGCATCAAAGCTATGCGGGCCATAATCTATATATTCATGGCCCAATTCAACGAGCAATTCCTTTATTTTATTCAGTGCTTCAAAGCCAGCATGATCGGTAGTTACAGCAATTTTCACGAATTAACTATTTTCCGCCTTACTCTCACCCTGATTCTTATGTAATATTCGTCCAGTATCAGCGACTACTTCAACTAATCTGTTAGAGTAGCCCCATTCATTGTCATACCAAGCGACGACTTTGAGCATATTGCCGCCCACTACATTTGTGAGTTTAAGGTCGACGATTGCCGAGTGACTGTTACCTATATAATCGCTGCTAACCAGTGGCTCCTCGGTTACATCCAAGATGCCTTGGTAATATGGTTCTTTAGCGGCTTTTTTAAAGGCTTCGTTTACTTCATCTATAGACACGGTTTTTTTAGTAAGAAAAACAAAATCACTTAAACTGACCACGGGCGTCGGTACCCTTATGCTCATTCCTCCGAATATTCCCTGCAGAACAGGCAATGCTAGACCAGCAGCTATAGAAGCACCAGTAGTAGTAGGAACAATATTTTCTGCGGCATTTCTTGCTTCCCGTAGGTCTTTGGCGGGGGCGTCCTGCAATCTTTGCGAGGCGGTATAGCTGTGTATGGTAGTCATCATGGCTTTATCTATGCCAAAGTTATTTTCAATTACAGCGGCAACCGGTGTGATGCAGTTAGTGGTGCAGGAGGCATTACTAATAATATCCGAGGCATCATTTAAGCTCTCTTCATTTACTCCGAGCACAACTGTGGTAGCTCCTTCACCTTTGGCGGGGGCGCTTAGTACGACTTTCTTGGCTCCGGCATCAATATGCGCCTTGGCTTTAGCTGGATCAACAAAGAAACCTGTCGATTCAATTACGACGTCTATCTTTTCCTCTTTCCAGGGCAGTTTTGCTGGATCAGTTTCTGATAAAACTTTAATGTGTTTGCCATCGACAATTATCGTTGTATCATCGAACCCAACTTCGCGGCCATAAGTTCCATAGTTACTGTCATGCTTTAGTAGATGGGCCAAAGTTTTAGTGTCTGTTAGGTCATTAATGGCGATAACTTCAATATCACTTCGTTCAAATGCAACCTTAAACGCATTCCTGCCGATTCGTCCAAAGCCATTTATAGCTACCCTTGTATTCATTATTTTTCCTTTGTCCTATCAATATTTATTTTAATGCTTATGTATGCATTGTAAAGTCAGCTCACCTTTAACGCAAATTTACCGCTCTACGCTAGTTCCTTTAAATTCAGGCGTTTGCAGTAATTCTGGGATAGAATTAACACGGCTAAAGATATCTACGCTTTCACCTAAATAGTCTGTAGCGCTGTTAATTAAGCTTTTTAATTCGTTAAGTTCAATCTCTCGAGCGGTAATTTTTTCACCGGCATCCAAGTTAGGCGCAACTTTACTAATTTGTTCCCAGGCAATAAAAACGTAGACAAACCATTCTATTTTTCGCTGTGGCTGACTTACTTTAATTAGGCGCCAGTTTTTAAAGCTGTATCCTGTCTCTTCTAAAATTTCTCTCTTGGCAGCATCTTCTATAGATGCATCTTCATGATCAACTCGTCCTCCAGGAAAACTTTTTCGTTGGCCCAGATGTGGCTGTTCGTCATCTATAACAATTATCTTTTCGTTTGTAACGCAAATAACGCTGACCGTATCGGTTCGCTTCAACATTTCGAAAGTACGACTAGAGCCATCATATAGCTGTTGCGGCCACTGATAAACGTCAAATATTTTGCCTTTAAACACTAGACTGGCTTCACTAGGTACTAAAACGCTACCGCTTGGTATGACCTTTTTCATTTATTTGAATAGCGTTCTATAGACTCGCTTATAATTTTCTTAGCCTCTTCAATACCACCCCAGCCAGTTACATTAGTACTGCCAGGTTTTTTAAGATCCTTATAGTGCATAAAGTGCTCAGTGATCATTTGCTGCCAGCGCTCTCCAAGATCTTCAAGGCTATTTATGCTGTCGCCCGTGTTACGGTCGTCATTTGGCACCAGAACTATCTTATGGTCATTGTCTCCATCATCTATAAAGTTCATAACGCCAATAATCTTAGCTTCCAGCCAAATTCCGGTTGGCAGTGGCTCAGCGCAAACTATTAATGTATCTAGCTCATCACCGTCTTCATCAAGTGTTTGTGGAATAAATCCGTAATTACATGGTTTTTTATATATTGCCGGTTCTACCCTGTCCAGCATAAAGGAAGCACGTTTTCTGTCCCATTCAATTTTTAAGAAACTACCTTCAGATATTTCTACTACCGTGTTAACTCTACCGTTGTTATAGTCGCCTGGATCAAGCACTTCGTTAAAATCCGCCATCAATTTCCTCCCTGTTAGACTTCAAGAATTATTGTACACTAAAAGGTAATGAAAATAATCGGACACCGCGGTGCTAGAGGTTTAGCTCCAGAAAATACGCTCGCTTCTCTTAGTAAATCCCTGGAACATAAGGTGGATGAAATAGAGATTGATGTTCGAGTCACTAAAGACAACGTGCCTGTGCTGCATCATGATAAAACCTTGCAGGTTGCTGATGGGCCTAAGCTAGAAATTAAAAGTCACACATTAAAAGAATTAATAAATTTTAAAAAAGATCTGATTACTTTAGCTGAAGCTATTGAATACGTTGATAGGAAAGTGCCGCTATATATTGAAATTAAGCCTAGCGAGAATACAAGCTCTATAGCCAAGATAATTAAACATTATTTGCTAAAAGGATGGTCTACTAGTAATTTTCTAATTGGCTCAAAAAAGCAAAAAACACTGCTTGCTATACATAATCTTCTGCCTGAAATCGAGAAGATAGTTATAGAGCCGTGGTCAGGGGTAAGAGCAAATAGACGCGCCAAACAGGTTGGCGCTAAAAGGCTTAGCATGAATAGACTATGGCTATGGAGCGGATTTATATATTCGGTTAGTAAAGGTGGCAAAGAGCTATATGCATACACCTTAAATGATCCAAAGAAAGCGAAAAAATGGCAAAAATACGGCCTTAAGGGAGTAGTTACGGATTATCCGGATCTGTTTTAAGAAGAAATAGACACTTTTTGGTAAACTATTAGGACCATGAGGCTACGTTTTCAGCATTCTATTCCTGAAACTAATAATATTAGTAGTTTCTTTTTTAAACCTGAAACAGAGTTTAATTATACTGCCGGGCAATATGTAGAACTGACGCTAGAACATAAACATCCAGATAATCGAGGTATAAAACGTTGGTTTACTTTATCTTCCTCCCCTAATGATGCGCTGCTATCTATTACCACCAAGATAGATAAGGATAAGAGCAGTTCGTTTAAAACTGCGTTAACTAAGCTACAACCAGATGATGAGCTCAATATGACTGGTCCTATGGGCGATTTTGTTTTACCTAAAATACTGCAGACGCCACTATTATTCGTGGCTGGAGGAGTTGGAATAACGCCGTTTCATAGCATATTGTCTTGGCTTAGTTCCACTAAAGAAGAACGACCGATTAAAGTAATATACGCAGTCAAAGATGAAGAGGAAATTCTTTTCCTGGAAACCTTTCATAAAGCCAACCAACATGTGAGTGTAATCGTTGGAAATCCTTCGCCTTCTTGGGGAGGAGAACGCGGAACGCTAAGCGCTAATCTTATTTTAGGCTTAACCAGTCCAACACCCGAATCACTAATATTTGTCAGCGGGCCAGAGCCGATGGTCGAAAAACTGGAGACAGATCTGAAAAATAATGGTATTAAACAAAGTCAGCTAGTGCTGGACTTCTTTCCAAATTACCCTGATTACTAGTTTTGAATTGGGTGCATATGACCTTCAAGATACTCTCTAATCTTTAAGGCAGCGGTAGCGCCTTCACCGGCAGCTGAGGCGATCTGCATTGTCGCGCCGCAACGTACATCACCGCATGCAAATACTCCGGGCATTGATGTATGAAGATTCTGATCTGTAATTACAAACCCGATCTCATCAAGTCTAATAGGAGTAGGCTTTAAGAATTGGGTATTAGGTAGTAGCCCAACAAAAACAAAAACACCATCAACTTCAAATTCTTTATTCTTGCCATCTTTCTGAGTGGTAACGCTTTTAACGCCGGAAGTATCACCAACGATATTTTGGGTAGAAGTAGCAAGATGAACCGTAACCTTGCCATTTTTAACGTACTCCTCGAGCTCTTGTTGCAAAACATCGCTAGCTTTTATCGTTGACCGGACTAGTAAATCGATATGGCTCGCGAATCTCGTTAAGAAGATGGTTTCTTGTATCGCAGAATTTCCTCCTCCAACAACGGCTAGTTTTTTATCTCTATAAAAGGCACCGTCACAGGTGGCGCAGTAATGAACTCCTCTGGCATAAAACTCTTGTTCCCCAGGGACTCCAATTTTTTTATAATCTGAACCAGTAGCAACCAGTATTGCTTTAGCGAGCATGTCGCCGCTAGTCGTTTCTAGCCGCTTATATTCTCCTTCATCACTTATTGCCGTAACTTCGCCTAGTTCTATAACGGCACCAAACCGTTCTGCTTGTTTTCTTAAATCATCGGCTAGCTTTAGCCCTTCGACTCCTTCTGGGAATCCCGGGTAATTATCTATTTTATCTGTCACTGCAGCTAGTCCACCGACTGCTCCACGCTCAAACATAAGTGTTTCAATGTCTTCACGTGTAGTATAGATAGCTGCCGTTAAGCCAGCTGGACCGCTGCCAATAATGATGACATCGTGCTTTGGTACTTGGGTTTCTTTATCGCTCATCGTTAGGTTTAAGCGACAGCTGGTGCTAATCGTGCCAGGTTGTACCCAATAATAACTTCCTTAGTTTCGTCTTGTTTAGTTACTACTGTAACTGGTACAGTCATCGTGCCGGAGATTTCCATAGCTTCAGCTTGCCTATTAGGGTGTTCATCTAAGTTTACTTCTTCGTAGTTAATGCCTTTAATGCCAAGGTATTTTTTTACCATATGACAATATGCACATGTATTAGTAGTAAAGATGGTTATGTTTTTTACCATGATCGGTCCCCCTTGAACCTTGGGGCGCTTAAGAAAACCTTGTCTCAATCTATCGAATGCGACAACAGTCATTTTTTTCTTTAGCGCATATTTTTATGTTTTTACTGTGCTTATTCAGTTATTACTGACTGTAGATCATATTATATATAGCGCCGCGAAGTTTTTCAATACGCTATATATTGTGCTTTTTACCCCAAATTTGCACAGTTTTGCAGATGTTATTTATTATTTTGAACTTACGATTGTTACATCAAATACTAAATCGGCATTCGCAGGGATGGTAGGAGGACTTCCCTGTGCACCATAAGCCAGAGATGCAGGAATAAGGAGTCGACGAGTACCGCCGGCTTTCATTCCTGGTATTCCTTGCGACCATCCGGGTATAACCTGTTTTAGTGAGAAGGTTTGAGGTCCGCCGTGGTCCGCTGCTGCATCAAAGACTACTCCGCTACTCATTAGAGCTCCGACATAATCCGCAGTGACTGTAGCTCCTGCTGCTACGGTTGGTCCGGTACCGACCTTAGTATCGATTACTTGTAGCTGAGCTACTGGTTGGGTTGTTGGCGTAAAATTCTGCATTTTGGTTCCTGTCACTTTAGCTTGATTATTATTCTGATTAGTTGTCGAATTAGTCGCGTTGGTCGCGTTATTAGATGAACTCTTTTGTGTCATTGTTAATATAACCGCGATTGTTAGCGCCGATGAAGTTAGCAAAAAAAGTGCTGCTCCAAATGCTGCAAAAGCTCGTTCACGTTTACGGGCCATTCTTTCCTCCGTTAGGTTTTAAGATATTATAGCAAAACTTGTTAGATCTTAAGTCGGATAACTATTGCCGGGATTAGTTACGAAAAGATCATGCGGGTGACTTTCGCTTAAGGACGCAGTAGTAATAGTGCTGAGCACTGCCTTATCCCATAGCTCATTTATGGATTTAGCGCCTATGTAATAAAATCCGGATAGAATTCCTTCCATCATGGTTGAAGCAACTAGATTTAGTGGTCCGCTACAAGGGACCAGTCCTTCAACACCTTCAGCTACTAATATGCTTTTATCTGAAAAACTTTTACCATGGAATTCGTCTTCCGAGCTAATCTTTTTTCCACGCTCCATCGCGCCGATTGAGCCCATTCCCCTATATCTTTTAAACTTGGTACTACCTGAGCTGTCTACAATGCTTCTAAAACGTGCGGGGATTTGATCTTTGCTCAGCTCAACTAACTCACCGGGTGATTCCTCTGTAGCCGCGAACAAGCGACCCATCATGACGCTTGACGCGCCGGCCGCGATAGCTTTAGTTATATCTCCAAAATAATTTATTCCGCCATCAGCGATCAAGGGTACATTATGCTTATGCGCAATCTCTGATACATCTAGAATTGCGGTAAGCTGCGGTACTCCCATACCAGAAACTATCCGGGTGGTACATATTGCGCCCGGTCCCATGCCAACTCTTAAACCGTCAGCTCCGGCATTTATTAAGCTTTCTGCGCCTTCTTTGGTAGCTATATTGCCAGCTATAACGTCAACGCTGTGTTTACTCTTAATATAAGTTAATGCATCAATTACAAATTTGGAATTACCGTGCGCCGAGTCAACGACTATTACGTCAACACCAGCTTCTACTAAAGCCTCGACACGTTTTTCATATCCTGGACTGGATCCGACTGCAGCACCGACCAGTAATCCGGCTTTTTTTACAGCCAGTACTTCTTTGGCTTGTTCATCAACTGTAAGATTACGATGAATAATACCGATACCACCGAACTCCGCTAGAGCAATAGCTAGTCCGCTTTCCGTAACTGTGTCCATGGGTGCCGAAACAAAGGGTACTTTTAGTTCTATATTTTTAGTCAGTTTGCTTGATATGTTTATTTCGTTGCGGGAAAATCCGGCATAACCGGGTTTGATAAGTACATCATCAAATGTTAGTGAGGGGTTTGTTATTAGCTGCATAATCTATTCTAGACTGATTCCTACCCTGTTGTCAAAGATGTAACAAAATATCTAAGTCCTTATGGCTTGTTGGTTTAGCTTATTTTGAACGGTAGCGCAAAAATATCCAATTGAAATTATGAAGAATAAATAAACAATTATCGAGGTCGCGGTATTTACGAGTGTTTTCGGTAAAAATATACTAACAATTGAAGATGGCAGATTAAAATTATCCAAAATCACTGTCCAAAATAGTGTAACCAATAAAAATAACAGAAAAGTTTCACTTTGTTTAATCTTATTAGTAGTTAGTGTTGCGAGCGCCTGCGTATATTGCCACATCCACCAATATCCGCCTAAAGGTAGTATTAGCCACCAAAACGGCGGTACAAGCTTATCTCTTAGCGCTAAATTTAATTCTTTGCCACTTCTGGCACTCCAATAGAAAAAATATAAGCCTAAGGTAATAATCTGATAGAGATAAATCCTATTAACGTCGTGACGTGGCAACATCTATTCTGCTCAAACTAGCGGACCGGAAGGAGGAGATTGAGGAGGTATTGGTCCCTGATCTTGAGGAGCTTCTCCGCTTGGTGGCTCTACCGTAGGTACAATTGGCTGAACCGGGGGAGGAGCAGTAGGTTGAAACGAAGGGTTAATAGGTGCCGGGTCGACACCAGGGTTATTTACTGGGGGCACTGGACCATTACTTGGTAAAGGGGCAGCTGACTCCACCGCCGAAATCTTATTAAATTCATTTTGCAGAATAGCCATTCCAATAATGCCAAGGATTAACAGCAAGATGAAAGACATAATTGCTGAAACTTTGCCGTTAGTTACTTTCTCTACGCCTTCGCTATATTTCCAGTCCCAATATATACCTACGAAAGGTATGATGAGCAGCCAGGCTGTTGGAATATTACTACCCAGTTTATTCATCTCGTTTTTAGTTTTTACACTCCATACTATGGCGTATATACCAATAGTTATGATTGATAGGAAAAATACTGCCGCTGGATTTCTGTGTTGCATTTTCAAATGCTCCTAAATATTTTTAAATAATCTGCTTATGGTTTTAATCATATATACTTTTAGAATTTAGTGCAAATTACTACAAGTTTATTCCTAAACCCTCTTAGATTCTTTCACTTTGTAATGATTCTTTAACACTCTCCGATGCCTCATCCAAAAGTTTATTTACTTCATTGTCTGTAAGCGTACGCTCATAACTAGCTATCTCTAGCCTTAGCGTAATATTTTTGCTGCTAACGTCGCTATCAGGTTCATATATATCTATTGCCGAAAGTTCTATAACTGTATTATCTGGTTTTAAATTGTTTAGTTCACCATTCAGTGCATCAAACACGTCTGAAAACTTGGTACTAGCTCTAACTTTAAGTGTGATGTCCTGGAATAACTTAGGGAACTTCGGAAGTTGAGAGTAATGCGTGCGCTTATCGATTAATTTCTGCAGGGCAACTGTATCCACTTCAAAACCGGCACTAAACTTAGGCAGTTTTAGGTTGCGAATCACGCTGGCTTTAAATTCTCCAATTACGCCAAGAAATTCACCGCTGCTTTTGACGCTTATCATTGCTGATCTATTTGGTTCATAAGGCCTTATTAGCTGATTATTGGTAACGTTTTTATCTATAGGAGTAAAGGAAACATCTTCGCCACTTAAGCTGATTAAATATTTTCTAGCTAAATAGAAAGCACTTGATTCAATTTTTAGCTTATCGGCAGCCGCAACCACTAGAGCCGTAAATTCACCTTCGATTGGTAATCCCTCGTCATCTATTTGATCTAAGCTATGTGTTTTTCCCAGTTCGAATAACGCAAATTGGTCATAGCCTGCTTTGATGTTTGGATGTACTTTATCTAGTAAACTTGGCATCAAGCTTAAGCGATAATACTGCAGATCTGGGCTCAAGGCGTTTGATATTTCGAAGGCCTGCTCTTTATCCTGACCGACTTTAGTAAATAAGTCACCGTGCACAAAACTATATGTCAAAACTTCATTAGCGCCAGAGAGGCTAAGTTTATTTCTAATATCTGATTTTATATTTAATAGTGGGTTACGTTTTGTAGGAGTAAGGTCTCTTTTTGGAAGGGTTTTCGGTAATTTGTCATAACCATAAAGCCTACCTACTTCCTCTACAACATCTTCCCTAAGTTCAATATCTGTTCTCCAAAATGGCGCTGTAATAATTAGGCCTTCTTCTGTTATCTCTACACTAAACTCTACATTTTCGAGGAGGCTTTTAATTTCTTCGTTACGCATAGTGAAACCTAAGCGCTGGTTAATAAATTCAGCGGTTATTTTAACTGGCGGATGAAGAGAATTTCTATTTAAAACTGACTCGTCTATATGCGAATTATCTATTACGCTGCTGGCAATCTCTCCCCCGGCAGCTTTTAGAACTGCCTCAGTGATTTTTCCAAGCACCGCTACTGTCTGCAGTGGGCTCGGACCTTTTGTAAAACGAGTTACGGCATCAGTGAATAAACCATTCTCCATAGATGTTCGTCGAATGGAATACATATCAAAGCTAGCGCTTTCAATGATTATATTCTCTGTGCTAGGGTCTACTTCCGATTCGCTGCCGCCCATGACTCCACCGATTCCCAGCAGTTGTTTATCCGTCGCAATCATTATGGCTTGCGGCCTGGGCTTAACGGTTTTTCCATTTAATAATTTTATTTGTTCGTCTGGTTTTGGATTGCGTATTACTATTTCAGGACTATCCGTTTCGCTCAGTTCTTTAACTTTGTCATAGTCATAAGCATGCAATGGTTGTCCCGTTTCGAGCATGTAATAGTTCGTTAGATCAACAATATTATTAACGGACCTTAATCCTACTTTTGATAACTCCACCTGCAGCCATACTGGACTAGGTTTTATTTCAATATTCTTAATTACAATAGCGGAGAAGCGCGGCACTAAACTTGGTATTTCATTAGTAACTCTTAAAGAAAAGCTGTCATCAGTTTGAACGGAAATAGTTGAGTTAGATTTATACCAGTCTGGACTTTTAAATGGTATCTCGTATATGCCGGCTATTTCCCTATTAATACCCATGTGCCCAAAGCAATCAGGACGATGTGTAAACATCTTATTCTCTAAATCTATGATCACGTCATCATTTAAATCATAAGCTTCTCCGAATTCCTGCCCTATAGTTTGGTCGGCATCTATTGCTAGCAGTCCGTCATGACTGTCGCCGAGATCGAGTTCCCTAGCGGAAGCTAGCATGCCATTACTAATAACTCCTCGGATCTCCCTGGATGTTAGCTTAAATGGCTCTTTTGAGGCAGTTTCCGGGACTACATTACCTACTGGTACCCATGCTGCTAGCATTCCTTCTTTGACATTAGGCGCCCCGCATACAACTTGAATTAGACCATCGCTACCACGCTCCACGTCATTATTGGTATGATTATCGTCAATCTTACAGATTTTAAGCTTGTCGGCATCAGGATGTGGCTCTATAGATACAACTTTTACTATAAGAATGCCCTTATATTTGTCTCCAACATATTTTACGTCCTCGACTGCACCTAACTGAGCGCCAATTTTCTCCAGGAGATCATTAACGTCACCCTTTAGATTGAGGTTTGAGGATTTATATCGCTTATTAAAGCTAGTGAGGCTATTAATGCTTATTTTCATTTGAACTGCCTCAAGAAATCTAATCTAGCCGATTCAAAATATCTAACATCTTCAATGTTATATTTCATCATTACTAGTCGCTCAATACCACTTCCCCAAGCAAAACCAGTATATTCATTAACATCAATTCCAGCATGGTGAAGAACATTAGGATGAATCAAGCCACAGCCTAAAAGCTCAATCCAGCCGGACTGAGAACAGATGTTGCAGCCTTTCTTATCGCAAAATGGACAACTTAGCGAGAATTCAAAAGATGGTTCAGTAAAAGGAAAATAAAATGGCTGGGTTCTTACTTCCAGCTCCTTATTGTAATATTCCTGAAGAAATGTTTTTAAAGTAGCGATTAAGTGTCCAATATTGATACCTTTATCTACATAAATGCCTTCTAACTGATAAAAGGTATGCTCGTGACGAGCATCTAGATCTTCATTACGAAAAACTCTACCCGGAATTACCGCGGCAATAGGTCGGCCTTTATCTAGCTCTGACTTATATTGCTTCAGAACTCGGTTTTGCATGGTAGAAGTATGAGCCGGAGCAATAAACGGCTTATTCTCTTTGTCTGTCTGTTCGGTTACGAACGTGTCATAATCATCACGCGCCGGGTGATCTTCGGGAAAGTTAAGACTTCCAAACATATGGAAATCATCGTCGATTTCTCTTGATTCAATAGCCGTAAAGCCCATGCGGTAGAAAATATCTAGTACTTTATCCAGTTCCGTAGTTAGTGGGTTAATGCTTCCTAGCTCGCTAGGAAGAAGTTCAGCCCTACTGTTTTGCGAATTAGTATCAAAGGGAGCGGTTATATCTAAAGATGGTAATATGTTTGACTTATCCTCTTCCTTATTGACTATCTCGGTAAGTTCGCTCCTTAGTGAATTTACTTCCTGACCAAAGACAGCTTTCTGCTCATCTGGCAAAGTTTTAATTTCATCATATAAGCTTCTAAGTTCGACCGATCTTAAAATTTCACGTTTATTGTCAAGACTGCTTAATCTTTTTTTAAGCAGCTGCGCGATTTCTCTAATCTGTTTATTCTGGTATTCCATAATTCTTTTGCTAGAAGCAGTATAACATCACTGTAATCTGTTATCCTATATATAATGGCAAGTTATTCTTTCGACGTGGTGAGCGAATATGATAAAGCGGAGATTAACAATGTTTTTGATCAAACTATAAGGGAAATTGGCACCCGTTATGATTTCAAGGGCACACCGGCAAGCATTGAATGGTCTGATTCGGATAAGAACGGAGTTAAGATTATTGGCTCTAGTGAATGGCAAATAGATACGATTATAGAAATATTTCGTAAAAAATTAGCTGGCAGGAATCAGAGCCAGAAAATTTTAGATACCTCCAAGGATGTCAGCGAAAGCAATCTCAAATCTACTAAATTAGTGCCGTTTATAGCGGGGCTAAACCAAGATAAGGCAAAGATTATAACTAAACTTATTAAAGAGAAATACCCTAAAGTTAAGACCCAGATTCAGGGAGAAACTGTACGTGTAACCAGTAATAGTAAGGACGACCTGCAGCTAGTAATGCAAAGTATACGTTCCCAGGACTATGATTTTCCTCTAAATTTTACTAATTACCGTTAAACGAAAATGAATACTCGCAAAGTTATACTAACTATATATGCCTAACAAAACTAAAATTGATTATCTTGGGGAAGCGGCGGTCGTTCTTAAAAACAATGATCGAGGGACATATACGCAGCCAGCTTTTGGGCTATACCCTCATCAATGGCTGTGGGATAGCTGTTTTATAGCTATCGGACTCAGGCATCTAGATATCGAGCGCGCAAAAATGGAACTACTAAGTCTTCTTAGAGGACAGTGGCATAACGGCATGATGCCGGATATGATCTTTCGGGATGAGCCTAGGTACAGGCCCGAGCGAGATCACTGGAGGAGCTGGGTTAATCCTTTTTCTCCTAGCGATATATCTACAAGCGGCATAACGCAGCCACCAATGTTAGCTGAAGCCGTAGTTCAAGTAGGAGCAAAAATGGCATGGCCCGAAAGACGGCAATGGTATAAGCTTATGTATCCTTCAGTACTCGCTTTCCATGAATGGCTATATCATGAACGGGATCCTCATAAAGAAGGTCTGGTATTACAAATACACCCTGCTGAAACGGGGCTGGACACAACACCTCCTTGGATGGCCGAACTTCACGAACACTTAATGCCGCTATGGATTAGGGTAATTGAAAAATTAAAGTTAGATAAACTAATTAGCTTAATTAGAAACGACACTAAATCCATACCACTAGAGCAAAGATCAACTATCAGCGAATCACTAGCAATGTTTGATATCCAATTAAGGCTAAGACGTAAATCCTATGATATTAATAAGATATTGGATCATTCATTATTTACAATTGAAGATTTAAGTTACAACTGTATTTTAATAAGAGCCAATACTCTTTTAGAAAGCATGGCTAAATCTATAAAAGAAGAAATTCCAGAGGATCTAGCCTCTCAAATTGAAAAGAGTCATAAAGCTTTCGAAGAATTATGGGAACCTTATTCCGGACAGTATTATTCCAGGGATTTTGTTACGCATAGGTTGCTTAAAACACCTTCCGTGGCAACGCTTCTTCCCCTATATGCCGGCTGCATTAGTCAGGAGCGCGCCGATAAACTCGTCAAACTATTGGAAAACGAGCATATATTCGGTACGGCTTATCCTGTTCCGAGTGTTCCGCCAAGTTCTTTCTGGTTTAATAGGAAGCGGTACTGGCAGGGGCCATCATGGGTAAATATGAACTGGCTAATAATTGACGGCTTAAAAAGATATGGATTTAAGGAATATGCTGAAGCCCTCAAAGAAAGTACTCTAGAAATGGTTGAAAAATCCGGCTTCTACGAATACTTTGATCCGTTAAACGGTAGTCCGGCTGGAGCCGCTAATTTTTCCTGGACAGCAGCGCTCTATATTGATTTATCTAAGATTAAATAATCATGCCCTATTCGCATATTACTGCCCACTACCATTTGCCAAGAATGAAAGAAATGGGCCGGGTCTACTGGTGCAACACCCTCGTTGCTACCGGCTCAAGCTTGGTAGCAATATTCGTTCCTATTTTCCTACTTAAATCTGGCTACTCTTTCACGAGCGTATTAATTTATATGTTGCTTCAGCAAATATTTGCGGCACTAACTCAGTATCCAGCGGGACGCCTTTTCGCATATATCCAGCCTAATTTTATTCTGGCGCTAGGATCTTTGCTTTACGCGATATTTTTTGGGCTTCTGGCTACGCTGCACGCTTATCATTGGCCTCTAGTACTATTGGCATTCACTTGGTCGCTCAATAGAACAATCTACTGGGCGGCGCTGCATTATGTCTTTAGCTCCTCCCGTGCCCACAAAAATTCAGGTGTGCAAATTGCCGGCTTGCAAGCTTTGGCAGTAATAGCGGCGACTGTGGCACCAGCGGTAGGAGGAATTATCTCCACTCTATTTGGGATAACGTATGCTTATATTGCAGCAGTTTTACTGCTACTCATGGCAACTTGGCCTGTGCTCTCTTCAATAGACGCGCCAAAAAGGTCATTTATTGTAATGCCTTATCATCAATTAATGGCTATGCGTCGGGACGCACTAGCTAACTGCTTTAATGGAATAATTCTAGTTGCTGAAACAAATTTATGGCCGCTTTTAATCTACACTTTCGTCTCGTCTTACGCTGGTATAGGCATCCTTAGCTCAGTAATTGCTGTTTCTTCAATTTTCGTAATACTTTATGTTGGCAGAAATACCATAAAACAAGGCGAAAGACATTTTATTAAGGAAGGGGTTGCTACTTATAGCTTAACCAGTATTGGCAGGATGTTGGTCCAATCAAGCACTCAGATTTTCGGCTTAAATCTGCTAGCCGGCATTGGGAGGTCACTTTATGTAACCCCGTTTATGAATAGGTACTATTCAAATAGTGATGGTCCTCACCGGCTCGGTTATATTACAGTCATGGAAACAGCGTTTTCGGTAGGAAGTGCACTGTTCATAACTTTTCTGATTTTGTTATCGGCAATTTTAAGCATTAAGGCAGTACTGGTTGTTGGTCTGGGCATAGTTGCTGTATGTACATTCGGTGTTCGTAATATCCGATAATTTTAGACATACGTATCTCTAGCACAAATTGTCCGCGGCGGTGTATAGCTAGGTATTTCCCCAGCGTAAGATACTCCAGACATGTAAAATGCTCTTACTGCATCAGCCCCGCCGCACTCTTGAAAGTCCTTATATGCACTTTCTGCGCGGCTATCGTAATCTAGCGTCAGCTCTTTGACAAGAACTTGAACGGGTTCTCCGTTTTCCTGCCTTAACTCAACAGTTTCCTTAATTACGCCGCTACCCGAATATTGCTGAAGGGCCATCATTATTTGCTGACTCTTTCTTTGTTCACTTCTCATTACCATATCTGCTTCTGCTGCTTTTTGAGGATTCCAAACTACTATTGTTTCTTGCGCTGTTGTGTTCATTGATTCTCCAAAATATTAAAAAAGACTTCCGTAGTTGAAGCCTGTTTATATATTTCGGGTTGTACTAGATCCGCTTTACGCGGCCGGCTTCAACCATTGCGAAGCACAACCCTCTAAGGCCTAGAAGGAGGTTTAATTTGCTTTGCAACGATTCAACCATCATGTCTTTTTTATATCATATTTATATTGTTAGATACAAGATTAATGCCTTTAATTGCCAAGTAACCTTCTATCTAAAAGGCTAGCGTATTTGTGCGCAGAATATGCCGGAGTTGTTGCATATATTTCTTGTCTTCTTTCTAGTTCTTCTTCCTCTAAGAGAGTAAATCTACATTCTGTGTCTGTTAGTTGAACTGTACCGCTAATACTTTTTGGGTCTTCTATTTCTATAATCGTTATATTTTTAATATCGTCATCTAGTATGACTGAGCCTATAATTTCTCCTATACCTAGATCTTCCTGTCCATTGCCAGTCACGTGTACAGTTAAGGGCGCTGGAACAGTATGCTTATTACCATCTTCTTTATCTATAAATTCGTATACCTCCTCGAAGAATACGCTGTCGCTAAATTCTCTTTTATTTTGAAACGATATACTACTTTTTCGAAATTCTCGTCTATGTGCTAAGCCCATACTAGATAGTGTAAATAGTGATGAAAGCAAAACTGTTCCAATATCACTCGCTGTATCTTGCTTGTCTATAACGCTTTGTATGGTCTCAACAAGTCCTCCCCATGCAGATAAGGCTACTGCAGCTAAAGCAAGGCCCGAGTAACGAACTTTATTTATCTGCTGGTATACCGACTCTACTCCTTCTGCCAGCGATGGTATTTCAGTATTTGTGCGCATAAATACAATATTATAGTATGTTTTATGTATTAGGTCAATACTTAGTTAGCCGAGCACTTAATCGTTATCTTCATTAGGCTTATCTAATGTTAACGGCTCAATGTTAGCAGATGTATTAGATATTTTGACTACATCTTTATCTATTTTCCCGAGTTCTTTATGGGCCGTATTGTAGTGGTTAACGGTTGTACCTAAGGAAGAACCAAGCTTTTGCATATAAGTTTCATATGCCATTAAGTGTCTGCTAAGTTGTCCGACTCTGCCCTGTATTTCAACGGCTTGTTCTTCTATTTGTAGGCTTCTAAGACCTTGGAGTACTGTCTGAAGATATGCCATAAAAGTCGTAGGACTGACAATTATTACGTTTTTATCCCTAAACGCATATTCTATTAAATCTCTAGCGCTTGTGCCTGTTGTTCCGATTTTATTAATAAGTAAATCGTAGTATATTGCCTCGCTTGGGATAAACATAAATGCATAGTCCATAGTGTTTTCTTTGGGGCGAATATATTTAGCTGTTTCATCAATTCGATTTTTTAGATCAATTTTAAAAGTTCTTACTATCGCTTCCCTTTTTAATTTATCTTTTTCTTCTATCAAACGATTATAGTTCTCAAGAGAGAATTTTGAGTCAATTGGTAAGATTTTCCCTTTATCTAAGATTATTACCGCGTCAACTATATCTCCGTCTTTGAATTTGTACTGCAGCTTGTATCTGTCCGGAGCCAGCACGTTAGCCAGAACCTGCGCTAAATAATATTCGCCTATAACGCCTCGCTGTTTCGGATTTTGTAATACGTTCTGCAGTGTTTTTAGCTCGTCGGTTATGTTCATTACTTGCTTATTGGATTCTTTAAGCTCGGTTAGATTTCTAGTTACTTCTTCAATAATCTTACTGCTGGCTGCAAACTGGGAGGCCATCTGCTTGTTATTGCTTAGCAGCTGCTGATTAAGCTGTTTTTGTAAGCCGTCTTTAAGATCAAGTACGCTTTTATTTAATTCGCTCATATCCGCTTTAAGCAGCAATGCGTTACTAGTATTATCGGCTGGTCCGTTTTTTCGCATTATTACTAAAAAGAGGGATGTAATAGCAATTATTAGCAATACCCCCAAAACTATTATCAAAATAACCATGTGTACTATTTTATCAGGTTAGCTCTTAATACTTACAGTTGTTCCAGCTTGGACCCAGTTATATATCCACTTAGATGTAGCAAGAGGTAACTCTACGCATCCATGGGATGCATTAGATGAAGTGGGATCGACATTACCAAACACATTATTTGATCTCCAGGTAGCATCATGAAGCCCATAAACACCGTACTGGTTACTTAAAAAAGGCATCCAGTAGGAAACTGGGTCACTCCACGAGCCAGTGGAATCAGACCCTGTAAGCGTAGTATCAGCTGTTTTAGCATATATCTGATAATTTCCTAAGGGAGTTATGGTATCTGGATGAGCAGACATACCTGTTATGACTGGTGAGGTATAAGACACTTGATTTGCTTGACAAGCCCAGAGCTTTCGAGCCGATATACTTACTACTATTAACTGAGCGGAAGCATTAGAAGAGCATGGTGTATTTAATATTGCAGTTGCCGCCGGAACATGACTAGGTTGCAAGGAAGTAGCAGGTGCTGTTTTCTGAGTCGCTATAGATGTGGGCTTAGAGGATCCGTTATATAGTAGAGAGCCAATTATTACTAGTAGTAGGCCAATTAATATGATCCGTGCTTTTACGTGATGCTGCTTTGGCTTTATACTCTCAAGTCGCATGGGCTGCTGCCTATTGGAATGATAATATGCATAGCCTAGAAAGCTACCGGGTCTGACTGTTTTATCTTCGATTGATGAGCCCATAAAGTTAAATTTAATACTCCCTACGCTGGCAGTATCTTAAAACATTAATATTTTTTACGCTGTATTTATTTTTATTTCCCAAATATTATTATACCATCAGCTATCTTGAAAGCAATTTTAAGATTCTGACACACTATCCTCAATTGCATTATCCGAATCAGAGCTACTTACATTGATAGTCCAGTTTCCGGAGAATCTACTTTTCTCAAAACCCATGCGCTGGGCTACTTCGTCATATCCGGCACTTAATTGTTCGGCTTTTTCCGTATTCATCCATCTACTGTTTCTAGCAGCTTGTATTTCCACTACACCTATTTCAAGTTCTTGTGCAATTTGTATCCAAGCTTGCACTAGCGTATCGCGCCAGTAGAATCCGCCGTGTAGACCAGTTTCAAACTTTTTCTCAGGTTTAGACGCCCGGCTATCAACAGCCTGAATTTGCATTATATTTAGCTGTCCATTTACACCTGTGTGCGCTGCTGCAAGTGCAGTAAGTATTCCTCTGTAAACAAGTCCAATAGCATAACTAGTGTCAACATAAGGTATGCTATTTTCTGGACGATAGTTAGTTGTTACTCCTTCTGGAAGTTTTATATAATTGCCAGAGAAGGTGCTAGAGTGGATTGGAGTGCCCTTATTGACGATACTTATCAAATCATAGTCTTTAATATTTTTAGGAAGTTTTCGACCTGGTTGCAACCTCGCAACATCTTCTAGATTAATTTTTTCTGCTAGCCCTTCGAAATCGAAATATAAACTATCTTCTTCTGGACCCCAATAATAACCCGAATATCTTTGACCAGTGCGCGTATCAGTTTTTCGCGGCTGAGTGGTGTCATTGCCTTCAGTCTCTTCTTGTGGATCGTGAAGTTCAGCAGCCGTAATAGGAGAAGGCTCGATTAACTCTAAGGTGCCCTTTCCACTTATTCTTAAAATATCCAACTTAAATCTGTCACTTACACCCAGAGATGATTCATCACCTACAAGATGTAGTTCAGGTTGTACGCTGTCAGAATCCAAATCAACAGCTACCAATCTATTGGCATTAACATCTCTCATAATTAGATATATTATAACATTATTAATGTTATTTACAAAATATTCTTATTAAAAAAGACCCGGTGCAAATTTGCCCGGGTCGGTTGGAAGCCTCACACTTCCGTATCTAGCTTATGACAGAGCAACTTGATTATGCAACGTGATTTTACTCACATTATTAAGTATATTCGAGCGCAATTGCGCCTAATATCCGTTTGGTTAAAAAATGACTGGCCTTAACAGAAATAATATGCCGAGCCCTAACATTAAATGTATTTATTTGCTGGGATGGGGAACCTATATATTTTGATGGTTGCCCGCGTATAACAAACATGTCAAAAGTTCCATATATAACGTCCATTGGTACAACCAGGTCTTTTATGTCTGTGTTTGCCGTCTGATGCATTATTGTATTTTCCAAACTCTTAATGAATGGTATCCAAGTATTTTGATTTACTTCAAAACCTACGACTCTTTGTGCCAGCTTGTGAGCTCGTTTTATATTAGACGGGTCAAACTCGGGCTTATAGTCGATTATCCAGTTATAGAATTTTTCGTAAGCTTTTAATCTAAGTCTATAAATACGTTTCTCGGGTAATCCATCGTAAAGAGGCATTTCGTAAAGAATAAGATGTTTGACTAAATCAGGTCTTTTACTGGCAACGTGAAGAGCAATCAGACAGCCCATTGAATGCCCGACAATAATAAATTTAGTTTGGCCCTTAACTTTATCCAAACTGTAAATAACGGCGTCGGCGTGATCATCTACATCGTATTTGATCCAGTCGGGTTTAGGCGAATCCCCAAAGCCAAGTAAGTCATAGGCTAAGATTCTAAGCGTTGAGTAATGTTTTAGATCTGTTATTAAGTGCTTCCAAACACCTCCCGTCTTACCTATCCCGTGTAACAGTACTATAGGTGTACCTTGGCCCTCATCTATAACAAGCTTAAGCTTGAACGGTCTACTCAGCCATTTGTTCCAAATCAAATAATATATATTTTTCACTAATATAATTATATACGCCTAACGTGTTTGAGAGCATCGCCCAATATATTACAATATAAGTGTTAATGCTATTATTCTCGTCAATGCTCCATAACGGCAGCCTAAAACTAACATTACTTGTTATTGAAGTAATCTTACTTGTAGCAACTTCAGCGGTTTGTTCGGGACTTAATATTGCTATTATGTCGCTTGATCTAAATGATCTTAAGCGAAAAGCTAAGCTTGGTAACCGTCAGGCCGCTCGTGTTTTACCGCTCAGAGTCCAGACGCATTTAACGCTAGCTAGCATTTTGCTGACTAACGTGGCTGCCGTTTCTGCTACGTCTTTGGTACTAAATCAGAGGCTAAACGGACTGCTTGCAGGAATTCTAGGTACGCTGTTAATTGTTAGCTTCGGCGAAATTATACCTCAGGCCTTGTTTTCCAAAAACGCACTATTTTGGGCTAGCCTCTTCTCACCACTGCTAAACACCATGATTTTTATAACTTATATTATCTCCAAGCCTCTAGAGATTCTTCTTAATAATCTATTTCCGCATGAGAAAACAAAGCTACAATCCAGACATGAGCTAGGTCTATTAATTACCGAGCACTTAAGCGATAAGACTTCAGAGTTAGATGAAAACGAAATTGAAATCATGAGAGGCGCCTTAAGCTTAAGTGAAAAAAGAGTAAGAGACATAATGACAGATATTCGTCATACGTATTGGATTACTCCTGATATGGCCCTTGATGGTGATAAGATCGATGAAGTAAAAGAAAAGGGTTTCTCCAGAATCCCAGTATTTAATGCTGCACTAACCAAAAGTTATGGTGTGTTACTTATGAAGGATCTAGTCGATATAGATTTTGATGATAATAATTATTTAGTTGAGGATATGACTCTTCACCCAGTACAGCTTGTCGGCAGTATGACTGCTCTCGATACCATGTTCCGCAAATTTATTAGTGCTGGAATTCACTTAATACCAATAGAAAAAGACGATAAAATTGTAGGAATATTGACTATTGAAGATCTAATAGAAGAGATTTTTGGACTAGAAATAGAGGACGAAACTGACAGGACTAAGAAGCTAAATAAGTAGATCTTTATACTTTTAGATTAGTTAACTGCTCATTTTCTATACTATGTGTCTGTGCAGGATTACAAGCAGTTTATTGTAATTTTCCAAATACATATAGACATTAACTACTATCAGTAACGGAAATATGATTAATTTTTCTTCTAGTTTTCCTGTTTTAACTCTAAATTTTTTAACTGGAGGAAAACCAAATTTTATTGGAATAGGAAGAAGCCAGGGAACGCCTTCTTTTGTTAGCGTATCCATTACAAGATGCGAAAGCATACCTATCATAAATGCCCACCAAACTAGGCCAATGTCTACTGAGCGCATAATTGGGTCGAGAAAAATAAGTAAAAAGTGGATTAAAAAACCAAAAATAACCAGCCCAAGGACTGAATGGGTTAAAAATCTATGTCCACCGGCAATATTGTCGAAAATTTTACCGAAATACTTCCCCACCGGCAAATTCCGCCATAGTGGAGCGGTAGGCTGGTCTATATCAGGAGTAATCCCACCAACTAAATTAGCAAGAACCGCCATGATTGCTGTAGCTAGTGTTACGGTTCTAATGGGTCCAAATATAACTACAGCTCCTAGTGCTGTAAAAGCGGCCAGATCGTGGGTTCTTCCTGTCATAGATATAAAGTGTAGAGCTTAGTTGCCTTAAAGCACAAGCAGGAAAAACTATTATTGAGGAACTAGTTCATTTTCCATCTTAACTGCTTCATGCATTAATAAGGCATTAAATGCTAGATCTGCCGCATGTTTAGCTTTTTCTCTCGTTGCTAGCCTCTTAGATGTTATTAATTGCGGTCTTTCCACTTTAAATCTTGAAGCCTTTAGTTGACCAAAGACCCAGACTAATGGCTTTGGCTTGCCTTCTTCCGTATGCTCACTAACTACCACACTTTCTTTTAGGGCGTACTCACCTAACTTCCCATACTGCGGCCAAACAAATTCAGGTTTTAAGTATTCGCCGACAAGTGCTGCTGTCCATCTTTTCCCAAAAGATGGAAGTTCTTGTTGTTGGTCATAGTTGAATCTAATTGGATGCGGAGTAGTATCGTCTAGATCTCGATTTATATAAGAATTCGGGTCAGCAAAGAATAATTCGGTGGCTGCTCCAACTAATAATCTAAAAGCATCCGGATCGTACTCTACCCAGTCAACATTTGGCGCCATGTAGTGTCTATCAAATACACTACCGGCAAAGCCTCTAGGACTATATCTTAATGTTGGTTCTAAAAAACTCACGGCTTTTTTTATCTACATTTGTAATATTACACCTAGACGAATAGAAAATACAGCATATTTAATAATTATTAGCTAGTATAATCAACATATGGATAGTAGACCATTGGCTGAAAAATTGAGACCGGAGAAATTAAGCGCTGTTATAGGTCAAGAACATCTAATAGACAGTGGCAAGATAATCAATGAAATAATATCTAAAAAGCAACCTACTAGTTTAATACTCTGGGGTCCGCCCGGGAGCGGGAAAACAACTTTAGCTAGAATTATAGCCAAAGAAACAGGAGCTGAGTTCATTGAGCTCAGTGCCGTAAGTGCCGGTAAAGCAGATGTTATGAAGGTAATAAGACATGCAGAGCAGAACCGAAGGCTTGGCATGCAAACAATACTGTTTGTAGATGAAATTCATAGGTTTAATAAAGCCCAACAAGATGCATTTCTGCCTTATGTAGAAGACGGGACTATTAATTTAATTGGCGCGACGACAGAAAATCCAAGTTTTGAAATAATTAATCCTTTGCTGTCACGATCTAGGGTGTTGGTCCTTAATCCCTTGAGCATTAAAGAAATAGAAGAAATTATAAAAAACGGTGCTCAGAGCTTAAAAATAAACGCTAAAGTATTAAATGGTAAAAATATTGAATTAATTGCTGAGCTATCAGCAGGAGATGCCCGAGTAGCACTAGGCAATTTAGAACTTGCTCATCAGCTTGCTAATGGCAAAGCAATAACTAAGGATATTATTGAAACAGCCGCCCAAAAAAGAGTGCCCGGTTACGATAAAAAGGGCGAATCGCATTATAACGTCATAAGCGCCTTTATAAAATCTATGAGAGGTGGCGACTCTACAGCAGCTCTATATTATTTGGCAAGAATGATACAGGCTGGTGAAGATCCTAAATTTATCGCCCGTCGCATGATAATATTTGCCAGCGAAGATATCGGTATGGCAGCACCAGCGGCACTTAATATTGCAGTATCAACATTCTTAGCCGTTGAACGTATTGGTTTACCGGAAGCGCAGTATAATCTCTACCACTGCGCTACAGTACTATCTAAAGCACCGAAATCCAGAGAAATTGCTTCGGCTATGAATAGAGCCGTTGACACTGCACAGAAATATCCTGACCTGCCTGTTCCCTTGCAGCTTAGAAATGCTCCTACTAACCTCATGAAGGATTTAGGTTATGGTAAAGGAACTAAATGGAAAGCAGGATTTAAACATCCAGACGGCTTTATGCCTAAGGAAATCGAAGGATTAGATTTTTTTAGCGAAAATTAATCTAAAATATACTAACTCTTTTTAACTTTTTCCCAGGGCAAGTCTGCCTTACCAAAGTGGCCGTAAGCAGAAGTTTGCGAGTAGATTGGTCTTCTTAGATCAAGCGTTTCAATAATCCCTTTTACCGAGGTATCTATTAACTTGTCCTTAAATGCATATAAATCATTCTCAGTTACCTTTGCTGTCCCAAAAGTTTCAATAGTCTGCATTAAAGGTCTGGGCTGACCAATAACATAAGCTAGTCCAACTTCGCATTTGTCAGCAAGTCCGCTAGCTACAATATTCTTGGCAATATATCTAGCTGCATATGCGCCGCTTCGATCTACTTTAGAGGGATCTTTACCGCTAAATGCACCGCCGCCTACGCGGGCATAGCCTCCGTAAGTATCAACTACAATTTTTCTTCCAGTTAGTCCGGCGTCACTTTCTGGACCGGGGATGTGCCATAGCCCAGTGCCATTGACCGTAATATTTTCTTCCGACGGCATTACGAATTTAAATGAATCCAATACTGGTTTAAGTATTTTCTCTATTGATTCAGAGCGTACTTTTTCAGCTGAAGTTTCTTCGTTGTGAGCCATAGCTAGCACTAATTTTTCTACTGCTACAGGCTTACCGCCTTCATATCTTATTGTTACCTGAGCTTTGCCATCCGGTCTCAACCAATCTATTTCTTTGCTTTCTCTGGCTGCGTCTATCCTCTTTGTGAGAGCATGAGCTAGAGCGATAGGTAGCGGCATAAGTTCTGGCGTTTCATTAACCGCAAACCCGAACATCATGCCCTGGTCTCCAGCGCCGTCCTGATCAACTCCTATGGATATTTCTGGTGATTGCTTGTGAACGTCGTTGCTAAATTCAGATTCATCACTAAAACCCCACGCCGGTACTGAATAACCAAGCTGTCGAACTTTTTCACAGGCAACATGCTGGAAATTTATATCGGCATTCGTTTTTATTTCTCCAAATAAGGCAATTTTGTTAGCACCTGCAACAGTCTCTATAGCAGTATGGCTATTGGGATCCTGGGCCAGTGCTGCATCTACTATGGCGTCACTTATGGCGTCACATATTTTATCCGGATGACCAGCACAAACTGATTCACTCGTGAAGTAGTTTATAAAGTCTTGTACGTTATCTGACATAAAAATATCCTCTCTGCTTAATTATTTCTAGCTAGGAAAGGATATAGTCTTAACATATCTTTCCCGCTAAATCGGGCTAGATGGAGCACCTTACTTACTTTAGTGTAGGTTGCTGGCGGTTCAGCGAGCTAGTTCTCTCCCCGCGCTCTTTATATTTAAATCAAATTGTTAATGTCTAATACTATATCACAATTATTCTCATAAATAACACTAAACTATAATTTGTTATGCTATTAAGGTTATGTTTTATACACCCATTAATGGAATTACCTGGACAATCGGGGGTATAACAACAAGTCAGTTCGGCATTAAAGCTCTACTAAATTACAAAAATAACCGAAACCCAATAGCCAGAATATACGGCTGGTTGGGCATAGCATTAGGAATAGGCCTATTTTTTTTCGGAATACCGGCTCTACTCACTAATAATACCGACGCATTAAAATACACTTACTTTCTGGCTGATCTTTTTGTTCAATTATGCATTCAAATACAAGTGTGTCTTTTATGGTTCTTATTACTTCGATCTTTTGTTAAATTAAGATACTTACTTCTAATCTCAACTACATTTTCTGCGGTATTATTAGTAATACAGTTTTTAACTTCTACGGCAATGCTTAGTGCGTCACATAACTTAGTTATCTACCAAGATAAACCTATAGTGCTAATACTTAAATCTATAATTTATATTGGCGTATCTTTCCCGGTTGGATTTTTCTTCTTAAGACAAATCCCTAATTCGCCTACGCTTCGTTCAAAATTTAAATCCTTATTCTCAGGATTAATTTTTCTTATATTAAGCACAGCTGCTACCTCAAACAATCTCTTCGATAAAGGCAGCGATACAGTGTCATCATCATTAACTCTAGGTGTGTTCTTTAGCCTGTTTATAATAGTTAATTCCTGGCCAACGAAAAACCTCAGTACCTCTAAAACTAAATCTCGTTAAAGAATTCTTTGGCTTCCGCGCTAGCTACTTCGCCCTGATCTTTTTTGTCTTGGCTGTAATTTGGAATCCACAAGTAGAAAATACTGCCTTTTCCAAGTTCAGTGTCAAACCATAACTTGGCTGTAAGTCTTTCCGCCAGCTTTTTTGCTATATATAGACCGAGTCCGGTACCACCGTGCACTCTGGTCATGTAATCTTCGCTCTGGAAAAATTTTTTGAATATTTTCTTCTGATCGGAATGTGAAATGCCAATACCGGTATCCTTAACCGAAAAAGTAACTCCTTCTGGCTTGTCTTTTTTGTATTCCAGCGAAACTGTTACGCTGCCCTCGTCTGTGAATTTAAGGGCATTGCTTACAAGAGTAGTCATTATTTCCTGAACGACGTAGCGA
The DNA here is from genome assembly GCA_003153395.1 of Candidatus Saccharimonadota bacterium. Lineage (GTDB taxonomy): Bacteria > Patescibacteriota > Saccharimonadia > Saccharimonadales > UBA4665 > PLYP01. The sequence goes on from PLYP01000005.1 coordinate 29,523, forward strand.
CTGGTTAATATTACTGGTAGATCTATATTTCTATCTATCTTAGTAATCAGAGAGATACCCTTGGCCTTGGCCTGGTCATTGAAATCAGATTTTAAATCCTTTAAAAGCTGGAGAGGATTTAATGGTTCAAGTTTTACATCCAGACTTTCACTATCGACTTTAGACAGGCTAGTTAGATCTGAGATGATGTGTGATAACTGCTTCAAGCTTCTCATGGCACCGTTGAGCATATGCACGGCCTCAGGGTTACTTGGAACAAATGGAGGGGAAAGCATAAACGACACGTCACCTTGGGCGATAGTAAGCGGGGTTCTCAGTTCATGTGCAGCTACGGCTATGAATTCTTTTCGCTCCTGCTCAATAGTTTTATCCTTTGTAATGTCTCTAATAATAAGGACGTAGCCTTTCTGAATTCTATCTACTAGATACGGCGTGAAGCTTATATGCACGTTAATGAGGCTACCGTCAGGAGCATTTAATCTCAAATCAGCTGTTTCTCGCATATTAGCCAGTTTTTTAACATCAAATTTTACTTCATTATTATTTGGATCCTGAAAAGCGAAGAGATCTTTTATGGATTTCTTAAGCATAGAATCATGCCCAGTCAATTCGCTTGCCGCATGATTAAATATCATTACCTTGCCCTTGGTATCTATAACAAATACCGCGTCCCCAATATTATTAACGAGTGTTAATAATTGGTGACGTTCGTTCTCTACTTCCGTGGCAAGAGCTAGCAGTTCTTTTCTTTCTGATCTTTCGGATCTGCTTAACCATCCTACGTATAATCCTATAGTTATATAAATCGCCATTTGAACAAGGAATGTTTTAGGTAAATCTGTCGTTCCAGCTACCGTATACGTATATATAATTAGGATTGCAGCTTGAAGAATTCCTAAATTTATTGCAGTTAGGCTTCCGTACCAATAGGCGCTGGAGATTATCATTGTTGGTAATATTGCTAAGTAGGGGCTGGATACTCCACCACTATAAATAATTAAAACAAGCGCCAGAAAAGAATCAATAAACAACATTGCTGGTCTGTCTATTAGAAGAGTTTCTCTAACCTTATCGCCAATTTTAAGCGTCAGATTATATATAATTGCTAGACCTTCAAGCAGGCCTATGACTTCTCTGTTTACTCCAGGGAAAAACCAGAAACTTACACCTACAATAGTGACTATAATCCACCTGGCGTACCAAGTGCTTTGTAAGTAGCTGGCGAGCTTAGGTTTTAATAGGGTATCGGTTTTAGACATTTGAGTAACAACACTTATGCTTAAGTATACCAAACTAGGGTTCTGCAGCTTTATTTTGCTATTCTAGGTATGTATTAAAGTATTAGAGATGAAATTGAAAGTCGTTGTCGGATCAACCAATAAAGTTAAAATTGACTCAGTAATAGAGTCCTTTAACGGTGTATTCCCTAATGAGTTGTGGGAAGTTATTGGTGTAGACGTTGATTCGGGAGTCTCAGACCAACCTCTATCGGAAGAAGAGACGATTGAAGGGGCTAGAAATAGAGTACTGAGATGTAAAGAACTACGTGCGGCAGATTACTACGTTGGAATTGAAGGTGGTTTGATGAAAAGTACCTCTGGCTGGATGGAATGCGGCTGGATAGTTATCCGAAATAACAAGGGTGTTGAAGGAATTGCATCGTCACCTAAAATAATGATATCAAGTAAAGTTTATGGATTCCTGAGTCGTGATAACAATACACTTACGGATGTATGTGAAAAATATTTTAAAGTTAAGAATGCGGGCAGTAAAACAGGTTATTTCGGCCTTATGACCAATGGTTATGTTGATAGAAAAAGGGCATATATTGACGGGGTTAGTTTTGCTCTTTCAAGATTTGCTCACCCAGAGTTATTTGAGTTATAAATTGGGGAACTATATTACTAACTGATATAATTTTGTATTGATAATGGGGATTGGCCAAGCGGTAAGGCACTGGGTTCTGGTCCCAGGATCGGGGGTTCGAATCCCTCATCCCCAGCCAAAGAAAAAGTATGATGAAATTGGTTTTTTTCTTATAATATCTACCAATAATGCATTTTGATAACCATGAAATAGCTCTGCTTGATAATTTTCTTATTGATGTTGAGAAATCTTCACTATCTGGACTTTCAACCATGGAAGATTTGTGGATGATTGCTGACGCAGAAAGTAAAATGTTGATTGAAGAAATACTTCAACTTAATCCCTTAGATTTCGAATTCAAAGGAAAGAAAATTAAAGAGGAGTCAATTCCAGATGATGTTGTAGCCATCGACAATAGCAAATATGCTCAAGACGGAGAATATGCATTATTCAAAAAATCATATCTACCCAGACCTGTTTATGCGGCGTTTAGCAAGATGGGTGAGGAATTTACAAAATCTTATCCAAGCCGAGTATTACTAGTTGGATCTGGGTATCGTTCACCTGCAAGTCAAGTAGTGACTTTAGTTTACATACTAGCCAAAATTTATAATTTTGATATCAATAAAACTCTTAAGAGGGTAGCCCTTCCACAGTATTCAACGCACAGCTCTGTTAGCGAGACCGCTATTGACGTCATGAACGTTGACGGTGAACCTAAAGACGAAGACTCGTTGGCTTTTAAAGATAGCGTTGAATATGAATGGCTGAAAGACCATGCAAATAATTTTGATTTTTACGAATCGTATCCACCCAATAACCCTGACGGTATTATGTGGGAACCTTGGCATTGGCAATATAAGTCAAATTAGTCCGAAATTCGTTAGACAAGGCCAGCCAAATGCAGCATAACAGACGTACGCCCACATACCTTTTCATTTTGTATAGACACCGCGTAAGTAAGCGCATCGCAGATCGTAACGAGATACAAATCATCTGCGCCCTGTGACTACGGTCATGATTTGCCAGTAGCTCATTCCCGTATACTAAAATAGTTGGTAAAGGGAATGGATTATGAACTCTGATATACAGCGGCTGGCTCCTGACAAGGTTTATGGCAAGCTTTCAACGACGACTCAAGGATTAAGCGAATTAGAAGTGGAAACTCGCAGGCAACGCTTTGGTAATAACATAATTGAAGAGTTTGTCCGAACCGGATACTACGCCAGGTTGATTGCTAACTTTACGCACATGATGGCTGTCCTACTATGGGCGGGTGGAGCCATAGCATTCATCGCAGGCATGCCGCAACTTGGCATAGCTATATGGCTGGTTAATATTATCAACGGTGTATTCAGCTTTTGGCAGGAATATCGCGCGGAAAAAGCCACTCAGACTTTACAGAAATTGCTTCCGCAAAAGGCCGTAGTTATCCGTAGTGGGGTGGAGCAAAGCGTACTAGCAGACGAACTAGTTCCGGGTGATGTTATCGTACTGTCTCAAGGCGACCATATCTCAGCTGACGCCCGACTGGTAAGTGAGGCCGAGCTGCGGGTTGATCAGTCAATCCTTACAGGCGAGTCTGAGCCTGTACCGAAAGCCTCGTTGGCCATTAGCCAAGAAAATTTGACAGCCGTCGAAGTTCCCAACCTGGTTTTTGCAGGAACAAACGTGGTGGCGGGTAATGGTCGGGCCGTGGTCTTTGCCACTGGCATGGATAGGGAGTTGGGCAAGATAGCCCATTTAACTCAGTCACTACCTCAAGACCTGTCGCCACTTCAAAAAGAAATGCAGACCGCTACAAAAATTATTACGATCATGGTAATACTGATAGGCGGCTTTTTCTTCTTACTCGCAATCACTTTTGGACATATTAACTTTACAGACAGCGCAATTTTTACCCTAGGAATGATAGTGGCGTTTGTGCCAGAGGGCATGCTACCCACCGTAACCTTAGCCCTGGCTATAAGTAGCCAGCGCATGTCCAAGCGAAATGCCCTAATAAAGAGGCTGTCATCCGTCGAAACGCTCGGCTGCACTACTGTTATTTGTTCCGATAAGACCGGCACATTAACTAAGAATGAAATGACTGTCCATGACATATGGCTGCCACCATCTGCTTCAGCTGGTAAGTCGGGCAACCGACTAAGCGTGACTGGGACCGGTTACGGCGTAGAAGGTGAGATAATGCATCACGGCAAAATCTATTCACCGGAGCAGGAAACCGGCCTCCATGAACTTTTGCAAGCTGCCCTGCTATGCAACAACGCACGACTAGTGGCTTCGACTGATGAGAGCGCCCATTGGAGCGTCTTGGGCGACCCAACGGAGGCAGCCCTGCTAGTGGCGACCCAAAAGGGTGGATTGGATCTACAGTTGGAGCTGGCACATTCGCCGCGCATTGACGAGCTACCGTTTGAGTCAAGCCGCAAGCGCATGAGCACCATCCACCAAGTTTATGACGAAGGACAACCTACTTTGGATAGGGTAGCTTTGGCTAAGGGTTCGCCGCTTGAAACCCTCAGTTTATGTACGAATGTTCTGCAAAACGGTAAGGCGGTGCCGCTTAGTAGTGAACTGCGTGCTAGTATAGTGGCTGCCAACGACCAGTATGCCCGGCAGGGGCTGAGGGTGTTGGCCGTGGCCTCCCGAAAGTTGCCAAGAAAGTTAAAGGAAATTTCAGCTGTCAATGTCGAGCAAGACTTAACGTTCCTAGGGCTGATTGCCATGATGGATCCACCTAGGCCAGAGGTTATTGAAGCGGTCAAGGCCTGCCAGAGTGCCGGAGTCCGGATCATCATGATCACCGGTGATTACGGATTAACGGCCGAAAGTATAGCCAAACAGATTGGTATTACCCGCAAAAGGATACGAGTTGTGTCTGGCAGTGAACTTGACTACATGGATGATAACAAGTTGCGCAACGTACTTGCCCATGAAGTCATCTTTGCCCGGAGCTCGCCACGGCATAAACTGCGAATTGTCGCTACCCTTCAGGGCCTAGGCCACATAGTCGCCGTAACCGGTGATGGCGTTAATGATGCTCCGGCACTAAAAAAAGCAGATATTGGTGTGGCGATGGGATGTAAAGGCACAGACGTAGCGAAAGAAGCCGCAGACATGATATTAACAGATGATAACTTCGCGTCAATTGTAAGTGCTATCGAAGAGGGACGAGCCGTATATGCCAACATAAGGAAGTTTGTCACCTACATATTTACGAGCAATGCGCCTGAAGCCGTGCCTTTTATTATCTTCGTATTATCTAGAGCAAGTATTCCCCTAGCGCTTACTGTCATGCAGGTCATCTTCATTGACTTAGGCACTGATATGGCCCCTGCCTTAGCCCTCGGCGCTGAACCGCCTGAGCCTGATGTCATGAATAGACCGCCGCGAAACCGTAAAGAGCATATTGTTACACGATCCGTACTCATACGGTCTTACGTATATTTAGGGCTAATACAAAGCGGTGCGGCAATGGTTGCCTTCTTCTTTATGTATTGGATGCACGGCTACCATGGCTTCTTCGGGCTCCCTCACACCGGTAACCTGTACAGATCAGCGACAGCCATGACCCTGGCCACAGTGGTTGCCACTCAAGTTGGCAACCTCTTCGCTCAACGTACGGAAAGGCTTTCCAGCTTCAAGATAAAAGCCTTCGTCAATCCTTTAATCTGGATAGGAATTGCTGTTGAGCTGACGCTTATCTTTTCGGTTATCTACATCCCATTTTTCCAGCACATCTTTCAAACAGCTTCACTACCGCCAAGCAGCTGGTTATTCATATTTGCTTGGACGCCGTTGCTGCTGATGGCCGATGAGTTAAGAAAATGGATCGTAAGAAGAAGAGCCGCTACCGCTGGCTGACAAATAGCTGCATTATATTGTTTCAAAGTGTCTCGTCTCGGGCACAGTTCTAGGCCGGTATGCTCAGCCACGATAGATTCGAGCTAAAGTCAAATATGTAGAGTGGTTATCTATTATTGTTCTAGGCCTGGACACTCAGCTATAATAGACTTTAAAGTGACACCGCTTCATAATCATATTAACAAAGTCGCTAGAGGTGCTAATAATGCCAGCAGAGAGCCGTAACCTTAAAGGAAATGTCATTGCCATTACAGGCGCTAGTTCGGGTATTGGACGGGAGACCGCCAGGCTGTTGGTTGAAGCAGGCGCGAAAGTAGCGCTTGGAGCTCGCCGTCTAGATAGACTTAATGAGCTAGTTAAAGAGCTTGGAAAAGATAGTGCCGTCGCTATCCAAATGGACGTAACAAGCGCTGATGAAAATAATAAATTTATTACGAAGACAATCGAGACATTTGGACGCCTAGACAGCGTAGTTGCTAACGCCGGCATTGGATATTATGGAGGGATAACTGACATCTCAGATGGTGAACTGACAAACATGATTGCCGTAAATTATTCCGGTACGATTTGGACAATTAGAGCTGCGGTTCCGGAATTCCGTAAAACTGGAGCTGGCGATATTGTGATCGTATCCAGTGTTGCTGGCTTTCGCGGTGGAGCTAATGAAGCTGTTTATGCGGGAACTAAGTTCGCTCAAATCGGGCTAGCAGGCTCCCTCGATCGCGAATTAACTCCTGAAGGCATACGAGTTACCGCCATATGTCCTGCAGGTACCAATACCGAGTTCGCTATTGGAGCAGGTCGTACGGAGGGTGATCCAGCTTTGAACGACTACATGAGCCCCGCAGACGTAGCTTTCCAGATTGTTACTGCACTCCAACAGCCGCGTCGCATCAGGACTTCTGTCTGGATGACTTGGAGTATGGCTCAATTTAGTTAATACGGCACATAACTGCCAAAAAGCTATACAAGCAGAATTAAGTGTATGAATAAGTTATGGCATGAGCAACACAAAATGCCAAAGAATACGACACATGAAGAGCGGCTGAAGTGGCACCTAGAACATCAAAGGCAATGTGGTTGTAGGCCAATTCCAAAAAGTCTGCAAAATGGGGTATAAAGGTTCCAGACCGGCATGAGTAGTCAAGGATATGTACGCCATAAAAGTCCACAAGGGATAGGAGTTCAGGATTACGTAGTGTTTTAACTTGCTACAATTAAGGTATGGTCAGATTTATTATTGACGTGCGAGAGCCTGAAGAATACTCAGCCGGGCATGTTGCAAACGCACTAAACATACCTCCCTCGGAATTGATGAGTGGGACTGAAAAGCTTAGCGCTATACCGAAAGACGCAGAAGTAATTTTGTATTGCAAAACTGGAAGCCGTTCTAACGTATCGAAAAATATTTTGGAGTCCATGGGTTATGTGAACGTTATAAATGGGATCAACAAAGATCACGTTGCAGCCAAGTACGGTTATTAACAATCAACGTCTGTAGGATCCAGGCTTTCAGCATCAACCCGAACGAAATCCAAAAAGGTTCCTTACCGGTATGCTCAGCTAAGAGCACATATTTTACGCCTTATCCACTAAGTATTTGTTAGATTTACAGGTTAGTCTAGTTTTTTTTAGTGCGCCAATCTTTCCATATTAAACGGTGGATTGGAATTAATTTGGGTATGTCTCGAATTCCCGGTATAAATGGCACCAAAAGTAACAACAAGGTTGCAAGACTAGTAAGATAAATAGCGATTAAGTCTACATTAGCTGATGTACTGAAACTGGGCACTTGATACCAAAGTGTGTATAGCCACAGCCATGGTTGTCCCGGAAACGAACCGGTTTCATTCATCACCCCCCATTGAGTTCCAGTCAAATGTTCAGATTTGGCAATTGATGAAAAATAGCTACCATCTTCTATAAATAACAGTGGTTTTGTGTAATTGGTGCCGTAAAATGGCTGCTGTGCTAATAAATCAGCATCTATAGCTCCGCTTTGGGCCATCGACAATTCACTAGCAATCATAACCGGTAGAGGACCGTCGTCAGCCTTCGTTACTGTCGGTATCCCCGACTTAAACGTCACGCTGCTTGTAACTGCATTTAAGTAGGATTGAGCCCAGGCTTGCTGCTGCTTAGATGTAGCTCGATTATAGTCAGAGAGCGCTTTTGTGAGAGTTGAGTTCCCTAAAGCTACTGTTGAGAGCGGGGATAATACAAACGTTTGAGCTGGGTTTATTGGTTGGTGAACTCCGGCAAGCAATTGCGGTGAAACTCCGATGCGCTGTACATTTGAAGACCCATTATTATAGGGCGGCCCATACTTAGCTGTTTCACTGGTACCTGCTAACTCACTCGCTGCTGTTCCCATAAAATCAGCGGGAGCAATCTTTGACCAAGTTGCAACAGTTACGGGCGGTTCATCTGGGGAAGATAGTAAACTAGCAAGGCTAAATACTAGAAATAAAACTATTATTGTTGCGAGTGTTCCTTCTTTTAATATATCGTAGCGTCTTGTTGGCCCTTTCCAGTCTGCGGCTTCGGCAGCTTTCAGCGCTCGTCTAGCCGCTCGTCCATGCGCTCTTTGAATCGGATGAGAAACTCCCCTTACTCTTACCAATATAATATGTACTGCCACAAATAATATTAGAACCAGCGGGATCACGATAATATGCCAAGTGAGTATTTGGCCAAAGTTCATAAGATTAAAAAATGATCCCAAGCCAGTAGCATTAATAGCATCTTTACCGTTCGCAGCTATCCATTGTGAATCATAATTCTGCTGAGATAAGTACCCTGTGAAGCATTCTAGAATGGATACCCCAAAAGCTAAAACTCCTGTCATCCATGTTAATGCTCGTTTGCCTCGCCAAGCTGCCATCCAAAACTTACCCCATAAGTGAATAACCATAAAGGCCATAAATAGCTCGACACTCCATAGGTGCACACTATTCACAAAGTGCCCTAATGGACTATCGTGCCACCAATTAACCCCACCAATTGCCAGTACCACGCCGGAAGCCATCAACACGCCTAAAGCAGCTAGAGTTGCAACGCCAAATACATAGATCCATGATGAAACGTAAGCCGGTTGACGATCGGGCAGCAGCTTGCCTGGTGGTAGTATCCTTAGGAAAAAGTTTCTTACTTTGTTAGTCCACATGCCATTGGGCTTACTGGCAAATGGCCCATGATTGACGTCTTGGTTGTCAGATTCAGTATCTTTATCAGCCTCATTATCTCGACTTTTTGGAAACGGCAATAGAATTGCCAGTCCAAAAATAACTACCATAGTAGCTATAATTATCAAATTTGCTATAGATATCGTGAAAATTGACCAATGGATGTAATGCTGAGGGTGATTTAAGTTTACAAGAGAAGCGATTGTTTCGATATTCATATCCTATATTCTACCATTCGAACTATCATTTTAGTGTGATCTCTGTCAATGTATTTATGCTAATCAGCTCAGAACGCTATTTTGTGTCAGTTAATTGTTGTCGGCCATATTTGTTTACTACCTTGCAGAGCAAAATACCGAATGCAAGTTGAAAAATTACCTGTCCTTGGAGTAGTAGGCCATGTGGTTTTGGCAAGTAATAAAATGAGATAAGTCCGCCGCATAATTCAATGCAAACCAAGCCAAGATTTTGCCAGCTAAAGTCTATTTTTACCAATAGCCAGATGGACAATACTAGCTGGAATACAAATAGGGTTGTTCCGATAGCAGTATGGATTGGATTCACTAATGTGTGAGGAGTTAATACTAATCCTGTGAGCAATAATGCCATGACTCGTAAACCGTAAGCAACGTAGTTATGAAGCTTATTATTATTGACTAATACCCTGGCAGCCTCCCAATAAAAGTAAGCGTTCAGAAAAAAGGCCGCAGAATATGGAATAATCGTATTTTTAAAGCTACCAAAATAGCTAAGTCCGTCATTAGCAGAGAGACCGGCTGGACGGATAAGTATACATATCAGCAGTAATGTGAACGCTGCAATTAGACCGTAAGATATGCTACGTGCTGCTTGAGTCATGTTAATTATAGCCCTAGTCTATGGTATACCCTCAGCTGTAATAGCGTTAAGTAGACATGTGTGTGATGCGGATCATCGTCTTTTGGAGACATTGCTTACAGACAGTCATTTTGCATCAGTACATACTGGGTAATGTCAACTTAATATGCATGGGAAGGAGGCCTATGATATCGAGAGCTTATTGTCATGAAACGAGAATCGAAAGAGATGCAGAGAACTACGCGTCAAGCAAATTAGTAAGGGGGATATCATGAAATTATCATTGAAGGATGTAATAAACGCACTACTCGCTATCGGGGGTGCGGCCGTTGTGTATGCTAAATTTTATAGCTATTCATGGTCGGTGATAGGTAGCTGGCGCAGTGCGGTCGCTGTACTAGCGCTAATTGGTCTAGTTATGTTTGCATTTAGTAGCTTCAATTTTGCCAACCGAAGCATACTTAATGTCACCGAAATGATGTTAGGAGTTGTGGCAATTGGACTAGTAATTGTAGGGGTCATCATGACCAGCCAATTTGTGTTCTATAGTCTGGCTATCGTCCTTGGGCTAGAGTGGTTGGTTGACACAGCCCGTCATGCTCGTCATAGCTGGATCGGCGAAGAGGGCTACGGAACAACTACGTTTCACCACCATGCCCATGTTCACTGAAAGTTAGTATTGTAAACGTATACGCAGAAAATACCACCGGTAATTAAGTTAATAACGAGGGGGAAGCTATGCAGTTAGTACGATACAATCCGCTCCGTGATTTACAAAGGATGGAACGGGATCTAGATAAGTTTTGGGAGGATGACTGGGGTTTATTGCCTTCGCTCGCTGACTCGACGACTATGGATCTTTACGAAGAAGATGGCAAATTAGTAGCCGAGTTGAGTCTGCCGAACTTCACGAAGGATGAGGTAAAGGTAACCACCGATGAAGGGGTGCTGGAAGTTTCAGCCGAACACAGCGAGAAAGAAGAGGGCAAAGGCAAGCGACGGTATTACTTCCGAGAAAGCAGTAACCGATATTTGCGCCGTGTCAAATTGCCAGAAGGCGTGAGAATCGACAATACCGAGGCTGTATTCAAAGACGGGGTATTGAGGGTAGCGATGCCGACTACTACCTCTCCCAAGATTAAAGCCAAAACTGTACCTATTAAGTAAACCGTGATGATCTACCGCAACCGCCAACAGGCAGGCAAAGAACTGGCTAAAGCGCTCATACGCTATAAGGGAGAAGCCGCCGTTGTACTGGCCTTGCCTCGCGGCGGAATAGTCTTAGGTGCAGAGGTTGCGAAAAGTCTTCGAGTACCACTGGGTCTCGTCTTAGTCCGCAAGATCGGACACCCATCGTATGCCGAATATGCAGTCGGTGCTATAGCTGAGGATGAAACACCGATTTACAATCAGTCTGAAATCGCTAATATCGACAAAACCTGGCTTAAGCATGCAGAGACAGCTGCCAGAGAACTTATTGTGCGGCGACGGGAACAGTACTATGGGAAAGACTTCGTAGCACCCAGTTTGTTAAACAAGACCGCGATCATTGTCGATGACGGTATTGCTACCGGACTAACTATGCAGGCTGCAGTGAAGGCTGTCAGAAACAAGCATTCCAAACAAGTGATAGTGGCCGTACCAGTTGCCTCTCAGGAAAGTGTCGACGCGTTAAAAGATAGTGTTGATCAGCTCATAGTACTAGACAATCCTGAAAACTTTTTAGGCGCCGTCGGCGCTCACTACCAGGAATTTGATCAAGTTAACGATGAAGTAGTGGGAAGACTGCTTCGGGAGGTACATGATGACATGCTCCAAAACACTGCCACGCATCGATAATATACTCTGGCTCAGGAAGTTAGCCAGCCATACCCTTTGTATCTATTAAATTCTGGTGACCATTGTGTATTAGTACCTGACTTTGCTAAAAATTCATTGACGGGCTTAATTGGTGGACAATTGCAGTTAGTCTGCTGATTTTGCAGTTTAGCCCGCTATCATTGAGACTTTTGACGCTCGATGGACTGTATATAAGCCACCCGAACATCTCTGCTCTATCCTCTTCGATTGCATACGTGGCGTATTGTGAAATAAATCCAGGTTGAGGGTGAAATGCCCCATTGTAGCCTCCCCCGTATGCCGATGCCCCGCCGTTACCATAATTAAATCCAGCCGTATTGCATGACGACCATTGGCTATCGGCATAATTATATGAACCCTGCATTCTGTAGTCTAGGTAGTGCCAATACTCATGGCTAACAACTTCCCTTGCATAGGCGCTGCCGGCATTTGTCATCATATTTACGTCATATAACATGCCTGTAATGCTAGGCGCTGGTGCGGCCGCCCGGGCACCTCCTGAGACTTTCAAGTTTGTTACTAGACCAATTGTTTTAAGCCCGGAATTCACAACTAGACTAGTGGGGTACTTACTAAATTCTTGCGTTAAATACGTGCTAAACTGTTGCAAATTATTAATATCACTGCTAGTTAGAGTGGACCATGTCGAATATGTATAAGCATTATTGTTAGGAGTTAGCGTAGCCGTTACGCCATATGGCTGTAGGCGTTGATTAATCGTTGCCACTATTTCGCTGAGTGACTGTTGCGGTGCGGTAGACTGTGCAACAGGTTTTGGTGCTGCCGAAGGAGTTGTTGACGTTTTTGGTGCTATAGCGATAGATTGGGGCGTTGGTTTGCTGACAGACTGAGCAGTATGCTTTAATTTTGCTGTAGAAGCTCTCTTAGCAATTGGGGTACTAGTTGTTTGATGGTGCTGATTAAGATGAATATTGAAAGATGCAGCTAAGACACCTAGTAAACAAACTAGTGCTACGAGAAGCGCTGTAATGCTTGTTAGCTTTTTAGGTAATCGCATTCCGACTAGCCGACTTCCGGATTTATTGTGCGGAATTACACGAACACCTGAATGATGTGTATACACGGGTTTATCTGGCGTGCCAGATATGTTAACAGCTCCGCAATGTGGGCATACGATAAAACCTGTCTTGTCAGATAGTAATTGTTGATTGCATGAAAAGCATGTCATTTTGTTTTAGGCCATTTATTAACAATATAACACTTAAGGGTATAGTTACGCTAAGTATTCGATGACCACGTTCTGTTATACTTACGCCCTAGAATGATGCAAGTAACTATTGTGAAGAGCTGGCTAAGTCAGGTTAGGCATCACACTAGGTTGTTATTCATACTACTGGGATCTGCTTTTATAAGTGTTTGGACTTTGCTTCGTTTCTTTAATAGCACTTCTACTTATGATTTAACAACGCAGCAAGTGCTCGCGCATTCTTGGCTTCACGGCTACGCGGCACCTATTAGTCTTGGCCCCACCAACTATCTATTAAAGATTTTCCTGATATATATGCCAGCCGACTTATTGCCTGGGTCTCCGCGTCTAAAATTAATACTTCTGACAATCTTGATCAATGTTGCAACGTACATATTATTGTTCATTGTTTTACAGAAAATCCTAGCTGAATTCAAGATTGAAGTTAGCAGTGCTTTCTATAGTGCCATGCTATGGTTATCCATTGTTGCAGGTTCGGTTTTTTGGATAGAGTTCGCAAATTCCAGAAACTTAGAGGTGGCCGGAGGCATGTTTTTAGTTTTATATAGTTTACGCGTATTAAGAGAACCGACTAAACGGAATACTGTTGGCTTAACATTACTAGCAACATTACTATTTTTTGCTGACACCTTGCAGGTATATATGGTGGCGTTACCTATTTTGGTTTACGCTTTGCTGCTTGCACTCTTTAAAAAAACGTCATGGAAGCGGATTACAACTATATTTGTTATTTTTAGTTGTGGAGTTATAGCAGCCCTTATTTTAACTTTTATCGCTAGGCATGTCTTAGATATTACTATTAGTAAAGCCGGGGCGGGTACCGTTCCGCAGGATGTCTCACAAATATCCCGAGCTGCCCAAGCAGCCATCAGGTCTACAGTGCGCCAGTTAAGTGGTGGCATAGACGCTGGCAAACCAAGGGAAGTAGTAAATTTGCTATTTATAGTACTAGGAGTAATAAGTTTTACCCTAGGAATTCTGAGGCGCAAAGTTGCACTTCGTTTTGGTCTATTTGTAGTTATCTTTTTAATCGTTGATGAATTGGTTTACATTTTTAGCGGCACAGCCTTACAGAGTGATACATCTCGTTATCTTGTCATGCTCGCACCTGTTATAGTTCTGGCATTAGCATCGCTGAGCTATTTATTTGAGCAATCCATAGTACCCAAACTAGTCGTAATAGGATTCATACTATTCAATGCATTTTTACTCAGCCATGCATTGATTCAGTCGTGGGACACAAGCTTTCCTAAAGACAGACATTTAGGTAGTGTCATGCGTTATTTGAATAATCATAATTACGCCTATGCTTTCAGCAGCATGGATAGCGCTACGCCACTAGCTTATTATGGTGGCGTTAAACACACTTTACTGCTGCCAGTTGCTTGTGGTGGCGGTAAACTGGTCCACGCCTATGCATTTAGGGACACTCATATCGCCGTCGATAGTAACCCGTCTAAACTAGTACCAGTGATTTTAGATGGCCAAGCAATAATTAATGCGCCTAGTGTATGCACAGAACAGCCAATCGTCAATCAGTTAGGTAAACCGGCAACAACTGAAACAACGGACGACGGCAGTAGCGTGCTTCTTTTTAGTAGTACTAGACTTTTAGGTCTCAAGTAAGTGTGCTCAGAAGCAAGACAGATCAAATATGATACTTTATATATGTTGTAAGATTTTCGTATTTTGCATATGCTTTATAACATTAATAATAATGACTATCTAATGTTTTAAGCTTGAATTAACGCTTCTAGCAAAATGCTTAATAATAGCTACATAGCTACTAGGATATTCCCAAATATTGTCATGCGATCCCGGCATACTTACAAATGACCAATTATATCTATGTAACTTGCTGATTGAATTTTTAATATCCGGCCAGGGGTCTTTTTTATTGACTATAAATACTACTGTGGCGTCAGAGTATTTTTTAATTTGTGGAATATTTTTAGCATCTCGCATTATCTTGATGTTTCGTTTTGGCTGAGTGATACCGTAAAAAGCAGCGTAGAAACCTATATTTATTACTTTTAATATATGCTTATTGCGTATAAATTCTTTGTAATTTTCTTTACCAGCAATTTTAAAAGTTTGCCACGGATTGTTTTGGGAAAGTGGCATACCGATAAATAATATAAGACCGGCTGAAGTGGATTCTGGAATCATAAAACAACCAGCCGAATGCGCGATAATAATATTTGCACTATTCAAATTTTTTGACTCAATATATCCGGCTTTAGTCAGCATTTTTCTAAAGTGTCTACTATTACCCCGTCCTCCAAGAAACCCATAGCTGAAGCTATAGGTTAGAGGGGTAGCATGTTTCATAATTAAATATAATGAAGCATATTCTAACTGTCTGCAAATAATGAGACTCTGATTTCTGTTCTACTTTCAATCTTTGCTTAATCTGGTAATTATTTGTTAAAATTAGCTGGTACCCCCGAAAACAAAAAAACAGTAATAAAGTCCTGCTCGGCTACTGAGCTGTCAAAAATGAAAATTCATTTAACTAAAAAGATATTATTATCTTATTTACACAATTTGCTTGTTGCCTTTTTTATATGTTTATCTTTAATTGTTTTAACTCTAATTGGACAGTCTACCTCAAAAGTAGCTAAGAGAAATGTTCATGTAACAGTTAAACTAAGTCATTCAACTACTTCTAAAAAGAGTACTAAGCCCGTTAACGCGACTCCACCCACAGTAATAGCGAAATCGGTGCCCGCTCCAGTAAAAGCCGTTGCTCCTACACCCGTTCCAAGTAAGGTTATAACCCAAAAACCTGCTCCTGTAGTTGTGCCTTCGCCAGGCAGCAATGTTAGCAGTTTAACCCCTTCGCCTTCTACGCCACCAGCTAATCCTAATAGCGGTCAGGGTAATTCAAATCCGGCACCGCAAACAAGTTATACATCAACTAATTGGTCAGGTTATATGTCCAGTAATGCGGTATATACTGGAGTTTCGGCTTCATGGACTACGCCGCATGTTAGTGGAAACGGCTCTACTACTAGCGCTGATGCATCATGGATAGGCATTGGCGGTGTTACAACAAATGATCTTATACAGGTGGGCACCGACAATATAGTTTCGGCTAGCGGGCAAGTATCTACTTCAGCCTTTTATGAATTATTGCCTGATGCTTCAATTAATATCCCAAGCATGAGCGTTAGTCAGGGTGACTCTATGTCCGCAACACTGAATGAAATATCGTCAGGTCAATGGAATATATATATTATAGATAATACCTCTGGTCAGTCATTTACAGTTTCAGTACCATACGCATCAACTCATTCATCCGTTGAATGGATCGAGGAGGATCCCAGTTACTCCAGGTCTACACAAATACCGTTTGATACATATGGAAGTGTATTGTTTGCAAATGGATCCACTAAAGCAAATGGAAGTAATACCAATATTTCTACCAGTAATACTCAAGAAATAACTATGGTCAATGGTTCAGGTAATCCAATATCTACGCCATCAGCAATTAATGGTAGCAGCTTCTCTGTAACACAAAATTAAACTTTGATTATATTATTTAGAAGGCTCACCTGCTTATTTCATAAAATCGGAAACTAGTTTAGCAACAATTGTAGAAGCTGTAGAGCTGCATCTCTCTCGTAAATTATAGTTACCTATAATCGACTAATTCGCCTGGCCTGCTCTTCATCTTTGCCAGCGATTCTCTTATTATAATTCGGACATAACTCTCTGAAATTTCATGTCTTTCGGCGATTGTTTTTACTTTTTCGGGATCGCTATCCCCGATTCCAAAATAACTTACTACCACATCAATTTGCGTAGGGTTAAGCAATCTATGCATTAAATTCATAATTACCGAATAACGTTTTGCTTGTAAGTCTTCGTTCATTACCTGTTGTTCAACATTTACACGGGATGGATATACCGAGCCTAATGTATTGCCGCTACCATCTGTGTCCCCTAGCGGCTTATCCAATGAAGCTAAGGCCTGACGCTTTGCCAATAATTCCTGCACTGTATCTTCAGTCATACCTGCGTAGTCTGCGATTTCGGCAGTGCTGGGCTCTCTCCTCAGCTGTGCTTCTAATTCAGAGATTTTATTGTTTAATTTTCTAATCTTTTCTTCCGTGTATACGGAATTGCGCATTGTTCGATCTTTATTAGCTAAACCCCTTTGAATAGCCTGTTTAATCCAAGGTGTTGCGTACGTAGAGAACTTAAATCCTTTTCTATAATCAAATTTTTCCGTTGCTCTAATTAAGCCTAAACACCCTTCTTGAGCCATATCCGTTAGGGTAAAACTTTGGCCATGGTAATTTTTAGCGATCGAAACGACTAATCTTAGATTAGATTCAATCATTTTAAGCTTAGCGTCAAAGTCACCGGTCTCAATTCGTTTCGCTAAGTCAAGTTCTTCAGCGCCAGTTAATAACGGTATTTTTCCTATATTATTCAGAAATACCTGCATCCCTTCTACTGTCGCTGTATCTTCAGGAACTAGGCTTTGTGCTAACAGATTTGCTCTTTCAGCTTCTATTGGATCAACATGACCGATGCCTGGGCCTCCAAATTGAAATCCCGGCGACTGAAGTTCGTGAAGTTCCACTGCTGCCGGATCTAAAGGAACATCAGGAATTAGTAGCACTTCTAGTGTATCTGTTTCGGGCTGAGTATGTCTTAAGCTATCTATCATAGGTATGTGAAATTATTTAAATATTATATAAGCTTTTATATTTACTTTTCTATAAACGGAATATAACCGGCATCATATAAATCGTCAGTTAATCGACTTGTCACTTCGACTGATGGGTTGTTTTTAAATACGCAGGCAATGAAAAACGCCAGTCGATCAGTAGGAAGCTGCGTTAAATCAAATTCAGTCCAGTTTACTTCTCTCATTACTCCAGAAGTAAATATATGCCTACGAACTTCGTTCTCATAATTTTTAGCCGCTTTTCTTGATGGCTTTAGAATAGAAGTACTACTAATTGGCACGCCATCCACTACAGATCTAGCATTATGCAAAAGATCAACTATAAATTTATGAGCTCCGGAAATTATTGTATCTACAGTTGCTTCATCTAGCTTTGGATCCACGTCTTTGGTTATTTCACTACATTCTTCTTCGAATTCAACTACTTCATTCAGAAAATGATGCATATTTCTGCGCTTAGCACTAGATGCTATGGACTGCAATTTGGATAACTGAGATTCTAATTCTATTTTTAGTTCAGATGAAAAAGAACTAGTTGATTGAGGGTCGAATTTTTTAATAAAATCATTAAGTATTCTATGAATAACATTCGAGACATCTTGATCGGGTATATTAACATCCGGAGGAATTTTATCTTTTACTTCTTCGAATAATCCAACAAATTCTTCTGCAATAGCTGCGGTTGCATCTATATCACCGGATTGAGCGCGTAAAATTTGCTTAATTTGCTGTTTAGACAATTCTTCTTTTTGATTGGTTGAGCCTGATACATAGAAATTAAGTTCTTGGCCTCTTAAAAGCTTTAAATATTTTGTCTCTAGTATCTTAAATGTATTTTCTTCACCACCTTCTTCAATTTTATCAAACCCTTCATCTACAGAAGCTAATAATTTTGCAGGTTTTATACCTAGTTCTTCGGCAAGTTCTACCGTATTAATATCAATACTTTCCGAAAGCAAAGTAAGTGTCAGCAGATGTGCAGTGTGTGTTTCCGGATTTGTTTTTCTTCCTGCTAATATTTTTAGATAGGTACCGGGAGTTCCTGTTAAAGTTGCTGCAATAAAGGCAGCGTCGATTGCTTCATTTAACGGTAATTCGAAAGATTCACCGCAAACATTCACAGCAACAAGTCGTTCCGGATCCAAATCTAATTCTGGAACAGTATCGATCGAAGTCGGTGAGAATTCTTTACCTGGCATAATTAGTTATATTATATCATACTCATCTATTTTTATCAAGTTTCAATTACGGTTTTTTTCTGCTTCTGGAGTAGTGGGATCAACTTCACCCCTACGCGTAATATCGACTTCTCCACCAAATATTTTTTTATAAAAATTTATTGCCTCTTCTGTATTAACTACCTGAAATAGTACATCAATCTACATAAATATTTTAATTAACGTTTTAAATCTTTTGAGCGGATAGCGGGCCTAAATCCGGAATGCGGATTCTGGCTTGCAGGTCCTAGCTTTGCGCTGTTTAGATGGAGAGCTGCCCTCTTCGAGCTCCAATGTCCTACTAATACGCTTTTTGTTAAGGGGCTTTGATACTTTGGATCCACTGTACGTTCTTTAAGGTTAGTCCTAACTAGGCCAGACTTTGACGAATCAACTGGCTGTAAATTCATAGCTAAATTTCGCGCTTGTAAAACAGCATAAGTTGCGAAACTAGGACTGGCTATTGCTACTAATACTTCAGTAGTTAATTCCTCTAATCCTTCGCTATTGCCAATTATAAGTTTTCTAGCCTGTCTTATATACTCTTTTGCGTTCTTACCGGAGAAACCATCGTTGCCAACATTTCTAAAAACGGGTTCATTTCTGCCGCTAATGACTGCTATATCCCAACCAGGAACTACGCCTGTTACAGTCGAAGCCTCGTTGGCTCTAGTAAATGATTGTGTTGGATCGGTGTTTCGCGCCCAGTATCTATCGACTTTACCTGAAATCCCACTTGCTGTTGATCCATCCGGCAGTGTTCTACCGCCAATTAGATAATCACCGTCTTCTAGTGAAAGATCCTCAGGAACAAATGTTACTACTGGTGACCAATCCTTTTTCTGCATCCTTTCATACGTTGGTTTTAGTAGCGCAATAGCACCGGCAAATAGACCAAATTCAGGTAAATCTCTTTGAAGTCTGCCTTCTTGCTGCAGTGACTGCATTACCTCATATTCTCGACTAGCGGTTTTCTCTATTTTCAATTTACAGCTCCGTTATAAATCTCTGAAATATACGTTATATATTTTAGCATATATTAATACTTTTTGCAACTTGTCTTTATGGCTTCTAGGAACAAACAACTATTTATTGTTTTGGCGTTTTCTAAGTCTAGGATCTAATTCTTTTTTTCTTAATCTGAGGTTTTTGGGTGTAACTTCTAAGAGTTCATCGTTTTCAATAAAGTCCAGGCACTCCTCTAGGCTGAAGATAATTGGAGGAGTTAACTGTACGACTCCGTCTGATGATGAGCTACGCATGTTAGTTAGGTGCTTAGCCTTACAAACATTGATCTCCATATCCTCTTGTCTAGAATTTAAGCCGACAATCTGGCCGGCATACACTTTTTCGGCAGGACCTACGAAGCAATTACCACGTTCTTCGGCAGTTTGAAGGGCGTACGGCGTAGTAGTTCCAGTTTCAAAGGCAATTAATACGCCGTTTCTAATTTGTTTCAGCTGACTCGTTATAGCTTCATAGCCAATTGTCAGGCTGTTCATAATTACGGTTCCTTTAGTATTAGTCATAAGAATGTTTCTTATTCCGAGAGCCGACCTAGTAGGTAGTTCATAAATAAGCTTAGTAACGCCTTTATTACTCGCAAACTGCTCTTTTAGGACAGCTTTTCGCTGGCCTAACTCCATCTGTACGGTACCGACATGTTCAGCAGGAACCTCAATAATTAATTCCTCGATCGGTTCAACTTCAATACCGTTTTCCACATGTGTTACTACTTGAGGTCGCCCTACTTCAAATTCAAATCCTTCACGGCGCATTGTCTCAATTAACACGCTAAGATGCAGTTCTCCTCGACCGCTAACAACGTAACCTATTCCGTCATCTTCCACTTTTAGACCAACATTAGTTTCTAGTTCTTTAGTTAGTCTTTCGCCTATTTGTCGACTAGTCGTAAATTCACCTTCTTTACCTTTAAATGGGCTAGTATTAGGACCAAGATAAATTTTTAAAGTTGGAGATTCAATTTCGAGAACAGGTAGTGCTTCAGGTTCATCAAAATCTGCAATTGTTTCGCCTATTTGTACGTTATCTATGCCAGTTAGTTGGACTATATCTCCCGCTACACCTATTTGCACTTCAGATTTACTTAAACCATGGCTCATGTAGATACTGTCGACTTTACCTTTAAGGGTTGATCCGTCTTTTTTGCAAATGCTTATTTTATCTCCAGCATTTACTTTTCCCCTGGTAATTCGTCCTATGGCATACTTTCCCTTAAAGCTATCCCAGTTTAAGGCGGTAATAAGCATTTGAAAGGGTTTATCTAGCTCAATTGACGGAGCTGGAATGTCGCTTATTATGGCTTCGAATAATACGCTTAAGTCAGCCTCTACGCCAGGGTCACTAGGTGGTTTAACCCATGCCTTACCTTCTCTGCCCACAGAAAAATATATTGGGTAATGCAGTTGATCTTCATGTACTGCAAGTTCTAGAAATAAATCTGCTAGTTCGTCTTCAACTTCTGAAAGCCTTGATCCCGGTTTATCTATTTTATTAATTATTACAATTGGCTTAAGTTCTGAAGCTAGCGCTTTGCCAAGCACAAATTTTGTCTGCGGCATTGGACCTTCTTGAGCATCCACGATGAGTAGGCAACCATCTGCCATATTTAATGTTCGTTCTACTTCACCGCTGAAATCTGCATGTCCAGGTGTGTCTATAATGTTAATCCTGTAGTCTTCATGCTGAACCGCCGTAACTTTAGCAGTAATAGTAATCCCGCGCTCCCTTTCTTGGTCACCGCTGTCCATGATTAGGTCCTGGCTCATTTCAGCCTGATTGTCACGAAAAGTTTTGGACTGCTTTAGAAGACCATCTACTAGTGTGGTTTTTCCATGATCAACATGGGCAATAACGGCAATGTTCCGAATTTTCGTCGGGTCTTGTACTTTTGACATAAAATTAAGCGCCTCAATTCAGCGCCCCCTTCTTCTTTGCTCTATTATAGCATAAGAATAAAGTATTTACCAGATAAGGAGGCTTTGGAAGCATCAATGTACCTGGTTATTTAGGTATCGCTTAGATTTTCATTTGTTTAAAAAATCTATCTGTAAAACTAAATCCGTATAGTCTTATTAGCTACTTATGCTTTATTTTGTGGCAATTCTATGCTATAGTTATGTTTAGCTGTTTTTCTTGAATCCAAGTTATTAGTGACAAACGTAGTACCTAGGCTTCAAATAAGGGCAAGAAGTACTACAAATTAATAACGAAAAGGATTCTATTTTTATGTACAAATCAAGTAATTATAAACGTCGATCACGACCAAGTCGCGGTGGACAACGAATTGACTCTAGTCGATTTATTAAATCTGCACGTCCAATTGCACAAAGCGAATATACGCCGCAGTATAAATTTGACGACTTTGAGCTACATTCCACACTAAAGCATAATTTGGCTAACAGAGGATTTATTAATCCTACCCAAATTCAAGATAAAACTATTCCCTTCGCACTAAATGGTAGCGATATTATAGGTGTATCTAACACAGGAACTGGTAAAACAATGGCCTTTCTATTGCCACTGCTTCATAAAATGATGAGTCAGCCAAACCAAAGAACACTAATAGTTGCTCCAACCAGGGAGCTTGCACTACAAATTGAAGAAGAATGCCGTGTACTAGCCAAGGGTAGCGGTCTTTTCGGAGTGCTGCTTATTGGCGGAGTTCCTATGGGACCACAACTAAGAGATCTTAGACAAACTCCAAATGTGATAATTGGTACTCCCGGAAGAATCAGGGACCATATAGAACGCGGTTCCTTAAAGCTAAATAATGTTTCTTCAGTTGTACTTGATGAGGTTGACCGCATGCTTGATATGGGTTTTATTGTAGATATTAAATTCATTTTGAGTAAGCTTCCGCTTCAGCGTCAATCACAATTCTTTTCTGCGACTATTAGTCCAAGCATCGAACAACTGATTCACGACTTTACCAAGGAACCTATTTCTGTAAGCGCTAAAACTAGTGAAACTAGTGATAATGTTGAACAAACGGTCCAGCACTACGCAGCTAACTCAGAAAAGATGGAAAAACTTCACGGACTTCTTTTAAGTGATCAAGTCGAGAAAACACTTATATTCAGTGAGACTAAACGATCCGTTGAAAAATTAAGCCAGGATCTAGTTGATCGAGGCTTTATGGCTGATGCAATGCACGGCAATAAGTCGCAGGCCCAAAGACAACGGGCACTTAAAAAGTTTAGGGACAGCCATATTAATATCCTGGTTGCTACGGACGTTGCAGCCCGTGGAATCGATGTTGACGGTATAACTCATGTCATTAATTATGACGTGCCCAGAACCTATAACGATTACACTCACCGTATTGGTAGAGCCGGAAGAGCCGGTAGCAAAGGTTACGCAGTTACTTTTGTAGCTCGTTAATTCAATAATTTTAGACTATGTATCATCATATAATTAGTAAAAGCGGAGAGAATAAATATGACGTGTATGTGAATCTTATAGCTTCACCTGCTGGTTCATATATAAACCGCTTTCCTTATATTATTAATCTAGCAAAAGAACTGCTAGCTGCGACTAAACTTAAAGGCGACTACGTAGCATTCGATAAAGATATGGGTCGAATAATTGGGACTACGAATATTATAGATACCACAGATAAGGATTCAGTATATTATGCCCAGTCGCATAAGAGAAAGATCTACATGCCGTATGCTAAGAACAGGCAGCCCGTGGAAAGTAATAAGCTGAGTGTAATATTAAAGCGAGACGAGAACGGCAATTACGAATTATCCGATATTTGGATAGGACCATGCAGTCCGCCATTTCCTGGTGAAGACAAAGAGGCTTCTAACAGTAAAGATTACTGGCAGAGCCACGCCTTAATTCAGGACACGAAGTTTATAAAAACCAACACCATCACTAAGACTTGTCCGTACTAGTTAATTAACTAAAAGTACTAGCTTTTTGTCTTAATTTGTTGTATTATATACATATATGCGTGCCGGTGCTGTCAACCTAGGTCTTATTCCGTTATTCTATGATTCTCTTCTGTGTGATTTCTATGTAGATTATCCAGAACAATCTGTACATAATCTAGGGCACTTAGCAATTGAAACTTTTCTTAAGAAAGAAAGATCATACGAACCTACTGCTGGATTTGGAAATATTAAGGGTCAGCAGTATAGATTAAGACCTGTCTGGGCACCACAAATTGAATCTACTATAAAATGCGTTATGGCGGGAGAATTTCCAACTCTAGCCGGCATATCCCTAAGACATACGAATAGTGATATGTTAACGATAGTCGCTGGAGGTAGTGATGTAACTGAAGCCCAAATTACGAGAAACGGTAAAATATCTACTCCCTTGGCGCTCGAATTGGGTGAGTCCCTGTCATTCGCTGCATCATATATCGCACAAGAAGCAGCTGATATTATCAATTCCTAGAATAGAAATTAATCAAGTACTTTAAGTTGTTGCAGTTCTTGTTTCAGTTCATCTGCACTGCCGTTATATAAAATACCTTTAATTCCAATGTCACTAGCTACTTTTACATTATTAATATTATCGTCAATGAAAACTGTATTTTCTGGGCTTGAATCCAAGACAGATAACGCGTGCATAAATATCTCAGGTGATGGTTTTGCTATTCCAACTTCGGCAGATACAATTATTTCATCAAATAGTTCGGTTAAATCATGTTTATTTAAAATTGATCTTATGTATTCACTGCTGGAGTTAGATAATAGTCCAATTTGATAAGAATCTTTAAGCACAATAATTAGATTAAGAATAACTATATCTAAATAGTTATCGTCCATAAATATGGCTTTTATGTCCTTGTAATCACGTCCAGTAGATTTACTGAGTCGTTGATAAAATTCATCATCACTAATATGGCCTAGATCAACTAAAAGCGAACTTTCCTCAAGTTCTTTTGTTTTTTGAAGGCCGTTTTCTCTAAGCCAAGTCTGATAAGGATCTCGGTGGATTACGTCAAAAAAGTCAAAGATAATTGTAGTTATCATAGGCCTTATAGTATATCAATAGTGATCCGTAGTAACCCTTAAATCTGCTCGGCAAAAACTATTACGCGCTGATTAAATAGTCTTATAGATATCTGTCCATATTGAACAGACCGATTGGAGCCGGTTCAGACATTACGCATCTATTTCTACTTTGATGATTTAACTTTAACTCTAGATGGTTTTAATCGGTAAACGGCTAAAGTAATAGCTGCAGATGCGACAGCAACGTATGGGAGTAATCTTATTATCATTTTAAAGTTTCTCGTTTTTTTATTTTTTAATTTTAACTAACTATTAGCTAATATATGCTAGTAAGCTACACCTGTCAACTTGGGAGTAAGCTAAGTATTAGCTTTTCTTATTGTATATTAACTAGCTGCTTGTAGCGTGGGTTTCATACGCAGTAATAACGCTGCCAAAAATAACGAACATAAAGCCTAGAAGCATAACAAGCCACATGCCGCTTTTAACATTGTCACCAAGGAAGAATATCCCTAGAGCGCTAGGAACTGCTAGCTCAAATGTATAAAGGAAAGCATTAATCCTATTTACGCTGTCCCTTTGGAGCGACGCGGCTAAAAAGTATAGGCCTAAGGCACCATAAGCGATTAAAGAAACCGTCAGTGGTTGAAGTAGAGCGGCAAAACTGAAGTGCGTGATATTTATTATTCTTGATATTAAACCAGTAGCTCCGAAAGTAAGACCTGATAATGCAGCCAGAATAAGAGCGGAAAATTTATATTTATCTGCTTTAAGCATCAATAAACCAAATATTCCCATTGGAATAGGAAATAATTCAAGAATAATCTTAAATAAGTGATTCACGCTCTTTGCTGCAGTCGGTTCTGCTATTGCTCCTAGCAAAATTACACCTATAACCACCGCAGCCATAGATATTTTCTCGTTTCTACTGCTTTTTACAGACATAAACAAACTAGCAATTATTGAACTAACTACTAGGCTTAGAGCTACGAATGATAAATCGAGAAAAAGCGGTAAATAACGAGCGGTTATTAAAAAGAATATCCAGCCAAAAATATCTAAAATAATACCAGCAAGATATGGGATTTGTTTAAATAAATCGTATAAATGCCTAAGGCTAAAAGACGAAATCTGCTTCTGACGTTTGGCGGCGATTTGCTCAAGTACTGTTGCGCTTCCGTAGCATAAAGCTGAAGCCATTCCGCTAATATAAGGGACTAAGTTTGTCATTTTGCTTTTCTATATAAGTAATAGTATCGCATTATCACAGCATTATAACTTAGAGCAATTAGGCATGCGACTATAAGTGGAATAGAGGTGATTAATAGTGCATAAGTTATGGTGGTTAACATGGCAGCTAATGAAAAGAATAATGATCTTTCGGAAATGCCGCTTGTTCTTTTTGTAGTTATAACATGTAGCACCCATGGAGCAGAAGCGGCAGCATTATATATAACACCAACCCAGCCCGAGAATGATGCATAGCTTAAGAGCAATATGCTAGTCAAAGGTCCAACAATTATGATGCTTAATAAGCCTTTAAGAAATTGACGCTTATTGCCTAAGGTATAGGCGAGTGTCGTAGCGGTTATTATTAGCATCGTCGCATTGGTTACAACTGGCACCCAAAGATGACGCGATGCAAAATATGTCATCCAAGCTATATTACCCGCTCCATTTAATGTTTGATTAGGCGCTGACAGTCCTTTTGTGTTCCTAGTTTTTAATAGTTTTCTAAGCTGTGAGGAATTGGAAGACAGCCAAAAGCCCTCTGCCGATATTATTAGAACATTCTCAACTAAAACGATGGTTGTCATTAAGATTAAGCTTAGCAGAATTTGTTTATGCTTAAAGACTAATTAGTTTCATATACTAGCATACTAGTATGCTAGTATATGGCTATGTACAAGGGTGTTGAAGTATACGGAGAAGTTAAAACTCATTCTCCTTTTGGATGGCAGTCCCAATATAGCTGGATGGAGCTATTTGAAATTGCTGAGGTAGTATCAGATGTTATATCAATTCATACAGAAGCACCATGGAAGGGTTCCTTTAAGCTGTTAGAGCGGGCTAGAAGTTTAACAGAAAAAAAGATTCTAGCAAAAGGTATGTTTGTATCAGATAAGGATATCCAAAGAGCGGTTGATATAGGAGCGGATTACGTTCTAGTTGTAGACAGATTACCTAAAATTCATTTAGATAAGTGTTTAATTGAATGGTCTACTATTGAAGATCTCGGTAAGATGGCTACTGGCCAACGAGCGGTATGGAATAGTCGGATTCTTGAGACAGGCGAACGAAAAGTTGATACGTTTGATAAAGCCAGACAGATATTTCCCGGCTGGTTATGCCAAGCAAGTAATATCAGTAATCTAGATCAAATTAATTTAGCTGCCAACGCAGTGCTAATTGGAACAAATTTACCACTACTTGCTAACCAGCTAGCCTAATTAGATTTATCTTAAACAGGAATTAAGAATGCCGGTAATTTAAAATTTCGGATTCTTCTATGATTTGGTTCAGGAGATATAGGCTGTGGCTCTAAAGCAGGTGGGCTCTCTCCTGGATTAAATACTGTTAGTTCAACTCCGGCTTTTCTTAGTGCGTCCTCTAGTTTTACTCTTTCTGATTTAAACCTATCTGGGGTCGTTTCGCCGAAACTGTAAAATCTACTTACTGTCTCTCCATAAGATACATCACCAAAACCAATAACAACTAGCTCGGCACCTTTTATTGCAGCTTCGCATCTCGTGCAAATATCTTCGGGGACTGTTTCATCGATCGGACTTGGTACAAGTCTTAGGCTACGTTGTTCGCTGTTAACGTCTTGAAGTAGTTGGAAGCCCATAATGCTTATTAATTAATCTGTACACGGTAAGGTATATACCCCTATCTTCTATTTGTCAAGTACTTAACTTTTATTATGGAGAACTCGTAACTACTGGTCCTAATGGCTTATTGTCGAGCAAGAACTACAAGCTTTTAACTGTCACTGGATTAGTAGCTTACGCTAGAATTGAGATCATAGTTAAAATATCGCTATGTAGAGTAAAAATGTCATGTTACCGTAAGTTTTTAAGAGGAGCATATTATGTTTGATTATTCAAAAGCATATAGCGGCTTTTCAGTAAGTGACATTGCTGAAGCAAAAGAGTTTTACCACGGCAAACTTGGCATTGAGTTTGAAGAACAGCCATTGGTACTTATGGTACTTAAACTTAAAATAGATGGCTCAAACGGAATATTTATATATCAAAAAGAAAATCACGAGCCGGCAACCTTCACAGTTCTCAACTTCCCAGTAGCCAATATTGAAGAAGCAGTCAATAAACTAACAAGTAAGAATATAGCTATCGAACATTACGAAGGACTCACGGGAGATGATGGTATAGCCAGGGGAATTGCCAATAATAGAGGGCCAGATATAGCTTGGTTTAAAGATCCGTCTGGCAATATTCTGTCTGTACTTCAACAAACATAAATTAATTTTTATATTTTTACTATGTGTTTCCGTAAGTAGAAGGGCCATGTTCTTCGGATACAGAATAGCGCATAAGCACTCTTTTTAATCCATCTGCAATTATCTCAGCGGCTGATATAACCACTAATTGATTTGATCCGTTTTCTCCAAGTATCTGCTCGTCCCTACTAGATATTGGTAATGTGTCAGTTACGAAAACTTTAGTTATATTTGTGCCTTCTATTCTCTCAGCTGTCTCCGCTGAAGAAACAAAATGAGTAGCAGCCACATATTGCACTACCGCACCTGAATTATCCATTGTTTGAGATGCTGACTTCAAGGTCGAGGCAGTACCAATCATATCTTCCAGCATTAGTGCACCAAATCCATCTAAGCCTTCTACATATTCTTGATGAGAAACTTCTTCCTTATCGTGTGGTCTGATCTTAGATAAATCTACAAAACCTACTCCTAAATCATCTGCATGTTTTTCTGCCACTTTGGAGTGACCTTTATCAGGAGAAACGACTTTGAAATTTATATCTGGATGTTCTTCAATTATTTTTGCAAACATTCTGCTTAACAACCCTTGCGCGCTTATTCTGTGTGCATTAGCGGGTTTAACAGCGTTATATAGTCGCTCTTCGTGCAGATCTACGCCCATAAAATCAGTGATCCCAGCGGTTCCGATTAAATCAAAATTTAAGGCGCCGGTAACTGCTTCACGTGGCCTTGTAGACCTATCCTGCCGCGCCCCCATAAAATATGGGGCAACCATAATTACTCTTTCTGTGTCTTCTCTTGTGGCGGCATCGAGCATTAACAAATGAGTATGAAAAGCATCGGCAGTTGAGCGCCCACTGACCGCTGCATGAGACTGAAAAGCTATCACTAGTTTTCCGCGTATAGATTCTTCATACCTTACTCTAACTTCAGAATCTGCAAATCGGGTAAATTCCATCGGCCATAAATCTACTCCAAGATGTGCAGCAACATCTATTCCCAGCTGTTCATTAGCTGGACCATTTGCAAAAGCAACTTGAGATGCAATACGTTTAGGTAATTTCTCAGTTGTCATTTAAACGTCTCTTCAATATATGTCTCTCATTGAATAAAATATTAATATAATTGTAGAACATTATAGGTGTTAAATCAACTTTATTTAGCAATAAGCATTACTGATATGAATGCAGGCTTATTAATGAATTCAAAATATTATCTAAAGTTTAGCTAATTTCTTTAGAATTATTCGCTACTATATTTAGGTTTAGGCCTACGAGTAACAGCGATAAACCGGACAATATTAAGTAAATTTGTTGAGTCAGATGAGCATTTCCGCTCGATACCGCAAACACAATAAACAGCAAACCCGCGAAAGACCATATAAGTAGAGATAACGTCGTAAATATTTGTACTAAATGATGTGACTTGTTGCTCCTGGCGTAGCTATTTACTGAGATCAAGCTTACTAGAAGCCCTATTGCCGCAATCGCACTAGTTAGCGCATCAAGACCTAATCCTCTGCCTTGATCAGCACCGCACCTTAATATTGGCGTAACGCTACACTCTGAAGGAAGTAAGGCGCTGATAATTGTAAACGCCCCAAAGATTAGTAATCCGAGAAGCGTGAATTTTAAAGCTTTGGTATTTAATTTAGGCCATAATTTTATTCTAAAAGTTAAAAATACGATTATTAGCGATAAACCAGTTAACACATCCCCAAGTATAAAAATCCAGAAATATGGGTGGCCAACTACTTCTAGGTCACTAGCAAGTCCCCCGTGAGCCGTTGGATTGTTTAACAAATAGCCTAACGGCCAGGAATTATAGAATAACCCCGCAAGGGCACATAGAAGAAGTACAAGTTTAGCATTTTTTTGTTTAGACATTACTTTAGTCTATATCTGTTTATTTTTAGTGCCTATGTATATTATACCTTATACAAGAGATAATTTGCTTGATTTAACAGTGTATTTAAGATACATGTATAGATGCTTTCAGCAAAAACAAATATAAGTTAGGTTAAATATAATAGTGAACTGGCTGCATAACTGGACCTAATAAAGGATAGCGATCATAAAAGGTTCGAACCGTTTTAATCATCACACTAAGCTTAACTAGCTACCATTGTTTAAAGCAATACTTGCGACCATATTCCAAAATCCACATACTTTTGTTAAGGCAGCTATTCTATGTCAATGTAAGTTTCTTTACAGTTTAATTCCCATATTAGCAATAGTATTACTAACTAGAGTTTAATGCTTCATCAAATATTTATGAAGCAAGGAGGGTGTATGACTAGGTTAATTCAGTTATTGTCTTTATCCAGTCTGATAATATTATTTATTGGTTGTTTGATTATGCCCGCAATGCCATTATTCTGGCTAGCATCATCCTCTCTCAAACTCATGATAATACGTTTTCTTTTTATAGCACTACTGGGCATCATAGTTTTTATGGGTACACCAAAAAATATGACTATAAGAACAATAATTGGTCTGTTTGCTAGCTTGCTGGCGATATGGGCGTTATCTTCAACTTATAATGAATCTATCCAAGCACTAGATGGGTTGGCATTCGCGTCTGTAGGTATCGCTTTGCTGCTTAGTTCTCTTGAGCCGGCCGAGGAATCTCAAATAAATTGGAATGGTGCTATAAGCCTTATTGCACCTCTCACGGTTCCTCTGCAACGTAGGGCTGCGGTATATATGGTAGTTATGTTTATGGCAATAGGTTTAATAGGTCAGGACTACCAAGTTAGTCTAATTAAACAAGCACTTCAATAAGTAAACCCTTTGCTTAATTTGTAGTAGTACCGGAGGTAGGAGGTGTTGTGCTACCACTAGCGCCACCACCGCCAAAACTCGGGTTTACTAAAATTCGAGATGCATTGGTAGTATTGGTCGTATCCTCAGATACAAAAACAATTTCACCACTTTGAATATCAGTCGTTGTAACGGTCTGTCCGGCGTCACTTATTTGTGTCGAGGATGTAATATTTAGAGTTACTGTAGTTCCACTTCTATTTAAAACGGAAATACTTGTGGGCGATATGGCACTGACAGTCCCGACTACTCTATTTCCTCCACCAAACCTGCCTCTGCCTCCAACTCCAATACCGGACGCTAAAGCAGTCTGTTTAGACGTATTATGCTGTTTTTCGTATTGCGTTCCAGCAAAAAAGCTAACAGCTATTGCTACTACTAAAACTACTATGGCTATAGCTAACTTATTGCTAGTAAATGTACTAGCGGCAGTGGTTTGAGTACTTGCTGTTCTTATGTGCTCTTCACCTGATATAACCTTTTCCATTAAATTTCCCTCATTTACTTATTACGCTTATCCAATTTGCCGTCTTTTAACTTAAATACGCTGTCAGTTTTACCTGCTATTGCTTGGTCGTGAGTAACGACTATAATTGTCGTTTTCTCGGTTTTAGATAATGAGTGCAATAGATCAAATATCATTTCCCCTGTCTGCGAGTCTAAGTTGCCAGTGGGTTCATCTGCAAGAATCAGCTTTGGATTATTAGCAAGTGCTCGAGCAATAGCAACTCTTTGCTGCTCTCCGCCTGATAGTTTTGCAGGCTTTCGTTTCTGTTTATCTGCTTTTAGCCCAACTTGATCCAGTAGTTTTTGTGCTCTTTTTTGTCTTTCGTTTTTACTAACGCCTCCGAACTCCATAGGCAGCATTACATTTTCTTTAGCGGTCAAGTTTGGAACTAAGTTATACCCTTGGAACACAAAGCCAATTCTCTGGCACCGATATTTAATTAATTCTCTATCGTGAAGAGAAGTTATATCTTGGCCGTCTACTTTTATTTCGCCGCTAGTTGGCTTGTCTAAAGCTCCTAATAAGCTAAGTAGCGTTGACTTACCGCTACCACTTCGACCAACAATAGAAGCAAATTCACCGTCCTTTACATCGATACTAATTCCGTTTACTGCGGCAACTATAGTGTCGCCGGATTTGAATGACTTTTTCAGATTCTTTACTTGTAACATTTTATTCGCTCCTCAATACTTCTGCAGGTCTTACTTTAGATATAAATAGGGATACTACCCCACTGCCAATTAATGCGATCACTATAGCGGCTATAAAGCCGTCAATAATGATGTTCCAACCAACAGCTGCATGGATGCTGCTGAAGTTATTTCTTACAAAACCGAATGCACCACGTCCTCCTCCACCTACTCGTGGACCACCACCTCCTCCAACACCTGGCGTACCCGTTGAAGTTGAGTTAGTGACAAGCAGTCTGGTTATAGGATTGGCAGCAACTGCGCCCAGGGCCATGCCGATTGCTGATCCCATTAGAGTGAGCGTTACTGCTTCTGTCATAAATTGAATAGCAATTCGGAGGTTTGAGGCCCCAATGGCTTTCAATACTCCGATCTCTCTGGTTCGTTCCCGCACAATCATTACCATAGTAAGCAGTATTATTATTCCCCCGGCAATAATCGCACCTATCAAACTGTATAGGGAGATACTCTTTACGCTGTTCAAAGGTTGGACTGCTTGATTTGCCTGATCGACTGAACTCACGACGTCAGCCGATGAGCCGAGAGTTGTCTTAATATTACTGGTAGCCGAGCTTAAATTATCTATTGAATCAATACTAGCAATGGCGCTCGTAACTTCGCCGCTTTGACCACTTAAGCGTTGTTCAGCTGGAAGCGAAATTATTACAGAATTCGATGCGCCGCGGTTAGTTGTAGTGAAAATTCCGGCAACCGTAAGGTTTGCTCCGTATGCAGCAAATGTAGATCCTACTTTTAGGTTATTCTTACTAGCCATATCTTGGCTTATTAATGAATTGTTTGAATCCAAGGATCCGTTAATAGATTTTCCTGAAGAAATAGTAATGTCGGTGCCATTTATCTGGTTTGGTGCAGTTGTTCCAATTATACTAATTGGTGGAGAGAAGTTAGCTGGCAGTCCTCCTCCACCCGATAAAAATAATCTCCCTCCACCACCACCACCGCTATCTGGATTTAATGTAACCGGAGAGGATAGGCTAGTCTGATTGTTACTTGAAGACGAGTTGCCTCCACCAAAAGGATTGCTCGTCTGCGAAGAACCAATGGTAGTCAAACGATCCGTTAGATTTTCACTTAGCTGAGTTACATGAGCTAGAGAATTTACTTTTGTAAGCTGCGAAGTAGTTAGAGCATTATTGACTTGGCTAAAATTACTAAATCCGGCAGGAGAAATAGTTACCGTATTTCCCACTGAGGCTTTTACGGCAACGATTTTATCCCCTACTGCTTTGTTGGCAATGAGCATTGATAAAGCCAGGCCCATACTCAGTCCTAAAATTATTACTATAGAAGATGTTCTTATTATATTTCTAAAAGCGTTTCGTATTCCGCGGGTCACAGCATTCATATATTTTTAGTCCTTAATAATTGTTTTGTTAGCTGCAATGTATAAGGACCAGCTGAAGCTTAGCTGTAGCGAATACGTATTTATCTTTACATAACGACTTTTAACCTCATGCATTTACTACAAAGGCCTTGAATTTCAATCTGATGCTTTGATGCTGAAAAATTATGCGTATCTGATATTTGTATAATAAGCTTTTCCAGTTCATCATCCTCCCTAATAGGTATAACCCTGCCACAGTTCGTACAACTCAGATGATGGTGATGGTGTGCAAATTTATCAGTTAGCTCGATCTTATACTTCCAGCCGAGATTGACTCGGTGAGCTACACCGATTTCCTCAAATAGATTAATAGTCCTATAAAGGCTAGCTCTGTCAAAACGATTCTTTCCAATTCTCAGCAAACTATTCATAGAAATAGGTTCTTGTCCTTTTAGTAAGTTGAACACTATTAGCCTGGTTTTAGTTACGCTGTGATTATTGGTTCTAAGCGTAGTTTTAAAAAGCCTTATTGCGCTGTCATCCATGTAGCAATAATATTATTTTTGCGACATATTTGCAATATTTAGCTTTCGGCTAGTACTATAAAGTTGTGAAAAAGATTAACTTGAACGTATTAATCAGTGCGGGTTTTATAACTATATTTATATTAATTTTAGGGGTAGTATTTTTTAGCAGCAATAATAGTGCAGGCCATAAGTTGCCTATAAAAGTAGTTGCGGGAGAAAATTTTTGGGGAAATCTCGTATCACAATTGGGGGGCAATAAAGTCAGTGTAACAAGCATCGTTTCAGATCCTAACGCAGATCCGCACGAATACGAAAGCAATACATCCAATGCCAGATCATTCGCAGCGGCCGATTATGTTGTCTTAAACGGCGCCGGATATGACAGCTGGGCAAATAAATTATTGAGCGCTAATCCCAGCAGCTCGCGTAAAGTTTTAACTATCGCCACTCTAATTGGCAAAAAAGACGGTGATAATCCCCATTTTTGGTACAGCCCAACTTACGTTAACGAGTCTATTAGCCAGATGAAAGCAGATTTAATTAAATTAGATCCTAAAGACGCGGGATATTTTAATCAGCAATACATAGCTCTGCAAAAGTCACTAAGCGGTTACCAAAATAGGATTAAAAGCATTAAAGACAAGTACCAGTCAACTAAAGTTGCAGCAACTGAAGATATATTTGCTTACTTAGCAGAAGCCTCGGGACTCAACCTAATATCACCACCACCATTTATACAGGCTGTGGCAGAAGGCAATGATCCTCCGGCTGATAGTGTGGTTTTATTCCAGCAGCAGCTTCAATCCAACGAGCCGAAAGTACTGGTATATAATGAACAAACAGTGACACCTCTTACAAATAATATTAAGCAGTTAGCAGCTCAGCAAAATATACCTATAGTTGGAGTCACTGAAACAATACAACCACCGGACACCAGTTTTCAGGATTGGATGAATTCGGAGCTAATTAATTTAGAAAATGCATTAAATGCTCAGGCGTTAGGTAGATAATTTGTCAGAAGCGCCCAAAAAAGATGACCTGGTTATTAGTGCCAAGGGTTTAAGTGTAGGCTATGGCCCAAATGTAATATGGCAAGACGCTAGTTTCTCTGTAAGAAGAGGAGAATTTATAGGCCTTCTAGGTCCCAATGGATCGGGTAAGACCACACTCTTTAGATTACTTCTCGGCCTCACCAAACCGCTGACTGGTAGTATAAAAATTTTAGACGAAGAATTAAGACGAGGAAATCCAAAAATTGGTTATGTACCTCAAAGACGCCTACTAGATAGTGAATCAAGGCTACATGCATTAGAGTATGTAATTTTGGGAATAGACGGCAATAAGTATGGCATTAGCCTTTTTAGAGCTAAAGCAAATAGAAATGAGGCGATTGAAGCATTAAGATTGGTTGACGGCTTAGCTTTTGCCTACAAACCTCTGAGTGAATTATCCGGAGGCGAGCTACAGAAAGTTTATTTAGCACAAGCACTGGTTGGTCAGCCCGAGCTCCTGTTGCTTGACGAGCCTCTGGCAAATTTGGATATACGCAGAAGTAACGAACAGATAAGGCTAATAAAAACAATCACTGAAAAAAACAACATCGCGGTACTACTTATTGCTCACGATATTAACCCGCTACTTCCAGTAGTTGACAGGATTATTTATATAGCTAATAAAAAGGTGGTATCCGGATCCATAGATCAGGTAATTTCAAGCGAAAGACTATCTAACTTATATAATTCACCTATCGAAGTACTTAAGGATTCTAAAGGAAGATTAGCGGTATTGGGAGTAGAGGAAGCCATACATCATGATGAATAATATTGCTGTTATATTTAGCTGGAACATATGGAATGATCTTCAAGATATGTGGCAATACCCGTTTATGAGACATGCTTTTGAAGCTGGTACTGTTGTTGCAATCGTTGCTGGGATAGTAGGTTATTTCGTAGTAATACGTAGGCTTTCTTTTGCCGCTCATGCCTTATCTCATATAGGCTTTGCCGGTGCTGCGGGAGCCGTACTAGCGGGTATAAATCCTCTCCTAGGTTTAATAGGTTTTACAGCCGGAGGAGGACTGGCTATGGCGGGACTGGGAAGAAAAGCAGCCAGCCAGGACGTCCAGATTGGCACAGTTCTAGCATTCATGCTTGGACTTGGCGTACTATTTATCAGTTTATATAAAGGCTATGCAACAGAGGCATATTCGATTTTATTTGGAGAAATATTAGGTATAAGTACCGGCGATGTGTGGCTGACCGCCTTTTTTGGATTAATAATAGTGGTTGTGGTGACAACTATGTACAGAAGGCTGCTCTTTACATCACTAGATGAGGATGTAGCGGAAGCAAAAGGAACATCGCTGCTTGGAACAAGTATAGTCTTTATGTTAATACTTGCTTTGGCAACTTCTATGTCAGTTCAAGTCGTAGGCGTGCTATTAATCTTTGCGCTTATGGTGACACCCGCGGCAATTGCTCAGAGACTTGCATATAAACCAAGTCAAGGGATTGCTATAGCTGTAATATGTTCACTCCTTGCGACATGGGTCGGCTTATTCGCTTCGTATTATTTGCCGTACCCAGTAAGCTTTTTCATCGTTACTTTCATTTTTTCAATATATGTTTTGGTTAGATTAATTCAAGCATTTTCACATAGACAAAAGAAAACGTTAATAAAGTCTATATAAGATAACTTTAGGTGTGGACAATAACGGGCGTTCCAATAGGCGCCCAGCTATAAATCCAAGACGCATCATCGTCTCCTAAACCTACGCAGCCGTGTGAACTATTTACGTTGCCGAAGTAACTTGTTGGACGCCAGTAATTGCCGTGGATAGCATAATCTTTATAAAAATAATTTATCCAAGGAACATGAGGCTGAAAGTAACTACTTCCATCAACATTTTCGCCTTGCATATCCTGGGTGGTAAACTTTGAATATATTGCGAATTGACCAGTTACTGTTGGCGTAGCTGGCGCACCGGCGGTTACTAAATCTGTAGTTACTAAATTGGTAAATTCGTAGGCATAAAGTCTTTTATTGGTTGTGTCGACTTCTATCCATTTAGGATAATTGCCGGCGGTTATAGTTTCAAAGGGTTGGGTATTTATAGGCAGAGTCTCGCTTATACCCTTGCTGCTTAATAAATCGCTGGCAACTCTTGTTGCGATAGCATTTTCATTAGTTACACTTATTCCATTAACTCCAGGTACTAGTACCTGGGTAGTGCCGTTATTACTGACCATTACTTGAGCTTTAGCCGGATGAGTAATTGGCGAGGCAATACTATCAATATAGGCAAGAACTTTACCACTATTAACAGTTATAGCGACTTTCTTGGTTTTGTCGTTAGGCGTAATCTCTAGCCAGTTTGCTATATCACTCGCTGATGCAGTTATAGTTTGTCCGCCAACAACAAAGCTGGCATTTTGATTCAGGGTGCTGCTAAGCGTAGTTTTGTATGGCGCTAATTCGTCCGCTGTTAAAGCCGGGTTAACAGCAAGAGTTTGAAGCTTTATAGGGCTAGTGTTTAAATCTGTGGCCGTGTTTATTAATGAGCTGGCGCCATTAATTAAACCGTATTGTTTACCTGTGACTGCACCAACAATACTTATTTTACCTCCGGTAATACTTAAACTGGCGTCTTGCGATGGTTGCACAGTAATTTGCGTCGAGGTATTTATAAAACTATTAAACATTGCTTCATTCTTATTGAAAATTAGGCTTACTTTAATAGGACGCCACCACATAAGTAGATTAGTAAGTCTATGCTCGCTGCCGTGCATGGAGCTGAGAGTTTTTTTAGAGTTAAGGTCTAATCCTAGATTAGATAAACCATAATATTTTTTTGTACCATTTGGGTAAGCGACTGTTAACTTATAGGCTTTTATTTGATTATTTATTTTACTTATTAAGGCTGTGTCGCTTAAATTGCTTGAGTATGCCTTATTGGCTAGAGCAAATTTTGAAATAAACATAGCTCCGAACAACCAAATAATTAAAACGGCAGCTAATCCCGAAACCGAATATATTAGTAAGTGTTTTTGGTTTTTGGTTTTTTCTTGATCGATGCTATCGGGTGCTACAGTATTTTCAGGCTCTTTTAAGTCCTCAACAATAGTTTTATCTGTTGAGTTATCTGCCTGCCCTTTAGTGATAACCTGCCCCAGCCACTGCTTTTTCTCGTCAATTGCTGGCTCAGATTCTTGGTCCTCGTCCGACATACACTGGTCTACCTTATGCTTAGTTTAACATTTAACGAGCTATATTAAACAGCTTTTTTAGGACCTAAAAGATCGCTACATATATTAATAATGCGTACATATTGGCATATCGTTAGCAGAGGATGTTCCGTGACGATTTTATATTAAAGATAGGGAATATGCATCAGGTCGTTAAGCTGTCTGATTTCTATTCATTAGCCAGGTCACGCCTATTGAACTTAATTGCACCTATTACACATAGGGATACGCCCAAGACTAAGATTATAAAGTTACTACGCCAGTTCGGACTTACTGCCGGGGCTAGTTCAATATGATGAACTATTGAAGTATCCAATATCCAATGATTTAAGTTAATACCAGAGCTTACCATCTGTATTAAGAACGACCATCCTATCGCTCCGTATGCCAAAATTGAAGTAAGTCTTGGCATAAAGCCTAAAGCAATGGCGCCAATTCCAACAGTCAAGAAAGAAGGTGGCAATATATTAAAACCAGCTATAAATATTGAGTGAAAAGAAGCGCCACTGTGTTGTGAAAATACACCTGCCCAAGTACCGATGCTGCTTGCTAGACCCATAAGAATGATTATGCTAAAAACCATCAATATTCTTCCTGACAGCCATTTATATCTACTCACTGGCCGTACTAGGTAATTATCCAAATATCCCTGCGCTTCTTCTTCTCTTATTCTGCCTAGTGCGCTTGCTGAGTAAGACATTATTAAAACCATGAGTAAGAAGAATACTATTCCAAGATACAGAATACTTGCTGAAGACGAATTTGTTTGCAGTAATTTATTGACTCCATGCACTGCTGATGTCTGCATAAACGCTTGAGCCGCAGATTTTGTAAGTAGTCCATAGAAGATAGAAACTAGTAGTACTGCCGCTATCCAGCTTAGTGTATTGCCGCGATTTAATCGTATTGATGCAGATAACGGACTGCCTAATAATTTATTGCTAGATTTAACACTAGTTTTTTCAGCTATGATGCTGTCCCCCATATCTCTTCTCCCGGCAAGATAAACACTTAAATAACTGAGGAATAAAATAAGTGCAAGCAGGGGTAATAGCCAAATGGGTTGGGGCTTATATAACGGCTGCAATTTTTCTATCCATCCCAGCGGAGTAAAGTAATACAACCAATTTAGTGTCGTTACGTCGGCCATGGCGCGAACTAAAAAGAATATCCCAAAAATAGTTGCAGCCGCACCTGCAGCTCGACTTCGAGTGGGCATGAACTGACTAGTAAGTGCACCGACGCTTATAAATAATGCACCCCCTATAACTGATGCTAATGCGAAATATAGTGCTGGGCCAACACCTATATTCACAGCTTGGTCTTTGCCTATTAAAACAAAACAGGCAGCTACAATTACATATATAATTAGCATAGTTGCCAGTAGTCCAACTAATGCGTTAACAGCAGCCTTCCTTGCAGTAGTTTGTCCAGCCAGTAATATTTCCCATCTACCGGACTCTTCTGCTCCTCTAAAAGTTTTAGTTGAAAGTAGTAAGGCCCATATAGCTAAAATAATTACTACTACTCCAATTGTGTTCCACTGTGCATACCCGGCTACAGTGGATATACCGTGTGGCCTTCCAAGCAAGGCACTTAATCCAGTATTACTGCCAAAGTTAGCGGCAATTTTATCTCTACTTATCTGCGTTGGATATGCTTTGGAAAAGCCAATTGCCTTAGATGCTACATAAGCACCGATTATTAAAGCCCAGAATACACCACCCCTAATACTCTGTTTCATTATGAATCTACCTATAAGTGTTTGTGGTGATTTGTAATAGACGGGCGTGTTAATCGACATTATCACTATCCAAATTACGTACTTCCTTATCACCGTATAGAGAAAGAAATAGTTCTTCAAGAGATGGCTCTCTGCTAAGTAATGATTTTGGTTTAGCCGCAACTAATACGCTAAGTAAGGGTGCTATCGGACCCCTGACCTGACATATTAATTCATGCCCGATTATTTTCACATCACTGACGCCTTTTATATGATCAACTTTGGGAGGAGCTGCCTCAAAAGTTGCTTGAACAGTTAGAGCAGATAAGTGCCTCATCTCCGAAAGCGTACCAAGCTCAACTAGTTTACCGGCTCTTAATATACCTACTCTATCGCATAAAGCTTCAACCTCTTCAAGGATGTGTGAGGATAAAAAAACTGTTTGTTTGTTAGCTTTGGCTTCTAAAACACTTTGCCTGAAAGCTTGCTCCATAATGGGATCCAAACCAGTTGTCGGTTCGTCCATAATTAGTAGATCAGCTCGCGTCATAAGCGCTGCAATAATATTAATTTTTTGGCGATTACCTTTAGAGTATGTTCTTACTTTTTTTGATGTATCAAACTTAAAGCGCTTTACCAGTTCAGCTTGATAGCTTAAATCTACTTTACCGTGTATTTTACCCAGCAGTAGCAAAGTTTCTTTTCCGGTGAGTCCTGGCCAGAAAGTTGCTTCTCCGGGAATATACGCTATTTTTTTATGAGCTTCAACTTTATTTTTTTGACTATCAACACCAAACACTAAAGCGGAGCCGCTGGATGGCTTAATTAAGCCCAGAATCGCTCGAATAGTAGTA
The DNA here is from genome assembly GCA_003153395.1 of Candidatus Saccharimonadota bacterium. Taxonomy (GTDB): domain Bacteria; phylum Patescibacteriota; class Saccharimonadia; order Saccharimonadales; family UBA4665; genus PLYP01. The sequence continues at coordinate 70,453 of PLYP01000005.1, forward strand.
GTTTTACCAGCCCCGTTAGGGCCTAAATATCCAAATACTTCACCTTTTTTTACTGTTAGATCTAATGATGATAGAGCGAAGAATTTTCCGTATTTTTTTGATAAATTTTTAATTATTAGAGCGTCGTCCATATTACTTCCTTAAAAATATTTACTCGTTTTCTGTATGTAGCCACATAGTTTCAAATAAAGAGCAGTGTTGCAATGACGCTCATCAATAATATTATTCTTCTTTCGATTTTTTTACTATACTTAAAGGCAAAGATATGTCAAAACCGCAGATAATTATTTCCGGATCAATCGCAATTGATAGAATTATGAACTTTTCAGGTCAGTTTGTTGATCTAATTGAGCCGGCTAAACTTGATGTGCTTAGTGTCAGCGTATTAGTTGACTCTCTAAAAATTGCTGAAGGCGGAACAGGAGCTAACATAGCATATAATCTAGCTTCATTAGGGGAGAAGCCTGTCTTACTAGGGAGTGTAGGAGTTGACGCTGCAAAATATATTGAACGATTATCTCTTCTTGGTGTTAATACATCGAGAGTTAATACATCGAATCTACCAACAGCTAGTTTTAATGTTTTAACAGATTCCAGCGATAATCAAGTCGGCGGGTTTTACCCTGGAGCGATGAATGACTCCACCCCTACCGACTTAAAACCGTTAATGGTTGGGGATGCACTTTTTTGTTTGTCTGCCCATAGTCCAATGGACATGAAAAACCAGATTGATCAAATAAAGAAACACAATCTGAGGTTAATATTTGATCCAGGTCAGCAAGTTACTAATATGTCGGTTGAAGATTTAAAGTCAGGTATTGAAGCTGCGGAAGTACTGCTAGTCAACGAATATGAATTCGGTATCCTATGTAGCCGAACGGGAATAGATAAAGACTTGCTGAAGAAAACAGTTCCCTACTTGGTTATTACTCACGGCATTCATGGCTCCCTTATCACCGGTAAAGATATTGAGGAGCCTATAAATATTGGCATTGCAAAACCAAATAATATTAAAGACCCGACAGGCGCCGGAGATGCTTACAGGGCTGGGTTTTTATTCGGATATTTGCGACAATGGAGTCTAGAAAGTTGCGCAAAACTGGGTGCTACTCTTGCTTCGTTTGTGCTTGAAGAATTCGGCCCGCAAGTTAAGCTTTCAAAAGAAAACATTATTATTAGATACAAAGAATCATTTAATGAGGAGATAGAAATATAACGCTTATGCAAGAAGATTACAAAGTAAAAGATATAAAACTAGCCGAATGGGGCAGAAAAGAAATCAACTTAGCTGAAAAAGAAATGCCCGGTCTTATGGCTCTGAGAAAAGAATACGGCGAGAGCCAACCTTTAAAAGGTGCCCGGATTGCTGGATGTATCCATATGACCATTCAGACTGCAGTGTTAGTTGAAACCCTTCAGGCCTTAGGAGCTAATGTCAGGTGGTCATCCTGTAATATTTTTTCAACACAAGATGAGGCAGCAGCTGCAATTGCGGCAAAGGGAACACCGGTATTTGCCTGGAAAGGCGAATCAGAAGAAGAATACTGGTGGTGCATAGAGCAAACACTCGACTTTGGTGATGGCTTAGGCCCTAACATGCTGCTTGATGATGGTGGAGATCTCACGGCATTAGTACATGATAAAAAACCGGAACTACTAAATGATATTAAGGGGGTAACGGAAGAAACAACGACTGGCGTTAAACAGTTAGAACGCTTTTTTAAAGATGGCTCCCTTAAATTACCTTCTATAAATATTAATGATAGTGTGACGAAGTCTAAATTCGATAACCTATACGGTTGCCGTGAATCACTAATGGACGGTATTAAGCGAGCAACCGACATAATGATAGCCGGTAAGGTAGCGCTTGTTGCGGGCTACGGTGATGTTGGTAAAGGCTGCGCCCAATCATTAAGAGCTTTTGGTTGCCGAGTTCTAATAAGCGAGGTAGACCCAATATGTGCGCTGCAGGCCTTAATGGAAGGTTATGAACTAGTAACACTAGAAACGGCCGCGGAAATTGCCGATATTTTTGTAACTGCAACTGGCTGCAAGGATGTTATTACTATAGATCATCTCAAAAAAATGAAAGATACAGCAATAGTTTGTAATATTGGTCATTTTGACCACGAAATACAGGTCAAAGAACTTAATGAGCTCCAGGGAGTTCAAAAAGAGACTATAAAGCCCTTAGTTGATTCTTATAAGTTACCAAACGGTAACCGAATAATAGTACTATCTGAGGGAAGACTGGTTAACTTAGGTAACGCTACTGGACATTCTTCTTTTGTCATGTCTTGCTCCTTTACTAATCAGGTCCTGGGACAAATTGAACTATTTACAAAGCAGTATGCAATAGGCGTACACCTGCTGCCTAAAGAATTAGATGAGAAAGTAGCTACGCTACATGTAGAAGCTTTAGGCGGCGCAATATCACGTCTAAGCAGCGAACAGGCTGAGTACTTGGATCTATCGGTCAACGGACCTTTTAAGTCCGAGCGTTACCGTTATTAGGTCTCAAGCTTGATGGATACATAAATTCGGGCCATAAAAACGGACTAAGGGTTGCGATCAGTCCTGCGATGCTCTCCAGATAGAAAAGTATAAAGGTAATAGGAATACCTAGGGTGTAGTTAATCTTAGTATGGAAACTACGATGACTATCACTCCAGACAGCTAAGATCAAAAATACAGTTAATAGTCCCCAAGACAATAGTAGTAAAGTGGGCTCGTGAAGTGAGATTGCCAAATATATAAGATAGCCAATTAAAATAGGCACAAAGATACTAGTAATAATTTCAATAATTAAAATAGGCCATAATATAGATTTACTTACGTAGAATTTTAGCTTTTCTAATTTGATTTTACTTTTATTTAATAGTAGGCCGCCAAATGTATTAATTGCTGGAGCATAAAGGATGATAGAGTCGTCAAATATTACTTTAGGATTAACTGTCTTATTTTTAGTATTAAAAGTTGTATTAAAAATATCTCGCTTTAATATGACCGCATCTTGACTAAAGTTAATTCCCACTAAGTTCTTAGACTTATTCGAACGTAACTCAACTGAGTTTAAGTATGATTGAAATAATGAAGTCAGTGTGTAGTTTGTCTTTGATATAAATCTAGGGGACAGAGCCTGAATAGTTCCATCTCTATTTATCCTATCTACAAATTCTTTGATAGTAGTTTTTTCTACTATTACTTCTGGTCTAAGTAGTAATACTAAATCCCCTTTTCCGTAAGACTTAAATACACGGTATTTGTCCGGATTAGATATAGACCGCTTTCGTTTTACTACTAATCTTATACTCTGCTTAGTATTAGCTTTGATGAAGCTACCCACTATTTTCTTCGTGGAGTCTTTGGAATTATTATCGATAATAATTATTTCGTATTTTTTATAACTGCTCTTAATAATGCTATTTAACGCATTCTCAATTACTTTTTCGCTGTTACGAGTATTAATGAGTATCGTTACTAATGGTCGTTTATAATATTTTTTATTTAAACTATTCCTTTTACGTTTTTGGGTTTGAACATCATAAATATTGGCACCAATAACACTACTTACCGCCTGAATAATAAACAGCACGGCACTGAGTAACAGAATTGGAATAATGAAGTTGTCAAACATTACTGCTCCACCTTGTTAAAAACAAAACTATATTCCGTGCGCCATTCATTTAAGCTTCCAGTACAAGTTTGTATAAGTAGAGTGGATGGACCGCTGTAGTTTAGTATCGCAACATCATTTGGTCCTATGCTTTGAACACTCGTAAATGTATAGGAAAAGATATGGCCATTAGTTGTATATATTAATGCTTGAGCGCCGGGAGATGGAGTAACGTGCCGCAAAGCTCCGAAAACATAATTGTTGTTATGGCCATAAATAAACGTCTGGCCTTCAGTGTTATTAGCTAGGGAACTAATCATGGCAAACTGAGCGTCATAACCACTCAGCGTCCAAGTGTCCGTAGTACTGTCATAGTAACCGGGAATAATCGGAAGATCTACGCTAGACGCTGGAATTACTATTCTGTTTGGTAATCCACTTATTACAGGTATTTTTTTAACTAACGGTATATGTGGTTTTTGCTGACTGCGCGTAAGAGAAGCATAACGAGAAGAGTTTAGGGCTGAAACTGGGTGTACAACATACCAACCGAAACCTATCGTCAAAGCATAGATTATGAAGATTGTTGAATAGAAGCGTAGTTTATACACCCTGGTATTAACCCTGAAGAACATTCCCGCCCCTTAATTTAAGCGTACTTATTTTATAGCAAAGCGTCGATATAGCGTTATGCCAATTTGAGATACAACAAGAGCTAAAGCTATTGATCCGCCAGCTACTTCTGCTGTCTTCACAGCGCTATTACTTCCTGTTTCTGGTAAAGAAACTACCTTAGGAGCCGGTGTTGCGGCTTTTGCAGCAGGAGCCGGAGTAACTGTAGTAGTTGTCGCAGTTGGTGTCGGAGTAGTTGTAGTAGTAGTAGATGCAATCTGTACTGGTACACATGGAGTACCTACAGCTATTGTATAGCTTGACGAGTTACTATTGTTAGAGTTCCCACTACTTGTTACACCCGAATTAGTATTGTCGACAGTGAATACATCTCCAGAATTTGAACTTTGATTATTTGAATTTGTAATTTCGATTGTATTATCGCTGCTGCAATCAATATTACTTTCATCAGTGCCTTTACATATATTTGTAGAGCCTGGCCCTGTGTTATTTATATTGCAACTAATTGTTGCAGCAGACGCCACCCCTGCTGATAAACCTAGTACAAGTGTTAGTGTTGATAATATTGTTGCAATTCGTTTCACCTTTTTAACCTCCCAAGTTAATATATGATATAGTTGTACACTATTTCAACATATATGACAATACGTAAATTTACTTATGTAGCATAAGCGTTATGTAGATGTTGTCTTAGCTATAAAGCTTCTAAAGATTTTGCTAGTTGAAGCGCTGCTTCTAGGTGTTCGCCACTTAGATTAGTTCTAGCTACTGCCTGTTCTTCGTTTTCAGTGGTCAGTATTCCGAATCCAATAGGTATTTTATTTTCTAGTTCTACTTGAAGTATTCCTTCAGTCGCAATTTTACAGACATAATCAAAGTGAGGAGTTTCTCCCCTAATAATGCAGCCTATGGCAAGTAATACGTTATATCTACCGGTTTCGGCCATCATTTTTAATGCTAGGGGAATTTCTGCGGCTCCGGCTACTCGTACAGTGTTAGTATTAGCTCCAGATATTTTGTATTTATTAGCAGTAATTAGAGCACTTTTATAAAGTTCTTCAGTAATATGATAATTGAACTGCGATAGAACTATGCCTATTTTCCAATTACTTGCATCAAATACTTCAAATTCCGCAGTTTTAGCTTTTTGCATCTTGCTCCCAATTTTTAATAGCGTTTACTACATATTTTCCTAATATATCGAACTCTAGGTTTACATGGTCTCCAGACTCAAGAGTGCCTAGCGTAGTATGCTCTAAAGTATATGGTACCAGCGAAACCTCAAACCACCCATCTAATATCTTACTTATTGTTAGCGCCACGCCGTTTACGCAGATTGACCCTTTGTATACGATAAGGGAACGATTTAAAGCGCCAAACTTAATTCGTAAAATTTTATTTTCATCATTAGATACTGTTAATATTTCTCCTAATTGATCAACATGCCCCTGGACTATATGACCGTCTAGCCGATCACCAACTTTTACCGCACGCTCCAGATTTACGAAATCCGGAAAGCTTATGCCAAAGGTACTAACACTTAAAGTTTCCTCGACAACCATGCAGGAAAAACTATTTTCATTTATTTCAGCAATTGTTAGGCATACACCATCTACAGATATAGAATCTCCTAGCGATACGTCTGACCAATTGCTAGGTAGATCAATCGTAATCTTCACAATTTCCGATAACTTTTCGGTACTAGTAATTTTAGAAGTAGTAGCTATTATTCCTGTAAACATTGATTCCTTCAAAAGAATTGTAGCCTTCAGCTTAGCAATTCTTAGCTTTTAAACCAAGCGCGGGCAACTCTTTCATCCTCTCTCATTACCTTTAAAAGTTGCTGAATATTATCAAACTTTATATTTGATCTATGAAATTTTAAAATCTTAACTTTAATATTTTTGTCATAATAATCTAGGTCTGGAATATCCAGTAAGTGAACTTCTACTCTACGACTTTTATCACCCATAGTTGTTGGAACACCGATAAATATAAGTGCTGGATTATCGCTAAATTTATCCAAATTTGCCCTGCCGAAATAAACTCCGTCGGCCAGATCCGTATCCTCGCTTAAATTTGCGGTAGGATAACCAAGCTTTCGGCCGTTGCCTTTAAAGCGCTTGGTCTTTCCTTCAATATCTATAGGTATCATATTGGGGTAATAATTTACTGAAGCTTACTATTAGGAATTGTCATTAGTAGTCTTGTATCTTCCACTTCGTTTCCATTTAAAGTTTTCCTCTTAGATGACGTCGCAGAAACTATCTCGAAACCTATTTTTTTATAAACATGAACTGCGCCCGCATTTGAGCTCCATGTAGCTAACCAAATATTCTGAGCGCCGTAGATAGCATTCGATCCATAAATAACGACAGATGAAAAAGGAGTCGCTAGACCTTTGCCTTGGTAACTTGTGCCAACTCTTAGTGCAAAAGTTACATCCCCCTTATCTACTTGGTTATTTTTTTCTTTACCCACCCATCCGTATCCCGCTAGATTTAACTCATCTCCGTTATTTTCTACTAAAAGAAAAACTGCTTTTTCTTTTTTTAGCCATTTATTAATAGTTTCTAAATTAGTAAATCTTGTTTCGGAGTCGTTTGGACAGTATTCCTTGATGGCATCTTCTTTTGCCATCTCTATAAGCTGGTCCGTAAATTCTTCACTTATGCCTAAGTGGACTTCAAAGCCCTTCTGACTTAACACGTTAAGTGACTCATTGCATTTTTCTCCATATTCACCACTTATTAAGGTTGTAGTAACTTTAGCCAGTTTAGTTGGGAAATCTTTCATGCCTCTAATAGTTCCTTTAATTCGTTTGCGAAGTCTCTTGCAAGCGTTTCTGCGTTTTCAGCTTCCACCATTATTCTTACTACTGGTTCGGTTCCTGAAGGTCTAATAAGTATTCTGCCGTTAACTGGTAGCTGGAGCTTCTTACTTTCTATCCAATTTTTAATTTCTGCACGTTCTAATATGGTTTTATCTATTAATTCTACATTCTCTATTGCCTGGGGGACAAGCCTAACTTCTTGGCACCACTCAGCAAGTGTCTTACCTGATTCACTCAGCGCTTTAAGAGTTTGAACAGCCGCTAAGATTCCGTCTCCAGTCGCTAAAATATCAAATAATACGATATGTCCCGACGCTTCGCCACCGAGCTTTAGCCCGTCTTCTTTTAGTTTTTCAATGACAAAATGATCACCTACATCTGTTCGGATTAAATTAATGCCTTTATTTTGTAGGGCTTTTTCGAACCCAATGTTGGACATTACAGTAGCTACGACATCCTTTATTCCATTTGCTAGTGCCAGAATATATAAAATATAATCGCCTTTAACTTCACGTCCAAGATTATCTACCATAATTACTCTGTCAGCATCACCATCGAAGGCTATACCTATAAAGCATTGCTGCTCCACTACTATTTTCTGTAGCTCACTAGTATCAGTAGCTCCGCAGTTCTGATTAATGTTCCGTCCGTCCGGCTTATTAGATAGAACTATTACATCTACCTTTAAGCTCTTGAATACTTTTTCAGCTATATCACTAGCTGAACCATTTGCGCAATCTATAGCGATTTTTTTACCGCTTAAATCTAATCCTCTTACGCTGCCAAGTAAGAAGTTTATATAATCACTAACTAAACTATTATCTTTATCTAGGCTGCCTGTTTGTAGTGACTCAATATTTGACTGTATTAGCTCGTTAAGTCTGGACTCTATTTGCGAGGAGAGTTTATCGCCGTTAGCATCAAACACTTTTACACCATTATATTGGTAGGGGTTATGACTAGCAGTGACCATAATTCCCGCCTTAAAGTTTTTACCTTCACGAGTAGTGTAAGCTAGCCCTGGTGTTGTAATAACACCGAGCTCGATTACGTTAATTCCCATCTCAACTAGACCCTTACAAATACTCGCAACAATTACTTTGCTTGATTCTCTTGGATCATATCCGATTGCAATATGATCGCCTACACCTGCAAACTGCAGAGCGACTGCCTTGCCTATATGAATAGCCCCCTCGGTGTCTAGCGGGTATTCATTGGCCAGTCCTCTTACGCCATCGGTACCAAACAAGTTCTTTGTCATATTAGATAAAAAATTTGGATATTAAATTATTCCGGTCTCTTTTAATTAATACTAACTAGTATACCTGTTAGCAATATATGAAGAAATGCTTCCGACATAAATATCAATATATGGATGTAATAAATAAAATGAAAAATATTATGGAGCTAATACTTTTAAACGTTATAATGAATTTAATAATATTAACTAAACACACTACTAAAAAGAGGATTACCTTCATGTTTACACTACCAGATTTACCTTACGGATATGATGCATTCGGCAAATATATAAGTAAAAATATTATGGAGCTTCACCATTCGAAACATCATCAAACTTATGTGGATAATGTTAACAAAGCTCTGGAAAAAGCACCGGAGCTGGCAGGAAAAAGCATTGAAGAGCTAATCACTAACCTAGACGAAGCCCCCGAGAGTGTTCGCTCTATAATAAGAAACCACGGAGGTGGTCATTATAATCACAGCCTGTTCTGGCAGTTTATGACTCCTGATGGCCATGGTCAGCCAAATGGTAATTTAGGACCAGCGCTTAATGAGAAATACGGAGATTTTCAAAGCTTCATGGATGAATTCGGGGCTAAGGCTCTCGGGGTATTCGGTAGCGGATGGGCCTGGCTAATGCCTGATCTTTCTATTACTACTACTCCTAACCAGGATTCACCAATTATGGAGGGTAGTCCTCCTCCATTATTAGGTTTAGACGTATGGGAACATGCTTATTATTTGGATTACACATATAAGCGAGCCGACTACATTAAAGCTTGGTGGAATGTAGTTAACTGGACGGAAGCTGAAAAAAGATTCGACGCCGCCAACAGTCAGTAAATTACTCCTTAAAGTATTCTTAATTAATCTTCTGGATAAATTATCAAACTAGTGCCAATGGGACTGGGACTGGCGATTATAAAACAATATGTATACGAGGATTTTAATGGATCTATCGAAGTTATGTGTAGTGCAAGACTAGGTACTAAATTTATCATTACTCTTAATAAACGGTATTAACAGGTTAAGTGTTGTAAAAATATATGTGAAAATATTTACATATATTCTTCAAGGACAAGCGTAATATACATATATTGTTAATGAGCGATCTAAACGAAAAGGCTATACTATATAAGTGTCAGATTATTTTTTAGATAATACTAAAATAAAATATGGTTTGGAGACTAAAGTTTTAATACCTATATTAGCTATTACGCTATTCTGCTTTAGCTTTCTTTTAATGCAAGCTAAGCCGCACCAGTTGTTATTAAGCCATACGAAGTCTTCTCCTGCGCTCAATAATGCTAAAGTTATCAATCTGCCCCAGAAGCTGCCAACTCTATCAGTTTCCTCTAGCTCAATTAACGCTGCTAACCCTTCGTCAACCGTAACACCCCAAGTTTCTAATCAGATGACTGTCTCTCCAAATGTAAATCACGTGCAATCAGTTCCCAAAACTATCACGACCCCAGTTATTAACCTGCATAAAACTGATGATAACTTAATTAAATCTGTTAATCTAAATAACGAAATAAGTCCACTAAACAGTTTATTGCCCTAGATTTAGTTAATCTATTTGTCTCTACTTTCCTTATCTCTCCATTTTTGTATCTCGCCGTGATGACCGCTTAATAAAATATCAGGTACTTTCATACCTTTAAAGACTTCGGGACGGGTATACTGCGGAAATTCTATGTTATTGTCGTCTTTCTGAAATGACTCTATTTCTGCGGACATATTTCCACCTAAGACTCCAGGTATAAGCCTGACAACAGAATCAATTATTACCATAGCCGGCAGTTCGCCACCCGTTAAGACATAGTTACCTATACAATAGCTTTGATCGATCCAATTAGTTATTCTCTCGTCGTATCCTTCATATCTTGGGCAAACAATTATTATTCCGCTAAGGTCCTTAGCTAGCTTCTTGGCATGAGACTGCTTATACACCTTACCTCGCGGAGTGGGAAGTATTACTACAGCTCCTGGATCATTTGCTTTAGCAACTTCAATAGCTGCGACTATTGGTTCAGGTTTAAGCAACATCCCATCCCCACCTCCATAAGGTGTGTCGTCAACCTGCTGGCGAGGTCCTAAACCGAAATCTCTAAGATTAATATATTCAAAGCTAACAAGCTTCTTTTCCTGGGCTTTAAATAACATGCTGCTACCCAGCACACCTTCAAACATTTCTGGGAATAAAGTAATTACCTGTATCTTCATTAGATCACTATTGTAGCAAACCAAAACAACCCTCGTCTGAAGTAATTAACTTCACTGAGGGTTGTTTCGTCACATAAAGCTCCCATCACTGGTGATGGCTCGCAATGAGCTTTTTATATTTTTGTTTTATCGTATAGTCAGTCTTGACTAGAGCCCATTATACAAACTAACCATACACTGAGCAAGTTATAATTTATATTTACTAAACATCAAGATCATCTAGATCTGCAAGTTCTTCCCGGGCCTGACGTAGCCTATCGCTAGTCTTTTCTTCATCTGTCGCTTTAGCAGGTTCAGCGTCTTGCTGTGGTTCAGCTTCCGCGACCGGTTCTTCATTGACGTCGGTGACTTCCTGAGCTTCTTCAGGCTTAGCATCGTCTTGTGGTTCTGATCCAGCGCTTACAGCCGTGTCATCACTTCTATTATCCGATGGCTGAGAGCTTGAATGACCGCCGGTCCCGTTATCTATGATTTTAAGGTTATAGCGAGCATCATTTTTGGTACCGAGCGCTCTTAGCAGAGTTCTTAGTGACTGAGCAGTTGCACCACGCTTACCAATAACTCGACCTAGATCTTCTGGGTCGACTGTAAGTTCAAGTAGTACACCTTTTTCATCTATGCGGCGATCAATATGAACCGCATCTGGATTTCCTACTAACGACTTAACTACATATTCAATAAATTGTTGGTCAATTTCACTCACGATTTGGACTCCTCTAGTATGGTCTAATTCTGCTGGACGACATTTACTACTTTATAAATTATAGCAAAAATTGACTTTAAATGTGTGAAAAATTTGGCTAAGAATTAAAATCTATTTTTTAGATTCTTTGGTTTCTTCCGCCGGTTTGTCCTCGGCAGGTTCGGCTGTTTTTTCTGTGTCTTCAGCTACTTCCTCTTTAGGTGCGTCAGCTTGTTTAGGTGCTTCTACTGCTGTTTTTTCTTCTGCAACTTCTGCTGTATCGGTCGGCGCTACTTCTGCTACCTCAGGAGTTTCTTCTACTGCTTGGGGAGTCTCTTCTTTTGGCTGTTCAGGTCTGGTACTTCTTCGCTTATCGGCATTTCTTACAGATCTATTCTTTTCTGATGCAATAGCTACCCAGTCTGGTAGTTTAACACCGTCAGATTTCAACAGCCTGGCGATTCTTTCCGAAGGTTGCGCACCATGATCTAAATAAAAAATAGCTTTTTCTTTATCTACAGCAAGTGTTTTACTGTGTGGATCATAGCTTCCTAGACGGGCGACTACTTTGCCGCTGGTTGGTGTGCGCCTAGAGTCTTGAACTACGACGCGAAACATTACATGTCCTTTGCGTCCTGCTCTTTGCAATCTAATAACTAGCATTATTTAATATGTCTCTTCTTTCTTCGTCTTAAACAGTTGAATGATTAAATGCGATTCTTGACATTTTACAGATAAGCTTCTCTGTTGTCAACGAAGTATTATGAATTCTAGAGACAGTCAACGGTTTTGATAATAAACTAGAGCCGCTTTAGCAGCTTTCTGCTGGGCACTCTGCTTATTTGGGCCATCGCCCTGCCCCCTTAGTACTCCGGCTACATAAACACCTACAATAAAGGTTTTATCGTGATCTGGCCCATCTTCGTTCATGACCTTATAAATTGGAGTAGCGGCCTCCTGACTTTGAGCCAGTTCCTGCAAATATGATTTAGGATCCATCCAAGAGCCACTCTCTAGAATCTGGGCAAATGTGCTCAGGATGCTTTCAGTAATGAATACTGCTGCTGCCTCGTAACCCTGATCTAAATATAGGGCTCCAATGACAGCTTCAAAGCTATTGGCCAGTATCTGGGCTCTGGCTCGGTCTGTTCCCCGTTTTTCACCCCTACTTAGCCGCAGGTATTCCTCAAAACCATATTTTGCGGCGGCAGCGCTTATACTTTCAGTTCTAACTAGACTGCTTCTCCAGTTAGTTAGTATGCCTTCAGGGTCGGGATAGTTCTTATATAAATATTCAGTTACTACAAGCTCTAAAACGGCATCACCTAGGAACTCAAGCCGTTCATTATGTTCTTTGACGTTTCGCTTGTGTTCATTTAAGTAAGATCTGTGAGTAAAAGCAGTTATTAGTAGATCCAAATTCTTAAATGTAACGTGCAGTTTATCCTTGGCAAAGACTGCATAGGCTTCACTGTTCATTAAACTAGAGCTCCCCTTTTCTAATCTTCTTCATTCCAAGTAGAATTAGTTTGCCAATATCGTCATACGCAATCTTATCTACGGCTTCGGACGATGGCAACCATTTAATATCATTGAGCCAGTCTTCTGGCTGCAGTTTATCGGTGTCACCTTTACCTTCCACTAAGTAGGTATGCATCGTCATAAGTACAAGAGTATGACCGCGGCGATATCTAAAGTTTACCTTCCCAAGCCAGCTGTGCACTTTCATCTCTTCTAGACCAGTTTCTTCTCTTATTTCTCTGGCTGCCGTATCTCGAGGATCCTCTCCTGGCTCAACATGACCTTTGGGAATTGTCCATCGGTTCTTAGCATCCTGCATGAGTAGTATCTGAACACCCTTGGTCTTAGCGTCTATTCGAAATACAACACCGCCTGATGTAGTCTCACGTACTACTTCATCTATAATAGGGCGGCGCTTAAAGGGTAGTTTACTCTTGATGCCTTCGATTGGTTTAGGTCTCTTCATAATTTTAGGTGTTATTTATCTCCCGTTGGTTTTGCCTTACTTTTTTTAGTAATCGCCTTTTTAGCAGGTTTTTTCGAACTAGCTTTCGCTTTTACTTTAGCTGCGGCTTTTGGTTTAACTTCACTTTCACGAAGCAGTGTACCAAGCACTCCATTAACGAATTTAGATGAATTATCTCCACCGAATGCTTTCGCAAGCTCAACTGCTTCATTAATGACTACTTTAGGTGGTACATCAGCTTCATTCTCCAATTCATATAGCCCTATTCTTAGTACCAGACGATCCATTCTGGCTATTTGATTAATAGGCCATTCCGGAGCTACTGGCTGGAGCTTGGCGTCAAGGCTTTCGGCCTGTTTAGACACACCCTTAACAAGTTGAGCAACGAAGTCCTTATCTTCTAGCATCTGCTGATAACGTGCTATATTCCGCTTGAGGACTTCATTTAAATCAAAACTATCATCGGATGCCTCTTGACGAAGCTCTTGCTCATAAAGCGTTTGTAGAGCGATTATTCGGCCTAGGTGACGATTGGATGCCATATTGTTAAATCTACTTTTGTTAACCTTACTTACAAGGAACCTATGAAGTTAAGCGACTTTACTAGACTCTCGTTTAGTAGTTCGTACTTTTACTGGTGATTTTCCATTGACTTTACGAGCCAATTTTAGAACCAAATGACTGCGCCGTGTACCAGTCTTACGCGGACTGGTTCGCTTTTTTGGTTTACCCATTTGGTATTTCCTTTTCCTTACATAACAAAGCTTAGCTTCTATTTTATCTTAAAAAAACCACTTTCTCAAGGTTCTATTAATTTAGCTAACCACGAAATTTATTATTTTACCCGGCACATAAACAGTTCTCTTAATATCTTGACCACCTAAATACGGCTGCAGGCGAGGGTTTTGTTTGGCGAGCTTCACCGCAGCTTCCTCTTTAATATCGGGTTCTACTTCGATTTCTGCTCTAAGCTTCCCATTTACCTGGACAATAAGCTTCACTTTGTCTTCAATTAAATACTGTTCATCATACGTCGGCCAGCTTGACAGGTGAATAGTGTCTTTATTACCCAGCTGATGCCAAAGCTCTTCGCTTATATGTGGTGCGAATGGAGATAGTATCTTTAAGACTGATTCAAATGCCCATTGCCAATCCTTTGAGACAAAACCTTCTTTAGCTTTAATCTTATACAGTTCGTTTGTAAACTCCATCAGTCCGGCAATAGCTGTATTAAACAGCATTGCATCCAGATCATTGCTTACTTTTTTAATAACTTTATTGACTGCTCTTTTTAATTCGCTAGATTCTTCGTTGCCTTTTGGGCCTTCACTATATTCCTGAACCAGTGTCCATAATCTGGATAAGAACCTATGAGTTCCAGCAACACCCTCCGGACTCCATGGCGTAGTCTGATCATAGGGCGCTAGAAAAGAGATACTAAGTCTCAACGCATCGGCACCATAACCACTGTCAATAATCTCACTGGGATTAACTATATTACCTTTACTCTTACTCATCTTGGTGTCATCAGCGGCCAGAATTATGCCCTGTCCTCTCCGAGCCTGATAAGGCTCAGGGGTTGGAACAAGTTTTTGATCATACAAAAATTGGTGCCAAAACCTGGAATACAGCAAATGTAGGGTTGTATGTTCCATGCCACCGAGGTACATGTCTACTGCGCCCCAATAGTCTAGCTTATCTTTAGCAGCGAATTCACTGTTATTCTTAGCATCATAGTACCGCAGATAGTACCAACTACTACCTGCCCAGTTAGGCATGGTGTCGGTTTCTCTTTTTGCGGGTTCTCCGCATACAGGACACTTAACATTTACCCAGTCGCTAATCTGCGCTAGAGGACTTTCACCAGTATCCGTCGGCTCGTAGTTCTTAACATCAGGCAGCAAGACCGGTAGTTGATCATCAGGTACAGGTACAGCGCCATGTTCTGGGCAGTGAATAATTGGTATAGGCTCGCCCCAGTAATGTTGACGACTAAATATCCAATCTCTGAGTCGATAACTAACTTTTCGCTTGCCCATTTGATGTTCTTCCATGTAGACCATTATCTTTTCAGTAGCTTCGTGTATATCGAGGCCATCCAGAAAATCTGAGTTGATCATTTTTCCTTGATTCTCCTGGACTTGTTCGGGGCGAGTTATGTCTGATGAGTCCCCGTCAGGTCCTACCACGACACGGATAATAGGTAAGTCAAATTCTTTAGCAAATTCAAAGTCACGCAAATCATGCCCTGGAACGCCTACCACTGCACCTGTACCAAAGCTAGCTAAGACAAAGTCCGATACCCATATTGGCATTTCTTTTCCCGTAAGTTCATTCATCGCGTAAAAGCCAGTAAATGCTCCCGTCTTCTTGCGGCCTTCTTCTTGTCTTTCAACATCGCTCTTGCTCAAAGATTTCTTAACGTAATTAGCAACAGTTTCGGAGTGGGAGTGTCCACTTTCTGGTACTACCTCGCGTTTCATAATCTTTTTAACAAAAGGATGCTCTGGGGCCAGCACAACAAAAGTCGCTCCAAAGTTAGTATCCGGACGAGTAGTAAAAGTAGTAATAACTTCTGAAGACGGACTATTAGTAACCTTGTAATCTATATCTATTCCATCTTTTCGTCCGATCCAGTTAATCTGTTGATCGGCGATGCGACTAGGGTAATCTACGTTTTTCAAGCCTTCAAGTAAGCGATCAGCATAGTCAGTTATTTTCATTAGCCACTGATTAAGAACTCGTTTCTCTACTAAAGTGTCGCAGCGTTCATGTCGACCATTAACAACTTCTTCATTAGATAGACCGGTCTTACAAAAGGGGCACCAGTTAATGGCGATTTCGTCCTGGTAAGCTAGTCCCGCTTTAAAAAACTGTAAAAATAGCCACTGTGTCCACTTGTAGTACTCGGGGTCACTTGTCCGGAATGACCTGGACCAATCTATGCCATAGCCTAAGCTTTCGAATTGTTTCTGGAAATTGGCAATATTCTGGTCAGTTGCGGCCTGGGGAGTAATCTTATTTTTTATAGCGTAGTTTTCGGTAGGCAGACCGAAAGCATCATAACCCATTGGATATAGGACGTTATATCCATGCATTCTCTTGTGTCGAGCTAAAATATCTCCGTAGGTATACTCTCTAATATGACCTAGATGAAGTCCGTCTCCAGATGGGTAAGGGAACTCGGTAAGCATCACAAATTTAGGACGCTCATCGAAATCTAGCGCTTCATATAAGTGGTCTTCGGCCCATTTGGCCTGCCATTTGGGTTCAATTTCTTTGGGATTATATCTAAGCATTGCTATATTATCCTATCAGTTTCACTTAGCTCTCGTCTAACAAACGACTAATCTAGGTTGCAAGAGCGGCTTTATTTAAGAATTGATAAAAACTCATTGAGAGAACTTTCTTCTTCGACTTAACACCGTATCGTTCCTCTAGATTACTCCATAGTTCATCCATAGGCACATAACGTCCGATTTCCTGCAACCCCGCTTTCTGAAGTGCCACAGCTGAAAGCCTGCGATGCGCGCTTAAAGGAGTCAGAGTCTCGCGAACTACTATCATTCCATTATTACTGACAATTCGACTAACTTCATTTAGTATTCTTTGAATTCTAAACCTTGATTCTGCCAAATGAGGATCGCCAATTACATTGCCTAGAAAAACTTCATCGACTGACGCGTCTGGAAAGTCGGTAGTTGGAATATATGGACCCAGGTAGCGTTGGGGTGGATTTGATAAAGCAAGAGCATCTGTGTTTCTTCTGCCGTCCCTTCGTAAACACTGATCTATAAATACAATGTTTTGATCTTGACGTTCCGCTTGTTCAACTTTTACAGATTCTCGTATTCTGCCCAATGGATCTCGTAGCCACGCTTCTACACCAACATATAATCTATCTCCTTTAAATGGTACAGGCTGTTGAAATGCTACAGGACTTGGTCCGTGGCCAAACTCAACCATGATAAACGAAGAATTGGTGTCTCGGTTTTCAAGGTATGCTTGTACGTCAAAATCATGAATAACTGAATATGCATCCAACGACTGGGGTTGGGGTTCCGCACTGGACATAGAATCCTACAATAACAGGTAAGCGATACTCTGTCTACTCCCACTCAGTGGTAGCTGGTGGCTTATTAGTTAGATCTAGAAATACATTTGAAATGTTGGGGTCTTCTTCTAGAATTCTACTTGTAACTTTGTTGAAAAAATCTTTAGGAAGGTCTTTTTCAGGTAACATGGCTTGAACTGTCATGAAAGTCGTAGTTTTTACTGGCCGTAGAACCACTGAGCGTTTACCGGGACTATTAAATGCCAAGGGCAGTAGTACTACTGGAAACTGCGTAATTTTATCTAGTAGATTAAATGCTCTCATTTCCTCAAAAACTATGCGGTCGGCAACTCGTAGCTGTGAACTTACTTCACTTGTTAAGAGTGTCTTGGTTTCAGATAGGTTTTCTAACTTATTACCGCCTAGGCTGTAGATAACACGATTTACGCTGTCTCTAAAATTGGAAGGCAAAGCGGTACCCAATGTGGCTAATTGCTGGGCATTTAATTTAGTGCCTTCGATAGCTACCACCGATAAATGCGACCTTTCGTCTCCGCCCACCCCAACACTCCTAATGGGAAGTAGGTGGGCGCTTACTTCGCTGTATGAAGTGTTAATAAACTCCTGTAACTTCGCTTCCTCTACTAGCGCATCAACTTTTTCTATTTCTTCATTTGTAGCAATTATCCTGATCGCCAGGCCAGGGCCGGGAAACGGCTGTCTCATAACTAGTTCGTGGGGCAGACCCAGTTCTCTTCCTAGCTCCCGTACCTCATCTTTAAATAGATCATCAAGCGGTTCAATTAGCAGTCCGGCAGCTTTCATTTCCTGCACTTCACTGACCTGATTATGATGAGTTTTTATTGTCATCGTATGCGCGTCACCTTTGCTGTGACCGCTCTCGATTCTGTCGGCAGCATTGGTTCCTTGGAGTAGTAATGCTTCTTTTAAATTTAGCTGTTCTACTAGCCTATTTTGTATATCTATAAATACTTTACCTATTATCTTGCGCTTAATTTCCGGATCTACTGCTTCTTTGAGCGGACTACTGGTAGTACTATCTATTTGAACTGTGGCGTTCGCAAACTCGTCTTCCGCGTCGATTCTTTTAACGTTAATACCGGCCGCCTGAAGTGTTTCAATTACCTGTTCGTCTTCATCTCTAATAAATCCATGATCTATAAAAAATCCGTGTAATTTTTCTGGTTGAATTACAAGGGCTGCAAGCGTCACGCAGACGCTTGAATCTACACCTCCGCTAACAAAAGCAATGACATCGCGCTCGCCAGCTTGCTTCTTAATTTGATCTTTTTTAGTGCTTATAAGCTCTTTTAATAGTTTACTCTGGAAAGTTTTATCAGGCTCAATACCAGCAATAGTTAGAAAGTTTTTAAATATTTGGTAACCTTCCGGGGTATCATCAAAAACTTCTGGGTGAAATTGAACGCCAATCTTATTTCCCTTAGCTATCGCGGAGTAGGCTATTGATCCGTCACTAAGTGTGTGCTGACCTATAGTTTTAAAGCCACTAGGCAATTTGCTTACAAAGTCTCCGTGAGTAAAAAGGGCAGTTAAGCCTTGTTTGATGCCGCTAAACAGGGGATGGGAAGTGTCTACTTCAGTTATAACACGGCCATCTTCTCTTATGGCATTCTTGGTAACCGTGCCGCCGTGGGCAACCGTCATGGCCTGCATGCCGTAGCAAATACCCAAGACAGGTAGATCGCTTTGCCAAATCTGCCGATCGGTCTGAGGAGCAGCTTCAGCGTGTGAGCTTGCCGGGCTGCCAGATATAATAATTGCTTTATATATTTCTTCAATATTTGCGATGGGAGTATCAAGTGGTAAAACATCAGCCGGCACTCCCTGGCGTTCCACGGCTTTTCTCACTAAATCCACATACTGTCCGCCAGCATCGAGTATAGCAATGCGGTTATTGCTCGTCATAATTTATTGTAACACATTAACCACTGTTAAAACGTACTTTTGTAAATTAAAATTGCTGCAAATAATTAGTACTAAAGCTAGTATTTAGAGCTTGACGAGTACTATGTCTTTCTTTGGCAAATAGAACTAGTTTTTCTACCAGCTCAATGTTGCTGACTCCGGATTTATTCCAGTTATGTGCGTAAAGGCCACCTGGAAGTGGGTTAATCTCATTAAAATATATTTGACCGGTCTTTTGATTAACTAACATATCGACTCTACTTATGCCACTGCAGCCCATAGTTTTATACACTTTTAGGCCTAGATTCTCGGCTCTAGAATAAAGCTCGCTGGGGAGTTCGGCTGGAATCTGACTGTATCCCTGGGCGCCCTTGGAGCTACTTTTACCACCACTTCCTTTGCCTTTTTTGCCACCTTGAAGATACTTGGTATCGAAATCAAAGAAATCCTCAGGAGATGTTAAGGGGCGCTCAAGTAATGCTGGAATTGGACTATCGTTACCCATAATAGGTAGAGTAAGTTCAATTAAATTAGGTACTTCTTCTTCGATAATAACCTTATCATCATAATGAGTGGCTACTTCCAGAGCGTTTTTGAGCTCTTTTTCGTTAACCACTTTACTAATACCAATACTGGATCCTAAGTGCGCTGGCTTTACAAACAGTGGAAATTTTAATGCCCCGGTAATCTTGCCAATTACTTTAAGTGGGTCTCTCTCTATATCGCTTTTAGAAAAATGTACGAATGGTGTAACTGGAATATCGTTAGAGCTAGCTAGCTGTTTACATATAACTTTATCCATAGCAATGCTTGCAGCACTTACACTACAGCCAATATATGGTATTCCTGCCATATCCAGAAGACCCATAAGACTACCATCTTCCCCGTAGGTTCCATGCATTGCTGGAAAAGCTATATCGATTTTCCTTATCTGTTTACGCCCGGCAATCCCGCTGGCTTTAACTAGCTTCATACCACCATCAAATTGAATAGAAGCTGGCGACGCTTTATGTAGAAAGTCGGCAATATTTCCAGATGAAAATAAATTAATGTCCTTCAGTTTCTCGTCCCAATACCAAGCTCCACTTTTTGCAACATATACAGCCTCTACCCTATATTTTTTTGTGAGTTCTAGGGGTTTAATTATGCTTGAAATTGCAGTTACAATAGATACATCGTGCTCCGCACTACGTCCGCCAAATATTACTATGATTGTTTCCATAAGCTATATTATTTCAATTTAGCTATACAATTACAACGTACAATTAAATATAATTATCCGGCCAGTCATTCTGCATAACTACCAGATCGCCACTAGCGACGAAATGATTCAAATTGGTGTAAAACGTCAGTGGGTCAGCTTCAATACTGAGCTTACCGCTATACTTACCAATCTTTAGACCCTCACGAATATACTTCGTGACCGAATTTTTCATAAGTACTACGCTGTCTGGTGAAGCATCGGCTATTAGTTTACCGATCTCAATATGAACATTTTCGTTTTCTACACCTTGATCTACTAATCCTGGAGTGATATATATTTTACGCTTTGCACTTAAGTCTTTTAAGAGTTGAGTGCCAGCACGAATGCCTTCCAGGTTGCCGTTATACGTATCGTCTATAACCCAGGCGTCTGCTAACTTATACGGCTGAAGCCTGTGCTCGAACGGTTTAGTCTTACTTATTGCTGCTACGACTTGTTCTTTACTTAAACCGAGACGAAGAGCAAAAGCAGAGGCAAAAGCCAAATAGCCCACCTGATGTCTGCCGACAACTGCACTACGAAGCTTCAGAATTTGACTGTCCTTCTTCATTTCAAAACTTGTGCCGTTAATATCTACTTTAATGCCGCTGATTTTCCACCCTAAAGCTTCTTTATGATTAAACAATTCAAAATCTTCCTTTATGAACGGATTAACTGACTGACTATCAGTATTTACAAATACATTCTTGTTTTTTAGGTAATCAGCAAGTGAGAAAATATCTTCGCCAGCTTCTTGCATAGAATGGTACTTATCCAAATGTGCTGGAGCAAGCCCGGTTATTACGCCGTGCGTTGGAGCGGTAATACTGGCAAATCTGGCCACGTCACCGGGTTCGCCTTCGCCGTATTCAATTACTAGCACATCCTCATTGCCTTTTAATTTAGTTGCGAATTTAGCATGACTAAGACTGACATTCTTATTTGCAGGCGTAGACGCGACAACTAATTTTTCGGACAGTACACTTGTAAGTAGTTCTTTCATCGTTGTTTTGCCGTAACTACCGGCTACCGCTATTTTGATACCAGGATGGTTAGCAAATATCTGTTTTGACTCTTCTATTTCTCTTAACGATTTTGGACCGTTAATAAAATAACGGCCTAAAATTAGGGGTAGTATTAAGAGATAGGCCCAAACAAACGGGTAGCTAATTATTAGCGCGATACCAAACACAACTCCCCCTGCTAAAGAGTTTTTAGCGCCAAGATAAATGAATAGCACACCGATTAAGATCTGAAGCAAAATACCTAATCTTAATGCCAGTAAAAGTAAGCGAGCAGCCCGTGTATAAACTAGCGTGCGACGATTCATTACCTTGGAGAAATCATTTGTCCTCCATACCCAAATTAGATAAGGCTTAACCACGTATTCGCTGCTTTGAAGCATGTATACCAAACTACGAGGATAGCTAAGTTTATATAGGCTGATTAGGCTTTGCATCATGACAAAAAGTCCTCTATAAGTTTTAATGTTATTTCCGGCTGATCAATATGGATAAAATGGCCCGAATTGTCTATTTTTTCGAGCTTCGAATCTTTTATTAGCTGGCTATATTGCTTCCCAATATGAAGTGGAACGGCTTTATCTTCTTTAGCATATATCAGTAGAGTTGGAATATTTATATTTGCCGCATCTTTTTGGACATCTTGCCGCACAGATTTTTTAAATGTTTCAACTAACTCAGGCGCCACCAGCATATCCGAACCCGCTACACCATACAGACTTTGACGGAGTATCCTACGGTACTTTTCAGGCATCCATAGAGTGGCTATATTGCCCGTTTTAGCGATAATAGTGAGAGTCAGCCGTTTTAATTTTTGACCCGATCTTATTCCTGAAGCAGCAATCAGTATTAGTTTTTTAGGTTCCAGTTTGCGCAGCGAAATAGCTCTTAGGGCTACGGCTCCTCCGTTACTGTGGCCAATAACCGCGTAAAGGTCATTAAGCTCAAGTTTTTTAAGTAGTAATCTTAAGAATTCTGAATAATTATCTAAATCCCAGGCCGTCTTTGGGCCTTCGCTTTTCCCAAAACCAGGTAAATCAAGGGCTACTACCTTATACTTTTTCGACAGCTCTTTATTTAATACAGCTAGACCAGAAGAACTATCTCCCCAACCGTGCAAAAGTAGCACTAATTTGCCTTTACCGCTGATCTCTAAATTAGTGAGTAAGTTATCTACTACAATGTTCACGCTTATAAGTATAGCAAGCGTAGGTAATGGTTATGGTGGGCGAGGAGGGACTTGAACCCTCAAGGCTTATTCAGCCAACGGATTTTAAGTCCGTCGCGTATACCAATTCCGCCACTCGCCCTGGAGGCGCGTACCGGAGTTGCACCGGCGTAGCATCTTTTGCAGAGATGTGCCTAACTACTCGGCCAACGCGCCATTACGAAGAGTCATTATATCCTATACAGCCATTGCTACGAAGCAACCTCATAATTATTATACCTGTTACACTTAATTTAATGAGGAGATAACTGAAATTTATATATGCAATACGAATATTTTTCTTTAAATGGTCAACTACGTCCAATTGAAAACGCCAATATATCTATATTTAATTTAGAGTATTCATATGGTTTCGGCGTATATGAAACAATACGGGTGTCCAAGGGGACTATATATTTCTTAGACGATCATTGTTCCAGGCTTATTAATTCAGCTTCAGTAATTGGCTTAGACCATAATTTTGACCACGAGTTTATAAAGCAAAGTGTACATAAATTAATCGAGAAGAATGAGACTCAAACTACTAATATAAAAATACTACTGATTGGTGGTGATACTAAGAATAGTGCAAGTATGTACATTACATGCCTAAATCCGCTTTTTCCGGATCGCAAAATTATTCATTCTGGTGCACACGCAATTACAAAAAAATACGAACGTATATTTCCACAAGCTAAAACGTTAAATATGCTCCCAAGTTATCTAGCTTACAGGGAAGCAAAGGCTATGGGGGCATTTGATGCGCTTTTTATAGATAATCAAGAAAATATAATGGAGGGATCACGAACTAATATTCTTGCACTTCGTGGCAACGATCTAGTTTCTCCCATAGAAAGCAAAATACTGCCAGGCGTCATGCGCAGTAAGGTAATTAAAGTGGCAAAAAGTAATGGTTATGAATATTCTGAAAGTAATATTCCACTTAAATCAATCGGGGAGTATGATGCACTGTTTTTAACAAGTGCAACTTCTAAAATTATTCCTCTTAAATCCTTAGATGACGTGCAGCTAAAAGGCTCCTGGGATAATTTAAATAGACTTATGTCTCTGCTAAACGATTATCTAAAAGACTACTCTAAGACTTAGCTATAACTATATTAAGACAATATCAGAGCGGGCAGGCAGTCGTAGAAGTAGGCACACAATTACTGCCAGGAACAATTCCTCCGCTTGGAGTTTTGAGAAGCTGAGCATAGTAACTTGAAGAACCCATAAGGGTATAGGTGCTAGCGTTAAGTTTCGCGGCATATACTTGAAGGTACCTGCCTACATAATTAGTTCTAATGGAACCAAATCCTATAACCTGTCCCCACGGTTGAGGCTGATATATATTGCCGTGCATGAGATACACAGTACTGTTGCTTACCATAACATGACATCCTACGTCTCCAATCGGAGCCGTAGTAGTTGCGCATTCGTCTTGGGTTATTACGCCGGTGAATTTTACAGATGGATACGTAACAAGTTTAACGTAGTAACTCGAAGAGCCCTTAAGCGTATAACTAGTGGGGTTATTTTCTGCGGCATATACTTGAACAGTTCTGCCTGTATAGTTTGTTTTTATACTACCAAAGCCAATTACCTGGCCCCATGGAGCATTTTGGGCAATGTTACCATGCGCTACTGATACTACTTTAGTGCCGACGGTAATATGGCAACCTACGTCTCCAATCGGAGCCGTAGTAGTTGCGCATTCGTCTTGGGTTATTACGCCCGAAAATTGTGCGCTATTAAGTGTTGCAGCATGGCTGCCAACTAAATACGCTACACCGGCTATCGCGAAGATTCCGACAAATAGCATTAATATGACATCATGAGTAAATCCCTTGGAATTTAGTTTCTGGAATTTCATTGTTTTAAATTTCTGTTTATTGTTTTTATTGATTAATTTAATGATCTCTTAATAAAGCTGTGTTGTCAATATTAAACTACTTTTAGCTTACTAATGAGATGCATGCATGTTTTTATTCAATATGTATGGCAAATTTAAATCCGATATGGATATGGATGACCTGCTATTCTTTTTAATGCAGTTGTCCTTCTTAAAACGTCCATATTAACCCATCGACCTATTTCTTCTGGTCTTTGTATTGGCTCTATGTCTGGAAAACCTAATTCGGTGACTGCCGATTGTTCTTGGCCACCACTATCTACTAATGTTAATCGAGGAGGTACAGGTTGAATTTGACACCTTCTAAGCGAGTTTCTTGAGCACTCATTTTTTTTATTCTCCCAAGTAATTGTCAAATTAATCCTACTCCAACATTTATTTGGAATCAAGTATTAATTAAAACTAGATCTTTTCTTAAAAATTATGCAACAGGTAAGTCAGGCATAGCTTCAAGCGGTAGAGGAAGACGTCCCCGCATATGATGCTGTGGCTCTGCGACGTCCCAGATTCTTGGTTCAAAGGAAAAATTAGGATGTGTTCCTGTAGCACCAGCCATTTTGACTAAACACCCGCTCACAATTAATAGCGTCCCTTCGCTTTGCAGTTCAGCCCATTGCTCAGGATCGGTTATCTGTCTTTGTGAATGAAAATCAAATGTTCCGTCCGGCCTATAATCTACAGGCTGTCTTTGGGCAGGGGTTAGTTTAAATTCTGGGTAAACTCTATCAAGGCTAATCTGACCAGCAGCTAGAGATAATAAGTCTACTGAGAATCTAGTTCTATCTAAAGATGTTCGGTCGAACACTACCTCTAAAGCATTCTTCTCATTCCAAGCTGTGCGAACCTCATGCTTAACTGGTTCTGTTACCGCCTGTAGTGATCTGGCTAAACCGTAAACCGGACCAATTGGCCTAGCTCTACCTTGTAATGGTTGAGGACCTCTTCTTTTATTTCTAGACATTTTTGCAATAACTCCCTCTGGGCTCTTTATAGTGAACCGAAATATATTAAATTTTTTTAAGAATAATCTTAAACAACTAAATTTGCAAGCACTATCATAATATTTTTTGTTTTAACGTGGAAAACGGTAAATCATAAACTACTATCTATTAGTTTTAAAAAGCAATTAAAGTTTTACTTCGCGCTCGTATCTATCACGTCTAAGATTGCCGCCCGATATCATACAGACAGCTGTTTTTCCTTTTATTTCTTCAGCGAATTTATTAAGTAAGCCGCCAACCGACATAGAACCGGCTAGTTCAGCTAATATGGGTGTTTTTCGCTCCCTTAAACTTGTCGTTGCCCTGCGTACTTCTAGGTTTGAAACAGTTACTACTTCACTTACTAGATGACTGGCAATCTTAAAAGGTATTTCGCCTACTTTTTTTACCGCTGCTCCATCCACAAAAGTGTCTATTTCTGGCAAGGGGTATGGTTTACCTAGTTCGTAAGCCAGACTGAGTGAGGCAGCCGATTTAGGTTCTACTGCGACAATTTCAGCACCTGGTTGTCTTGCCATAATTGCAGTAGCTATACCAGCCAGAGTACCCATTCCTCCCACAGGACAAAAAACTAAATCAATATCACTTAAAGCCTCAGCTATTTCTAGTCCCCATGTACCCTGTCCTGCTATAACTCGTCTATCATTAAAAGGAGAAGCAAATACGCCACCTGTTTCCTGAGCATATTGCTGAGCATGTTCTTGAGATTCATCAAAATTATTTCCTACTAGATAAATACGAGTAAATTGTCCCCCTAGCTCTGCCGCTCTTTCAACTTTGTTTGACGGTGTACATTTAGGCATAAAGACGCTGCTTCTTATACCCATCCTATGACTGATCATTGCGATGCCTTGGGAGTGATTTCCGGCACTTGCAGTAACTACACCCCGACCCATTTCTTCAGAGGTCATATTTTGAAAGAAATTATATGCTCCGCGAATCTTATGTGCTCCGATAGGTTGGTGAAGCTCCTGTGCTAGCCAGACATTCGCATCTAACTGGCTAGAAAGTATTTCGTCAAATGTAATATTCGTTTCTAGTACCGGGCTTTCGGGTTCTTGCATTAATCTACTAGCTAAATATATTTCGTTTAGCATTTGCTGGTCGACATCGGTTTGTTGTTCTAGTGTGTGCATAGTTTTTTCCGTAAATTAAAAATCCTCCGGTTTAGCGGAGGATTTAAGTCTTCTTTATAAATTAACTGCAAATAACTAAATAGTCCTCCGTAAGGATCGCGGAATAATAATTGCCGGAATTAAGTGACTATTCATGACTAACATACTATCACATTATATGAATTATTTAAGACAGTAAAGTTTAAACTTATAAATATGCTGTCATTTTGTTTGTTTAGTTATGAGAAGACATCCCCAGGCGGAAGCTGCAGCAATAAGGAAAGCACTTACGAAAAATGCATGCGTGGAAGTAGTAAGCAAAACTATCAGTAATACGCTCCAGAGGCTAACATATGCCAAGTCACAAGCAATCTCCATACTCATAATGTATTGCAGTCCCCTCTTTTTTGCATGGTGGTAATACATGCTTGTCCAGGCATTCTGAAAGTAAGCTAGTGATGCTCTATAGCCTGAGCTAACCACTGCAATCCAAAACTGTGATGTTACAAATATTCTAATTACGTCAATAAGACTTGAGACAGCTACACCTTCTTTCAGGACGGTTCTATCTTGACCCTTATCACCCTTGTGTCCTGCTAGCCATGTCGCCAGAACTGTAGTGGTGGCAGCAATTGCTGTTATAACACCGATTGATTTATATGTTGCAATAAATATAGCTAGGTATATTGGCCACACCATAACCCCGACTACCGTTTCAATATTAAAGAAATAATTTGCAAGAATATCTCGCCCTGGAGCACCATGAAGGTTGTATGATATCTTCTGCTTATTAGGAGATTGTAAGTATGAGCCCATTTCCTTTAATGGAATAAGGGCTGCAATGCAAAGTAACATTGATAGAACTAATAAATAACCTGAGCCAAGATATTCACCTACCAAACCACCTATTAACGGAGCAGCAACACTTGCAAGTTGCCCGATGATTGCAATCGTAGCAATACTTGAGCTTTTAGTATCGTCTTGCATGGCTTCTGAAATAAATAAGTGCTGGGAGTTCCATAGGAATGCATAAGTCAAAGACATTGCTATGGCACCTATAACTAAAAATGTTAAGTGTTTCGTAGTTGAATAACCTAGAATACTTAATGTTTGCAAACCGCCGGCAATAAATGCAACTCCTAGCCCAAAATGTGCACCCTTTTTTTGAATCAGTAAAACGGCAGGATAATTAAGTATTAATTTAACGACAGCATATGTTAGATAGAAAGCTGGTACTTCCCATAAATGTCCCCCACTTTTAAGAATAATTAATGGTATAAATACGCCGATAAGACCGGACGCAAAACTATAGATATTAAGTGCGATAGCAACACTTACAAGACTCTTTTGAAGACGCAGGGGACTACGCATGGCTTAACTATAGCAAATCAATAAAAGACATATTTGGCTGGAAGGAAAGTGATTAATAAAGTAATATCGAAATATATTATAAGGAGAATCTGATGCATGTTATCTCACTCGTATGG
Source organism: Candidatus Saccharimonadota bacterium (assembly GCA_003153395.1). Taxonomy (GTDB): domain Bacteria; phylum Patescibacteriota; class Saccharimonadia; order Saccharimonadales; family UBA4665; genus PLYP01. The sequence continues at coordinate 98,660 of PLYP01000005.1, forward strand.
CACTGGCTACTAAATGTTACCGGTACTTTTATCCCCCCATCGGGTAGTAAATGGTATAACTTTTGGTCTGGTTTTGGTAGCGACCTCGGCGAAGCCGTAATTATTGGCTCCTTAATAGGCTTATACCGCCACCACAAATGTGCTTCATGTTGGAGAATAGGTCATCATCCAGTTGAAGGTACTCCTTACAAAACTTGCCATAAACACGCAACTATTGATTCTCATAAGAAATTACACGAAGAGCATGAGCATAAGTACCCTGAGCAGCATAAGCTGCTCAATCCTAGCGAACAATAGCTAGGAAATACAACCTAATCTTTGTTGCATCTTAGTTGGGGCTTACATATTTGGCGTGATTAATCGCGCTATAGGCTAAGTGTCTCATAACGAGAGTACCCCTTACACCACCCTCTACTCTTACTTCTCGCTCAACTACTTCTCCAGGACTTATTAGCGTAGCTGGTCCGCTATGAGTATAGTCTGCCACTCCCTCGCCATCGTCAGTACCGACCTCTACATCTAAGATTATTACCTTGCCACAACTATCGTCAGTCTCGCAAAATATTCCTACTTCTTCTTGCTCTCCAGTGGAATAATCTGAGAAGATGGCCACTTCGCCTGGCAAGACTATATTATGCTCTTCCTCTTCGGGTAGATCTTTTGGCACAAAGCAAATCTCTAGCGGCATTCAAATATCCTCAGTCTATTTATCGCCATATTATTCAGTTTTTTATAATAAATAGCAAGAACAAAGAAATTTACACTAAATCACCGACGAAATCGGCCGTTGGAGGAAAATTCTTGAAGGGCCCTATCAAGAGTATTTGCTTAGTAGCTAAGAGTCGGAAGTTAAACTACTCAAATCTAAGTAATTCTATGTTTTTCTCTACTTCGCTAGACTCGAATATACCACCATTCATGCTCAGATAGACGCCAGGCTTAATGCTTGACAAAGAAGCGATCGCAAAACCCAAATTAAACCCTGCGTCAGACGCAGCGAATCCTATAATTGGCGCCATTGAACCTGTTAGAATAATCTTCTTGTTAGCGATAGCTTGTTGTTCTAGGAATTGAGCCGTTTGTTGCATAGTAAAAGTGCCATGTGTGATGATAATGTTTTCGTGCGGTGTCGACACTATAGCGTCTGATAGTTTTTTTCTATCCTCATCGGTGATATCTCTACTATCCTTTTCAACCACTATTTCAGTGCTAAAGTTAAAGTGCGGCTGTATTAAGTTTTGCAGGTAGCTGTCAATGGTCGCATCAAGTTTCAGCAGTTTCTTGTTAAATGCATCATATGCTGGGTCAATGAACTCAATCGTTCCGCCCATTTTTATAATGTGTACGTGATTTTTTACCATGTCTATATGGTAGCATTCTTCAATATGCCGTCCACTACCTTACGAACTGGCTGTGCGGCATCAATAATAGTAAATCCAGCATTCCTATAGGCTTTGTTTTTACTTTCTTGTTGCTTTAATGACCATTGAAGTTCATGCGGTTGCTTTCCCCAGTTATTGCCAGTCCGGGTTTCAAGACGATGTTTAAGGGTATCGCCATCTATAGCCAAAGCAAATACTTTACTAAATAAATCTAGTAGTTCATGCGCATTATCTGCCACGCCACACAGAAAAATAGGCTTATCTTTAGCTCGTTCTGCAAGTTTAATTACATCTTGACGGGACACATTCCAGGAATGAGAATGTAAGAAATCATCGGTACGGGATTCTTGCTTGACTGAAGACTTGGGATGAATATAGCCAGTTTCATTGTTCTGCCACTTGGCAAGACCATCGTCATCCGTATCATAGGCTTCATAACTTCTGGCTTTCAGCTCACGTGTTACTTCAGATTTTCCCGAGCCAGAGATACCGGTGATAAAAAATAATGACATGGTGCCATCTTATCAAAATCAATAAAAAAGACCTCTATTTGTAGAGATCATAATGCTTATGCTTGGTGCACGTTACCTGACATGTTCCGAATCAAATACTATGTGATGTAATTGTTTGTATGGCTCAAGAAATTGAGGTGTCTAAGCAGCTTTTTGCTCAAGTTTGGTGATACGTTGTTTGTGGTTTTGCAGCTGCTCATCTATAGATTCATTGGTGCTCTCTATAGATTCAGCTACTGCATGAGAAAGGTCATCAATCTTAGTGCTTAATTTTTCGTCAAGCGTCTTAATATCAGCACGCACATCAGATATCTGTTCTGAAACGGTAAGTGCTATAAATCTTTTCAAGTCATCTAAAGAAGTATCGTCCATAAAACATATTATAGCAGGTCAATTCTGGTTACTATGTTCGGAATGTGTGGCGCAGTTGGGAAAAACTTTACACCTTATTAGGGATGAGGTAGTGAGATGGAGAAAGATATTGGCAGAGCCGTATCAAGAGTATTTACTGAGTAAGTGAGGGTTGATAATTATACCTATATATCCACGTAGTTCTACACTCGAGGCATAATATATTGATACGAAAACAATGCAAATGCCAGACAAATTAAATAAGCTACTAGCATTCCTATAAGCACTCCCATGCCGGGCACCAGAGCATATATAGCTATTACAAATACTGCATTAGCTAAAGCACCGTTGACCATTGCTCTAGACAAAGATGCAGTGAATTTTATGCCGTGTTTTGGTGCTAAAAGTATAACAATAGATGAAAAAGCTGCTGGAAAGCTAGCAAATAAGCCGCCCCAGTGTGCTCCAAGTAGCTTAGTAAGTAGCACAGCCAGAGCTACAAAAGTACCTGCAAAAGCTGTCCGAAAAAGTAGTTCCTGTTTGCTGAATTGTGTAGGCGGCAAAGTGGTATGAGGTTGTTGATGAAAAAATGTTAGGCTTATGACAAAAAGCACAAGTGCAACAACAATTGGCCACTGCATGGAATGTAAGCCAAGCGATATTAATGTAATTGTGATTGCAAACCATACCAACAAAGCAGCTATATAAGCTAAGAATAAACCGTAGCGATAAGCTAAAACAAACACCACCAAGAAGATGGTGCTAGCAGCTATATTAGCGGGCATAATTGTGGTGGCGGCCACTAGTGTACCTTGACCTTGAGTAATAGCAATAAATACTAAACCCACTAATACAATGGACGGTAGAGCAATAAGCAATCCGCCTATTTTAGAGCCAAATTTTTCAGATACCCGTGTCATGAGGCCAATATAAAGGCCACCGACTATAAACGACAGGAAGACCCTGAATAGGAAAGCACTGCTATGCATAACCTAATTTTAATCTATAGACACGTTAAATGTGAAAGAGTAAACGAAAGCAAAATAGATGACCTCATTTAACTGAGTTTAAAATGCTTATGCTTGGTGCAGCAGGTGTCTAAAAGTTTACACCTTATTAGAGAAGAAATGAGTAGATGGAGGAAGATATTGGAAGTGCCATATCGAGAGTATTTACTTAGTCAGTGAGAGATGGGAGTTACACGACTTAAAACAATTGATACGTTTTAGGTTTAGTTTGTGGGTATGGTTCCGCTACTGCCATCTGGGTTACTGCAGCTGCTATAACCAGCGGAACCTTCATTAGTTACAAGAGAACTTAGGTTTATTTTGTATTGCGTGACCATGGCACAGGTTATTCCCGCTTGACCACCACCTAAATCTGTCCACTTGCTACCATTCAGCCCTAGATATTCATGATGACCAGAATCACACCCAACTCCAACATCGACAAAATTAGACTGAGCAAGCGTTATATATGCTGATGGAACAAGTTGTAAGAGATTGCCAGAACATTGCTTGAAATTAGTTTGTCCAATCGATGTAATTAAAGGAATTGCTCCGGCTGGGACTTGTCTTAAATTATCAACCTGAAAAATATTAAACTGACTTGGAAACGTATATATATTTCCGAAAACCATGCAAGTCAGAGGTAATACCTTACTTGTTGTTCCACCGGCATCAAGGCAGTCATAAAACGACCTGGGGTTTGTTGACAAGGAAGGTTGAGAAGTTTTGCTCTGTCCAGCTATTACGGTTTGTTCGCTCTTAAGTGTCTTTATCTCTGCGTTCAATGTATTTACCTTTTTGTGTTGCCAGGTATATACACCAGCTACTGCAGCGACTAGAACTATGAGAGCAAGGTAGCCGAATATAAACTTATGAGCATGCTTGATTTTAGGAGGAGTTGAGACGGGTGCTGGTGGTTGAGGATTCGGTATTGCGGCAGTTGGCTGATTGTCCATGTTGATTTAAGTATAACTACGGTCTACTTTTTTGCAATAAAAAAGACCTCCTTCTATTGAGGTCATAATGCTTATGGTTGGTGCAGCAAGTGGGTAAAAGTTTACACCTTATTAGAGATGAGATAGGTAGGTGGAGGAAAATACTAGAAGTTCCTTATCAAGAGTACCTGCTTAGTAAGTAAGAGCTGGGAGTTACACTCAGCTAAACATGATACGTAGTATCTAAACGGGTGTTCCTGCTAGTTCTAAAATAAACTTTAGGTCAGGCTCAAAGAGACCGCTACCTCGAATAGCTTCTTCGCCTATAAGAACTAACCCCTCTTCTCTATGATCATAAACTCTATAGTCTCTTTCAGGATCAATTTTAGAATTCGGGACTTCGTCTAGTGATATTTCGGCTGTTCTGACACGTGTTTCTTTTGACGAGTTAATGTGCCACTCGCCTTCTTCTAAGCTGAATAGAGTTAAACGGCTAGCTGCTAGCTGTAATGTGGCTACTTGTCTAGGATATGGAATGCTTCTCGGACTTATGTGTAGAAAATTAGCCCATGTATGTAGTGACCCATCAATTTCTCCTACCAAAGCTCTACTTACTCCTTCACCGCCAGCTCGTACTTCTTGTACCTCGACAATTGGTTCACCAGCTTGCTCTCCGAGTTGTCGCGCGAGTGCTTTAAATTTCTCCAACTCCTTAGGAGAGCCTGTCGTACCCAGTACTCCTTGTTCAAGATCGTTAATTCCCGCGTTGTACCTAACTTGCTTACGAGCATTACGAATTCTACTTAGATAATGAAACTCAGCTCGTGATATTCGTTGTCCGTCACCATTTGCTTTAAAAATCGTTCGGTCACGCACAATAGCGGCATTTTCTATTCGTTCTATTGCTTGTTCAGCGCTTTCAATGTGAGCCATGATTTCTCCTGTAAGTTGAAAGACATTATAAAGACATAGGAGTTCAATGCAAGCAAAAGCAAAATGAGAAGTTAGGTGAGAACTAGCTCTTTTGGTACTAAAAAATTAACAGATACAAATTTAGATGGTGCGCGTACTGGATTGTAGGTGGAACCACTTTATCCCTAGCCTGTACCTCTTTCAGTCCAAGCTAGATAGGTTTGGATTTGTCCTAGTGGATAATGTGGTAGCCTACACGGACGAAAGGCGGAACCCAAATGTTTAAGCTTCTGAGCTGCCCGACTGCACCAACTGATTTGTTAACGTCCTTGTTGTACGATGAGAATACTTTTTACGCTAAGTTTGAGAAAGATTTGCAGAAATGTGGCAGCGAGGTCATTATTGAAAGCCCGTTCATTACTGGCAGACGATTAACGGCACTATTGCCAACGCTCGAAAAACTGCATGCCCGTCGCGTCCGGGTTGTCATCAATACCCGTAATCCAGAAGACCATGATGACGAGTATTTACGTTCTGAGGGGAGATGCGCCATAGCTAGGCTACAGCATATGGGCATCCATGTGCTCTTTACGGTCAGGCATCACCGTAAACTGGCTATTTTAGACAGGAAAATACTGTACGAGGGTTCGTTGAATATACTGTCCCAAAATAATAGTAGTGAGGTTATGCGCCGGATTGAGTCGGTACAACTAGCCTGGCAAATGGCAAAATTTGTAAAAGTCGATCAGTTTATACGATAATATATACATACATGACTAGTGAGCCTTTTAACTCCAGCGAACAAGATATCCAGTCAGCAATGCTATACAAGAAGCATTTTGACCCGGAGCACGCCACGCGCGAGGAGGCTATAGCCATGCTTGAAGATATGGATTCAGACTTTCACCGCATGGCCCATGATAACCCTGAAAAGCTTTTGGAATTGCAACAAAAGGTAGATAAAAAGGCCGGACAATCTGACGATTCGGCTAGTTAAGTAAGTCGTCTACTGTCACGCCTAAAGCCTTGGCAAGTTTCCTGAGTACGGGCGTTGAGGCCGTGTGTTCCCCGCGCTCTAACCGAGCTATGGTGTTCCAAGGTACGCCAGACATCTCCTCTAAGCCGGCTTGGCTTAAGCCAAGCGACTTGCGATACTTGCGTATTTTCTTACCAGTTTGAATATCGGCTTTATCTGTCATATTAACCTACTTTAGTTTCAGCTGTATTTTATCATGGCCTGCTTAGGTTGTCCGTTGACTGTCACCAAAGAGTCTGACTAATTCAGTAAAGCTCTTTGGTTTATATTCCATATATTTTTCTTCCGGCACAAAAAGCTCATGTACTTTTATCTTCTTCTGTTGAGAATTTACATCCTCAACCCATTGCTGCAATCGCTTGCGCTTTAAGGCTACATCAACATCTTCAAGCCCCTTTGTTTCAATAACCCACAGCTCATTTGGCTTTGTTTTTACCAAAAAGTCAGGATAATAGTTTGATATCTCGCCTTTGGAATTTTGATAATCCAACTTAAAACCAACTCCAAAGTAGTTCTTGGCAAACGAAATAATATCGTCGCACTTGTCCAAAAAGCCAGCAAACTTCAGCTCAAACCCACTGTCGCCAATAATTTTATTAAAGACACTTTTCTTTGGCACCATGACCTCTTGTTGCTGCACCACAAACGATCTGGTCTTACTAACCTTGATCGTGCTAATAATCTCCGCCTCGCCTTTGTCAGTTACAGTCAGCTTATTAATTTGGTCTTTAAATGTTTCAAGAATTAGACTCCGGACATGTGACTCAGACAAGTTGCGCAAGATGTTTGTGTTATTAATATCTACTTTGTGACCAAATAAATAATTTTGAATGAAGTCCTTTACTTTGCCATATAACACGTCATAGCCACCAGTATTTTTTAGGCGTAGATCAATCATAATTCTGCCGGTAAAGAAGCTAACAGCCCCGGTTGCATCTGGCGTGATATTTTCTAGCTCTGTTGCATGACTGATCTTTTCGCTGGCTATATCGACAAATATGATCTCGCGCTTTTCTTCTTCGCTATACTCACGAACTGGTACAGGGTTGAACGGAAACTTAACTACATCTAGGTCGCTAAAGTTTTTAAATTCGCGTGTAATTCGTGGGGTTAGAAGCGGGATTTCAATGTCTAGCTTTTCAATATCTTTAGCGGGGTCTTCATCGTCTACGGTGATGACCGGCGGCGCTTTTGGCTCAGTACCGCTGCCCATTTTTCGGTATTCAAGCGTTACGCCTTCACTTTTTATCTGTTCGACAAACTCCATGAATGCCTCTGTGCCGATTACACTTACGAGTTCTTTTATGTCTGTGCCGCGGTACATTCGTCTTAGGCCGCGACCTAAAGTCTGCTCTGGCAATATCTTACTTTTAGACGAGTAGGCGCGAAGTCCAACGATGGTCGTAACGTTCTGGACATCCCAACCTTCCTTCAACATCAAAACCGAAACAATAGCTTTAACGGGGCTTTCATTGCTATCAACCTTATTGACCTGGTCACGCAGCTTTTTAAGTTCTTCTAAGCTTTTACCGCTTGTGGCTTCAGATATTTCTCCGCTTTTATTAGTATGGATGGTCATTGTTGCTTCGCCAGCTAACGCCGGAAAGGTTGACTGTAAATATTCAGCTACATCGTCGGCGTTGGTAGTGTCATCAGCCATAACGAACAAAATGGCTTTCTTGCCGTTTTTAAGTTGTTCGTCATAAACTTTCTTCCATTCCAGATAACCGAGGTCTATAAAATCCTTATATCTTTCAACAAAGCGACCAGCTGTTTGCTCCTTAATCTTTGCCCTAGAAGCTTCGTCAGGCAAAACGGGATGTTTGACCACGTTTTGTTGAATAGCTTCAACTAGCGGATAATCACAGATCGTTTGGACAAAAATGGCGCCATTATTTTTCTTAGGGGTAGCGGTCACATCTATTTGTAGCGGCAATTTACCGCCCTTCTGTACTAAACGGTTATGGATATCTTCTATGGACTTAAACCAAGCGAGCTTTGGATCGTGTATGTGATGAGCCTCGTCATTGAGCATTATTAGTTCATCTACTTCACGAACAATTTGTCCTAGATCGGTTTTTGAATCGTTGGTGGCACCGACAGGTTTCGGGCCGAGGAAATAATCCATGGTATTTTTATCTTCAAACGATGCTTCGTGATTCTGATTGTCATACACTCGATGAATGTTCGTCAGGAAAATGTTGCCAACTGGGTTGGTAACTTTTACCTCGTCCTGTAAATGCAGCTTAACTTTACTGAAATCTTCTTGCCAGTTATGGTTCATGTGGCCATCGTCTGGGATCATCGGGTCGCTCCAGAAAACTTTTAGACCGCCAAAGTCTGCTTTTATCCGTTCAAACACGATGACGTTTGGAGCAATAACCAAAAAGTTTCGCGCTAGTTCTGAGTCTTCCTCATACAGTTTGTGGAAATAGCTCCACACCAAAGCTAGTGCTAGTATTTTTGTTTTGCCAGAGCCGGTAGCCATCTTAACTACGTAGCGCGTCCAGTTTTCATCAAACATGTCAGGCTGAATGTCTTGGCGGCTGGAAAATCTAATTAGGTCGTATTTATCGCGAGCTTTTGCGACTTCGTACAGGTAAACAATAGTCTCAATAGCTTCGCGTTGAGCGAAATAAAATTGAAATTGCTGCACGGTACCATCAGCTTGTGGCTGCCAATGCTCGGTCTTAAACCAAAAATTTAATAGTGTTTTGCTTGTATTGCTAGCACCTTTATAATCCTCATCACGCCATTTTTTAACGTCCCGGCGCAAAGTCCAAACTAAAGGTGGTACCAGTTGTGCTGCTCTATCTTCAAATTCTTTATCGCCTGGGTACCAGCGAATATCGGGGTCTAAAATTTCGTAAGGGTTGGTGGGGAAGTTTTTATCGAGTGCCATTCAAAGTCCTTTTACTCGCTATCCGCTTTAACTTCAAATAGATCTTTAATTCGTAATGCTATAGAACTTCTCTCTTTTTTACTCGGCTGATTAATCAACTCCAAGATTGCCATAATCATAAACTGACTAACTTGAAGTCTAGACTGGTCTTTTTCTTTTTCCCCAACAAATTGATCCTGATCAGCCAAGAGTAAAAGACGGTAACCTTCAAGACTTTTTGCAACGCGAGATCTAAATACAAACTGATCAATCAAAGATACACGTCTGCGACTTTCAACTAAAGCAAAGATGAGAATGATGATATAAGGTAAACTAGCAACCCATTTTGCTATATATACTGCCCAATTAATCTTTATATTTGGGTTACCTACGTACTTAATAATAGCGTCCGTAAAATCTTGAGATCTACCAATTAAAATCCAAGTCATCCAGGCGGCAGCAAGAACACTAATAATCAGTATGCCTATGTGCCATTTTGATTTCGAGAGGTCATCAAGCTCTTTATTGAGTACTCCAGAATCAACTTTACCTAGTAATGAATCTGCCTTCTGGCTGATCCTACTTATCCCAGAATTAAGCCTTTGATTTTGCTGTTTCTGTTTAGCAATTTCATCGTTCGTACTGTCTATAAGTGATTGAGCCTTATTTTGAAGATCTTTGTAGTTGTTAATATCAGCTATATTGAGGTAAGGTGCTACGGTTGTTATTAAGTTCTCAACTTGCGCTACTAAGTTATTGTAATTATTTTGCGAGTTGACATCGCCAGAAATAATTAATGAAGCTGCATTTCGTGCCTGCTCAAGTCCGGACTTTATGCTATTTAAGAGTCCTTCAGGAATTACAGTTAAGTACTGAGACTGATTTAAAGCCTCAAGACTGGTTTTTAGAGTTTCTATCCATCGTCTAAGATCTTCTATGCCTACGTCGTTAAAGGCGAGAGTACTCGGGGCTTGGGCGGGTATCTGAATAAAGCCATCCCCTAGATAGGACGTAATGTCCTGGATAGGTTGTTGCTTACTCATATTTTTACCTCAATAACCTTCATAGTGTCATTGCCAAAGATATCTACAACTTTTATAGCAATCCTCTTTGAGCCCGTGCCGGAGTATTCGCGAGAGACTGTTTTGAGTTCTAGAGAACGGTCTTTTTTAGTTCGGAAGCTTTGCCATTCGTTTTCAAATATATAGTTGCCGGTCCATTTTTCTTCATACTCTTCTAGCTCTAGTTTATTTTTCGCTGGATCACCTTCAAGGTCTATTTGTTCGGGACGGGATCTCTTGACCCTAATTATTTCTTTGCGGCTTGTGAAGTCAAAGTCCACACTCCAGTAGTCTATCCAGTCAGTCCATTTTTTAGTCAAAATTTCTTGACCGACCAAGCCACTATCTTTATCGCAAGTAAGCTTTACAACCTGTCCATCGCGAACCACAATTTTTGTCGATCCTGGCTTAAGTTCACCGTCCGGCGTGTCTTGATTATAGAAAACGCTAAAGTCGGCAAGCTCAATAGCAACCGAGCGTTTGGCCTGGTGGACTCTAGCTTCAATGTAAGCTAAGTCGTAAAACTTAACCTGACCTTTTTCTACAGCGCGTTTGTCAAAGACTTCCGGAGGGATGGTTTTGAGCGCTAAATCTACACCTTTTTCTTTCGCTTCTTCCTGCACATGGGGAGCTAAACCCATCTCAAATTCAAATGCCAGCACATCTACACGACTGTACCCCGAACGAATGGAAGATTCTACAATTTCGGCTACTCCATCGCGAGCTATGGGCATATCAATCGGTCCGACAGCCACCATACGCCCAGCTTTTTGACCGGTGAATTCATCCGAACCTTGAATCGGTTCAGCCTTGTAGGCTTGCAAAATTAAAGCAATAAACTCATGTTCTTTCCCTGCTTGCAGTGCGGCGCGCGCAGCTTTATCCTGTGATGCGTAATTCTGCTGGTAAAAGTGCTGTCGTTGATATTTGCCGAGGTTTAGAATTTCAAAAGCTCGGTAATTTTGGTTTTCTTTTTTTAACTCGCGCTGTACGGCGATCATTCGTTTGCGTGCTGTGTGGATGCTAAATTTACCTAGGTCGCTCCCAATCCATTTACGTCCGAGTTTTTCTGCCACCGCCAATGTTGTGCCTGAACCCATGAAGACATCAATTACAATATCTCCTTCATTTGAAGATGCGTTAATTATCCTTTCTAGGAGTTTTTCTGGTTTCTGCGTAGAGTACCCAGTATGCTCGCCATGATGTGATGAAAGGATTGGCAAATCTGTCCATAACTCTTGAAGTGGGGCACCAAGCGTTTCATCTAAATAGCGTTTTTTTCTAGGAACATTATTCTTGCTCCAAACAATCAGCCCTTCTTTTTCCCATGCGTCAAGTTGTTCGGTCTTATATGCCCAGGTTCTACCTTTGGGTGGATATGCGTTTTTCCAGGGTTTGGGTGATTGCCCGTGAGCAGGGCCATGAAGAGGAAGTGTAGTGTATAAACCCTTTTGATCAGATTTGTTGAACGCACCTCGGTGTTCAGGTGTAATTGGCGAGTACTGGGGGTTCCAAGTGTATTGATCTGACTTTGAATAATAAAGTATTGTGTCCTTATTATGGCCAAAGCGCTTAGGGTCATTGTGTGCAGGTCCTCGTCTCCACGATATTTCATTAAGAAAATTAGTAGACCCCAAAACCTCATCAAGCACCAGCTTTAGGTATGACGACACCCTATAGTCGCAATGTATGTAAATACTGCCGTCGTTAGCAAGAAGCTCGCAAAGTAGTTCCAGTCGTTCGTAGATCATGCTGATGAAGCTATCGGCGCCCTTTCCCCAAGTATCCCTATATGCAATTTCCTCAAGTACGCTCGGTTTCTTGGTTAATGTCTCGCCGCCAATTTCTATATCCATACTAAAATCTGCACCAACATCAAAAGGCGGGTCTATGTAAATGAGCTTGATTCCACCATTATCTTCGATTTCTTGGCGTAGGGGACCATTCTTAAGGCTACTGAGTATGTACTTGTTATCGCCCCAAATCAGTTTGTTCGTCCAACCTTTAATTTGTCGCCCGCGGTTATCGAAATCAAACAGACCAAGTTGAGCTTTGGCACTTTCTTCAGAACGTGGCTCGTCAACAACTTCAATGGTCTGAAATGGCAGCACAGCACTCTCAACTTCATTTGTTTTGCCATTCCAGATAAGCTCAACTTCTCTATTATGATTAAACAGCTTAAAACGATACTCGTCAGGCAAAGTTTTACCGCTCTCTATGAGTCTAATTAAGTCTCTTTTTTCATTATCAGATAGGTTTGCCATAAGTCAGTCTAATTAAACCATTTTTACACCTGTTTTAGAAGAGATGCTTCGTGATTTTTACTATCTATGACATAGTCGATAAATTCATAAGCAAATTTAGTGAAAGTCCAGGTCGTGCCACCACCATCACTCCAGCCAACCCCACCGCTAAATCCAGCCCTTATAAGACCCAGATATTCAAGCTCGCTAAACACGACACTATCCTCGGCTCTTTTTACTCGCTCTTTCTCAAACAGTTCTTGCGTCATTTCGCTAACTACTGTCAAATCTAAATTGTACTTCTTGATAAGTTTTTTGCTATTTGGGTTGTACTCATCATGAACCCACTGTTCGTAATCCTTTGATATGGGCCTGGTAGCTCTTTTCTGCTCAAGCCACCATTCGTATGGTTTTTCTGTTCCCAAATTCTCAGTAGCTAACTCTTTTTTAATGGCTTTCTCGCGTAGCGGTAATATCGTTTTGTCCAGAAAGGCTAGCATTACTAAGCCTTCAGATGATATTTTCGCTAAAGTATCGTTGTATCGTTCCATTGGGAAATTCTGTTTACTCTTACTTGTGGCAAAGCCGGTAAAGACCTTGCGTGCAATGGAACGTTTGTCCTTATTTCTAAGAGTTATATAGTCTTCAAGGGCAACCGCAAAGCCGTCTTGAAATTCCTCTGAGTTCATTAAATCTTCAGTAAATACGCCAGGATTTTTATGAATCATTTTCACCCATTCAAGGGCTCGCTCGTTCCTTAATTCCATAGCACTTCCAAACAAAGCTCTTGATAGTGCCCAAGCCTGAGCCAGTCCAGGTGTACTACTAACGGTTGAATCAGCTAGAGCTAGTCCTGCTCTTTTAAGCAAATTCTTGTCGCTATCTTTGTCAACCCATTTATTCATAATTATAGGATATCAAAATAAAGGAGACAACCATGAGGATGCCGGTCTAGAACCTTTTCGCTTTTGTAGCCTAACTCCTTAGAATGAGACATTTTATCGCGTAAACCTTGACTAATTAGCACTAGCATTGACTGGAGAGGATGGCAGTCGTATACTTAGAGTGCCAATTACGGAGGTAACAACTATGACTAAGAAAAATTCTGGAACACAGCGGACGAAATCGATCCGAGTAACTAAAAAAGAGCTTTCGGATGCCGGTAAGGTCCTGGGTGATAAAAACGCCAACAATAAAGAGCGGACCGTTGCAGCACTACTTCTAGTCGAAGCAAGGAAGCGAGCCGCCCGAGGGGGAAAGAATAATGGCTAAATGGCCACGGAATAGTTCAACTGGGCCAAATGGCGGTCTATCAACTGGTCCAGGGGGTGGTATGTCAACAGGTCCGGGTGGAGGCGCATCCACGGGTCCGGGTGGAGGCGCATCCACGGGTCCGGGTGGAGGCATGTCAACGGGCCCCAGTGGCGGAATGTCTACTGGCCCAGGAGGAGGACTTTCAACGGGCCCTGGGGGAGGTCTATCAACTGGTCCAGGGGGTGGTATGTCAACAGGTCCTGGTGGCGGCCTTTCTACTGGCCCTGGTGGCGGATTGTCGACCGGACCTGGTGGAGGACTTTCAACCGGACCAACCCCTTACTATAGCAACATACCAACCAGGGCTGCTTATCTACGCGAGCTAGAAAGACGAGGGCTCCACACCGCATACAATACGCTTAAGCGTGCTTGGCGAATGTAACAATCCCTAATCGCTTTGCTCTAGTGATTTATATAAATTAGCTAGGGTGTAGCTTTTATCATCTTCACTGTATTCGGCCGCCTTAAGCCATAGTTTATCGGAGCCACTATCGCTAACCAAAAAGTCATCAACAGTAGTTGTTGCAAAAACCATATCTTCATAGCTTTCTTCCAAAGCTTTCCGTATTTGCCTTCGTAGCTTAGTTGCGTTCTTGTCGGTATCGCAAAGTATGAGGAGCATGGGAAAAGCTTGGGTGTCAGTTGGCCAGTCACCTTCCTCTGAATACTTTATGTAGCTTCTGGCTTTTTTAACACTTACAAAGAAGGGTCTGGTGCCATCCCAGATATCGAGAAAAAAGCGCTTGGGCGTACCCTTACCTTTGGCTCCGGTCTTGAGGCTTAATAATAAATCTGGGCGCCAGGTCGGTAGGTAGCCAAAGGGGATCATCTGCATTCGAGTAAAGGTGGCTAGTTTATTGTCGTAGACTGTTTTTAATTTAAGAAATATTTTCAGTATATTTAAGCAGTGCTTTATAAAGTCGTCGGAAACACCTGGGTTTTTATAGAGATTCTTGATGCCTTGTGGAGTAATCTTCTGGGAATTATTGGCTTTGGGATCATCCTTGGCCATAGCTGCTCTCGCGCCTTTAGGAGTTAAGAAGTATTCAGCTGGCCTGCCGGCTAGTTTATAGCCCTTGTCATAGCGCTTACTAATAAAGCCCTGGTCTTCTAATATCTTCAGCTTCTTCTGCACTACCTTAACACTACCCTTACCTAAAAACTCAGCAATATATTCACTAGTCCCAAATCTAAACCTATACAGCAATCTTAATACCAACAACTGTTCATCATTTAATGGTCGTCTATACTTAGGTTCAACTTTACTTACATTAACAGCCATACTTAAACATCCAACAAACTATTCATATATCTACTCACCTGCTCAAATTTATTCTTCCTTCTATATTTATATAGAAAGAGAGAGGAAAAGGAAAGAAAAGAATAATAGAGAAAGATAAGAAGAGATAGAGGGGGTATCGGTGGAATACTTAGTTGTCCACAGGCTTAGACGAAAATAGGCATAATTACTCTTGAAATTATACAAGCTTGTATAGTATTATATACATGTATGTATAGCTAACAGAGGGTATTATGGCTAGACTCAAAGGTTCCAAGAATAAGAATTCAAGCGATATGCCGCTATATTCTACCTTGCCGACTGAAGAGCGGTTGATAGTCCTGGCTAACATCATAGTTGACCGCATTCTGGAAGATCAAACTAACGGCGGCGCATTACTCAAGCGGCTTATGGAGCAAGGTTATGGACCAAACACCGCGTGAGAATGCCATAGCAGCTATTCGTGTCTCATCGGTACGACAAGGGACCGAGGGTGACTCTCCTGGCGCGCAAAAAGAGCAGATTGAGCGTTTTGCTGAAACTCACAATATAAACCTCAAAGAGACCTTCATATTCCTAGAGTCGGCCTCTAAAGACGCCCAGCCAATGCAGCAAGCCATTAACTACTGCAAGGACCCAAAAAACGACATTCAACTATTTATTATTAAGTCGATTGACCGCTTTACGCGCGGCGGTGCCACGCCATACGACCAACTCAAGATGCAACTGGAAAAGTACGGCGTCAAATTGGTTGACCTCTATGGTGTCATCAGCCAGCAAAAGGTCAATACGTTGGAGCACTTGGGCGTAAAGTACCGCTGGAGCGAATACTCACCAAGCCAGAAAATGGAGTTTTTAGAAGCCGAGCGGGCTAAGGACGAGTTGCGCGACATTATGAGCCGTATGATTGGCGCCCAAGTCCGCTACACCCGCATGGGTTACTGGATGCGCAGCTCCCCATATGGGTTTACCAGCCAGCGAGTGGAGACCGGTAACGGTAAGCGCTATATATTGGTTCCTCGGGATGATGAAGCGCCGTTTATTAAAAAGATGTTTGAGCTGCGCTGCCAGGGCAATTTAAGCGATACCGAGATCGTGGAAGAGATTAACAAGCTCGGCTATCATTCGCGGCAGTTTAATCGCCGGGCGGCTACAGATAAGACACAGATTACTGCACGGCTCGGTGGTAACAAGCTAACTTTAAAGCGTTTCTGGCTGTATATCCAGAATCCCATCTATGCCGGTGTGATTTGTGAGAAATGGACAGAGCAGCAGCCGGTCAAAGGTCAATTTGAGGGCATCATATCACTGGCAACGTTTAATAAAGCAAACCATGGCAAACTGACATTAAGCGAGAGAGACGGCGTTGTGAGCCTCATCAAGCAAGAATCGCCGGAGTTTCAGCGCCGCAAAGGCATACATGACGAGGAGTATGCGTTCCGTAAAGTTGTTACCTGCTCCGAATGTCGCCGTCCGTTCTTCGGCAGCGCCGCCAAAGGCCGCTACAAGTATTATCCGGGCTACCACTGCAACAAACGCGGCCATCATTACCGCGTGCCTAAGGAAAAGCTTGAGACAGCAGTTGAGGAGTTGGTACATAGGGTTACTTTTACCGACGACCATATTGAAGACCTGATGAAAGCAGTCGAGATTGTCTGGCAGAAGCGTCAGCAGGACAGCGGCAAAGATGAAGCCGTATTGGATCAACGAATAATCGAACTGAAAGCTCAGGCTTTGGCAACGGTCGATAAGCTAAAGATGTTGAGCAGCGAAACAGCAATTAAATATATGGAGGAGGAACTTATGAGAGTAGAAGATCAAATCGTAGAGCTAACAAGCCAAAAGGATAAATTAAAGCAGGAACAGCCCATCAGTTTTGAAGTCGTAATGCAGTACGCCAAATATTTTCTGCAACACATTGATGAACTGATACTACACCAGAGTAATCCGCTCAAAAGAGCCGACTTTTTCAGCGTTATTTTCGACCAGACGCCGACTTACGCGGAAATTTCTTCTGTAACCACTGAAGTGGCTGATATACCAGGGATAAATGAACTGTTCAGGATCAGAAAAATGCCAGTATCCTCGATGGTGCGGGTAAGGGGACTCTAACCCCTGGCCTCGTCCTTGGCAAGGACGCGCTCTAAACAACTGAGCTATACCCGCACATAAAAAATTTCTGGTGGCTCCTCTCGGACTCGAACCGAGGACACAAGGCTCTTCAAGCCTCTGCTCTACCAACTGAGCTAAAGAGCCGCGTACGGCTATGCTATTTTAAGTTAAATAACAGATAAGATCAAGAAATGTAAAAGTTAAGTATCTATGGTGGAGCATATCGGACTCGAACCGATGACTTTCTGACTGCCAGCCAGACGCTCTAGCCAACTGAGCTAATGCCCCGCGCAAACATTACATATCACTAATTTTATCAAATAAACTATTAAGACGAGAGACCGAACCAGTGTCCAACAGTTAGGGCAGTAACGAGTATGGACATAATGCCAATAACTGTAATGCAGATTGCTGCAACAGTTTTAAATATAAAGCCGTTAGCAGCGTCTCCAAGTAAACTCTTCTTATTAGCTAGTATTAGTATATATACAAGAATTATAGGGGTTATAACGCCGTTTAATACTTGTGTGTTAATCAATGTATTTATTAAATTACTGGGAATTAAAGCTACAAGCGCTCCTACAACAATTTGAAAGGTAAAAAGACCAATAAAAATAGGTGCTTCTTTAAAATTCTTACCTACACTGCGTTCCGATCCTACAGCTCCACTAACTGCATATGCTGTAGATAAGGGAACAACTGCCGCGGCTAACGCGCTGGCACCAAGTAGCCCAATTGCAAATAGTTGGGTCGCAAAAGTACCAGCCACAGGTTTTAAGGCTTTGGCGGCATCAGACGCGCTGGATAATGGACCTCTATGAGTAATAGCGGCGGCGGTAGCAACAATAATAAAAATGCTAACTATATTAGCCAGGATTGAACCGATTATAGTACCCTTTCTCTCCCGTTTATACTGCTTAGGACCAATCCCTTTGTCCGATATAGCGCCTGCGAGATAGAACTGCATATACGGAGTTATGGTAGTTCCAATTAGCGCTACTCCAAGTAATAAAAATCCTCTGGTATAAAGGAAATGAGGCAAGACTAACTGAGACGATGCTTGCCCTATATTTGGGTGTGCAAGAATAGCTGCAATTGGGTAGGTTATAAAAGCTAGTGTTAAAACTAAAAATAATTGCTCAGCTCTCTTATAGCTTCCAAAAACCACTAAAGACCAAACTATTAATGCTGCGATGGGAATGGAAATAAAACGACTAACATGAAATAACTGTAGTGCAGCGGCAACTCCAGCAAATTCACTTACTACAAGGCCAACGTTAGCTATTGTAAAAACTAGTAGTGCGAAACTAGATTGGCGAACAGAAAAATGCTCCCTAATAAGGGAGCCTAGGCCTTCACCTGTATATGCACCAATGCGGACGCACATTTCTTGAACAATGACTAGAGCCACTGTAACTAAAAGCATAAAAAACAGCGTACGATAACCAAACTGTGCTCCGGCTGATGCATAGGTAGCTATTCCTCCAGCATCATTTCCGGCATTCGCCGCAATTAGTCCAGGACCTGCTAGCGCCAAAAAAGGAATAAAAACTTTACGTTTGCTTAGCCAGCGAAATGGAAGATATCCAGCCCGTGGAAAACCGGACGAGAACCTTGTCATGACGATAACAGCCTCGGAAAGTGGAAGCGCTCAGTTGGTATGAGAACGTCAAGTAAATCATCAGCCAAGATTCGCCCAAGGGGATATTCTTTTTTATCAGTAACTACAATTGAAGGGTTGCGACTTTCAATTAATAATTTAGCAACTTCTTTTAATGACGCTTCAGGCTGGACTGTAACGGTAGCTGGAGGCTTCATTAAGTCCTTCAATTGTTGGTCATCTTCAGCGGTTAGTAAATTAGCGATCGGCAGATCATACAGTAGTTTGCCTTTTTTATCAGTTATAGCTAGACCGCTTAAGCTGCCAAGATCCATATCACTGGATTTAAGCTGCTTCTTTATGGTCTCAACTGTTTGATTAGACCCGGCAGTCAGTATCATGGTATTCATAATTCCACCTGCCGTTGCCTCATCATATGCCAAAACCTTATTAACTTGACGAGCGTTATCCTTAGGCATGAGATCAAGCAGGTTTTCCCTTCTCTGATCGTCTACATCTCTTAAGGCATCCGCGGCTTCATCAGGCTCCATGCTGGATAAGTATCTGGCGCCCTCTTCTACGGTAGATTCTCTGAGGAGTCCTTCGAGCTGTTTAGGTTCCATTTCCTCTAATGCGTCGGCTGCAAGTTCTGGTGTAAGTGCATTTAATAATTCTTGCCTTTCTTGACGTCCTAGATCCTCAAGCATATCAGCTAGTTCACCGGGCCTCATACGCCTTAGCTCTTGACGGTGGGCAGATAGTTTAAGTTGACCCTGTCCTTCGGACTGAGCACCGAAACTTTCGATTGTTGCCCAATCTATAACTGAATCTGGCATAGCTTTTGACCTAAACTTATTTGGGCCAAGTCTTCGTAGCAGTGGTTTGTAGCCAACATCTACTCCTACCAGCCTGGTAGTACTAGCTATTGAAGCAATATATAAATCTGACGCTCTCACTACCCTGGCTCCATCCACATCCAATAGTTGGTGGTCCAGAACTTCCTGCGACAGTCTGACCTCACCTTTTCGGGGTTTAAAATCCCTTAAGTCCAATTTCGCGTAACCAAGTAAAACCTGAGTTTGGGTAATTTGATTAATGTTTCCAACTGGAATCCAAACTTTACGCCAGGAAACCTTTGCAATAATACCGGTTAGGGGAGGATAGACCTCTTTACTGTCCCAATGGCAAACGAGATCAACAACCGTTCCCAGTTCTTGGCCGTCTTGATTTATAATCTTTCTTCCTAGTACCCCGGCGACAGAAATTAGCGAGCCTCTTAATTCCTTAAGACGCTGGCTGTTTGGATTCTTTGCGGTGGGTAAATGAAATTTGTAAACCATAAGCTTGCTCTTGAGCTTAGCTCCGTTAGATTATTACTTATAAAGCCAAGCTACGGTTAACGAATTAGCCTGGCTTAAAATTCGTGCGCGCCCACCCGAGCGGCGGGCAGTTTATTTTTATTTTGTATTTTTGTTTTTGCACACGCCGCTAGTAGCGCACGATCTGTTATTAACCATAATTAATTTATGGTAAGTTGTCAACCCCTGCTATTTATTGTAATTAAGGATTAATTAATTTATGGGCTCTTAGGCACTTTTAAGTTTATTGCCTTCAACTATCTTTTCTTCAGCCATTCTAGGCAGTATGTACATAGTTAGAATTAAGGCGTATATAACTGCAAAACCACACATAATACTTGGAATTCCAGCCCTAGATTCCGGTTTAATGCTGTTAGCAAGAGCAGTAGGCACTAGAAAGACTAGGTAACCAACAATTAATGCTCGCACTGATTCAAGCTGCTTCCTGACATGCTCTCCCTTAGCCTTAAGCTCATTGGCCCACTTTCCGCCAAGAATTATACCAGTCGCAATCCAGCCGTAATAATAAATCCCATAAGCTCCGCCCACCCTAGTCCCCATCTGGAATATTACGTAATTTCCCGTACATTGATGGCCAATAAACGCAGCGTGATAAGTAAGAAAGAAAATCATGAAAGCACTCATAGACGCATAGGCACCGGCGACTACTTTTCTTCCGGGTTTATCCGCTAGTCTATGCATTAAATGTATGCCAAGAGGAGGCAGAGCGGTAATCATGACGAAGCCGACTCTCGACCATTGCTCGGCATGTAACCCGTATCCGGTACAAACAAAATATTCTGCTAACTGGAAAGTACCCAGACAGAGAAGCGTAGCCGTAGCAAGCCGGGTAATTTCATTGAGTCTATAGCGCCAGAAAGTATAAACAGTTAAAACGGCTTCCACGGTCAAAGTTGCCAACATAACAGGCGGCGAAAAACAATTAAACTGTGTACCTTTATTCTTAGACATAATTATTACAGGAAAAGTATATCATAAGAGATTTAAAAATTCTTTTTCACTTATTTTCTTTGTTCCCAGCTTGTCAGCTTTAGTAAGTTTAGACGCGCCGACGTTTGCTCCAACTACTAAGTAATCAGTGTCTATTCCGATGGCGCTTTGGAATGTTCCACCAAGACTTCTAATTCTTTCGGCGGCTTCTTCCCTGCCCATTGCTTCCAAGGTACCGGTTACCACAAAGCTTACTCCACTTAGTTTGCCACCAGTTTTTTTAACGACTACTGGCCAGACATTAAGCGATTTGAACTTATTGATAAGAGTAATATTTCTCGTTTCATTGAACCATTCGACTACCGCCTCGGCTACTACCTCACCAATACCATCTATGTCCGATAATTCCTCAATAGTTACGCTCATCAGTTTATTAAAATCTCTAAAATGGTTAGCTAGGTCAACAGCTGTTTGTATGCCTATATGTCTTATGCCAAGAGAGTAAATAAACCGGGCTAGTGGCGGCGATTTTTTTGCTTGAATGGATTTAACTAGTTTACTCGCAGACACTTCTGCGAAGCGGTCTAATTGAAGCAACTGCTCAGCAGTCAGTATATATAAATCCGCGGGATCATTAATAAGCTTGGCCGCCAGCAAGGCAATGACGTTTTTCTCACCCAGTCCGTCTATATCCATGGCTTCCTTACTAGCGAAATGTTCAATTCTTTTCCAGGATCTGGATGGGCATGACTGGTTAGGGCAGCGCCAGACAGCATCTGCTTCTTTATATTTAATAAGCTTAGTTGAACATTCCGGACAATGTTCTGGCATTTTAAAGATTTTCTCTCTGCCATCACGAAGACGAACTAAGGGTTCTATAACTTCTGGAATTATGTCGCCAGCTTTATGAACTATAACTGTGTCGCCAATTCTTATATCTTTTTTAGCTATTTCGCTCTCATTATGTAATGTTGCCATTTGTACGGTGCTACCGGCAATAACAACTGCTTCCAGCATAGCTACAGGAGTTGCTGCTCCGGTTCGACCGATTGAAACAAATATATCTTTAACCTTAGTAGTAGCTTGTTCAGCAGCATACTTGTAAGCTATTGCGCCTCGGGGGGCTTTGCCTACTACTCCAAGCCGCCTATATATTGCACGATCGTTTACTTTAATAACTAGCCCGTCAGTATTAAATGGTAAATCTTTGCGTTTCAATTCCCAGTCTTTGGCAAATTCCATAATTTCTTTTCGAGTAGTTAAAACTTTGCTTTCCTTATTTACTAAGAGCCCTAGATGTTTAAGCACTTTATACGCCACGGAGTAAGTTGCTACTTCATTTGGATTTTCTCTAATTAGATCATAGGCTCTAAAGTGCAGAGGACGACTGGCAACTAAGCTTGGATCAAGTTGCCGTATTGTACCGGCGGCAGTATTTCTGGGATTAGCAAACAGTGGCTTGCCTTCTTTTTTCCGCTTTTCATTTAGGGCCGCAAATTCGTCCTTATACATGACTATCTCGCCCCTAACTTCCGTATAACCTTTTAGGAATGAGCTGTATTCACTAGTGTTTCTAAGACTAAGGGGAACAGATTCAATAGTTCGAATGTTGCTCGTAACGTCTTCCCCTATCAGCCCGTCGCCGCGGGTTACGGCATGAGAAAGTAAACCGTCTTTATATATAAGGGCACAGGCCAGTCCATCCATTTTTATATCTACGAAATATTCTAGTTTTGCAGTATCTGGCAGAAGCTTTATGATACGCGTCTCCCACGCCACAATTTCTGATTCGTTAAATACATCGTTCAGGCTTAGCATCCTGGAAGAATGCTCTATTTGCTTAAAGCCAGGGAGCGGTGCTCCGGCAACACGCTGAGTTGGTGAATCGAGAGTTATTAAATCCGGATATTCTGTTTCTAGTTCGCTAAGTTCATGTTTTAAGCTATCCGCAGCTTCATCGCTCATTATTGACTCGTCTAAAACGTGGTAATGATAACGGTAGTCATTTATTAGCGACCTTAACTTCTCAATTCTCTTTCCAGCCTGGGCTCTACTAAGCTTACTACTCATTTAATAGTTCCCTATAGAGAATATACATATAGCTATGAACGGCTACGAGCGCAAACATAGTAAGCAGGAAGAACACCCACTGAGCTACCGGCGTAATTATTAATATTATTGGTAGCATAATTATTGCGGCGACAATAACTAATATAACTGGCAAAGCGAGAATTTTCCTTAGTACTGTCCAGCGACGATAACGAACTAACTTCCTGGCCGATTTAAGGGCTTTTATCGGTGTCATGTCCGGTAGAGTTACTATATACAGCGCAAAAAGCGATGAGCTTATTAAATATAGGGAAGTTAGAGCAAGTACCGCAAAAATTAGAATGAATATAAACTTTTCAATAAATGCTATGGCTATGCCGTTATTAATAACCGTACTGTATAACAGTGAGCCAATAAGGAGTGGTATTAGCTGGATACCTATAACTATAAGAACTAGTACGAAGGGTATAAGCGGATACATGCCTCGGTAGTAGGCATCTTTGACGCTTATATTATGCCCTGCCATTACCTGCCTCAGCGACCATATAATAGCTAGGGAAACAATTAAGTCTAGAAAAAGTTGGTAGGCGCCCGCGGTTTGACTTGAACCATTACCAGCCGATCCAAGTAACACTGTAAAAACACTTAATCCGGAAAATATTGAGCTTAGTCCGCCGCTAGAGACTTTATCCAGCTGAGATTTTAGGGCATTTATGTCTGTATGACTGGCAAGACCTTGGACCAATACTAAATTAAGTAGCCCATAAACTATGGTCAGCCCTATAAACAATCCTCTGTGCTCCCAAATGGTTAATGCCGTTAGTCTTATAATCCTAAAAATACTAGGGAGCTTTACTGGGTGCTTTATTTTCTTGTGAATACTAAACCTGCCCGGCGGCTTGGATTTTATCCTTCTAGACTTAGATAATGCTTGGTTCCTACTAGAAATTTTTGAAACTTCAATAGCTTTAACAGGTTTTACGTGCTTAGTGCTTTTCTTTGAGGGGGATTTACCGGATTTCTTCGCCATAAGGGTTATTACTTTTTTAGCCTATTTTCTTATTAATTTAATATTTGAATTTTAGGCGTGCGTTCCCATGCTTTTAAGCCTCGCTATGCGGTCATCAATTGGGGGATGGGTGCTAAATAGGCTGGAAAGACTGTGGGCTTTTAAGGGGTTTACAAAAAATAGATGAGCCGTAGCGGTGTTTTGCCTTTTCGCAACGCTGCCAGTAACTTTTATTTTTTGCAGGGCGCTCTCTAGTCCTTCCGGATAACGGGTAGTCAGTGCACTAGTTGCATCAGCTAGATATTCACGCTGACGAGATACTGCAAGCTGTATTAAGGTTGCAACGAGTGGTGCCAGTATAGCCGCGAATATTCCAAGAAAGAAAAAAATCTGGTTATTTTCATCACGGTCACCGCCGCCAAAAAAAGTAAGTCTTAGGAGTATGTCTGCTAGCAAAGATATTATTACAGTAAGAGCAAATGCTACCATACTTACCCGAATATCATAATTTTTAACGTGCCCTAGCTCATGAGCCAGAACACCTTCCAGTTCTTTATCGTCCATAATGTCTAGCAGTCCACTAGTTACACAAACCGCAGCGTTCTTCGGATCCCTACCGGTAGCGAAGGCGTTTGGAGCTGGGTCATCCATAATGTAAACCTTGGGCATAGGAAGACCGTCAGTAATAGATAGGTTTTCGACAACTCGCCATAACCTAGGGTTATCTGATTTTTTAATGCGCTGAGCTGAATTAATAGCTAGTGCCATAGATGAGCCACTATAGTAAGTAAATATAATGTAGAAAAGTGCTCCGATGAGACCACCGTAAAATACTCCAGTGCTGCCACCAAGATATTTATCTAAAAGCCAGATCATCCCGGCCACAAACAACAGAAAAATAGTCATAATATATATAGTTTTTCGCTTGTTCGCGGCTATATCTGAGTACATATATTCTTTTTATCTAGTTGGTTAGAATTTAACGTCAACTGGCTTCTGGATTTCCGCAACTTGCGTTTCGTCAACCTCGAAGAATTCTTTATCTGTCTTAAAGCCCATTATATTAGCGAAAATATTAGTCGGAAAAGTTTTTCGCTTGGTGTTAAAGTCGCGGACCACGCCGTTATAAAATCTTCTTGATGCTTGTATCTTGTCCTCGGTATCAGTTAACTCGGCCTGAAGTTCTTGAAAGTTTTCAGATGCTTTTAGGTCTGGGTAGTTTTCGGCTACCGCGAATAAGCTCTTCATGGTCTGTTGGAACTGATTCTCAGCTTTAGCTTGCTCTGGTACAGTTTGGGCGCCAAGAGCACTGGTTCTAGCTTTTGTTACATCCTCAAAGACCGTTTTCTCATGTGATGCATAGCCTTTAACGGTGTTAACTAGATTAGGTATAAGGTCATATCGCCTTTTTAGCTGGACGGTTATATCACTCCAGGCCTCAGTTGCCTGCTGGTTCAGCCGCACTAAGCTATTGAATAATCCGACTACTATTAGCCCGATAACTACAATTACAACTATTGCTACAATAATGGCGGTCATGACACTACTATCCTCCCTGTAAAACTTATATTCTTATTATACATCAGTTAACTCTTTTCTACTGTATGATAGTAATTAAGCTTATGCAACGAGGCTTAAAGAAGGCTTTAGTACTTATTCTTATCCTATTTTTATTATTAGGATCGTATTCATACTGGGCAATTAATCGAAGCGTTAAGCTTGTTTATCCCACTGTTACATATAGAAACCAACCAATTCTTACTAGCACCAGCTTAAGCTGGCCTAATACCGGACAATCTGCTGTTGGGATACTTAGAACAAATATTTTAGATACACATAATACCCAAACGCCTGTACCGACTGCCAGCACCGCCAAAATGGTGACTGCCTTAGTAGTGCTGCAGTCTAAGCCGCTTAAACTTGGCGATAAAGGTCCTGTCGTTACATTGACTCAGTCCGATGTGGATTTATATAAATCTTATTTAGCTAGACAAGGTTCAGTTGTTCCAGTTCAGGTTGGAGAGCAAATTAATGAGTATCAGATGCTGGAAGCCATGTTCTTGCCTTCCGCCAACAATATGGCGGATAGTTTGGCAACCTGGGCATATGGTTCTCTAGCTAATTATTCAAAAGCTGCTAACTCATTCCTGGCAAGCCACCGTATAACCTCTACGAAAATTGGCAATGACGCCAGTGGATTTAATCCAATTACAACCAGCACTTCAGGTGACCTGGTGAAAATAGGCGAGTTAGTAATGCAAAATCTGATCCTTGCGCAAATTGTAAATATGAAATTTGCGAATGATATTCCGCTAGATCCAATTGCCAAGAATGTAAATTATTTGCTTGGTACCAATAATATTATTGGGATTAAGACTGGCAATACTGATCAGGCAGGCGGAGTTTATGTAAGTGCCTCAAAAACCAATGTTAACGGCAAGGATATAACCATAATAACTGCCAACACCGGATCGCCCACATTGGGTACTGCCGTTAGCGGCAGCCTGCCTTTAATTACGTCTTCTCAGAGCAATTTCAAATCCGTAATTTCTCTTAAAAAGGGAACGACTATCGGTGGGTACAAAGAGCCCTGGGACAATAAATTTATTTCAGCAGAGGTTAATAGAGACCTACTGAGTACCGTTTGGGGAGGATCTAAATCTCCCGACGTTCAAATCACTATGTCTAAAGTTACATACCCGATAACAGTCGGTTCTGTGGTCGGTAATGTGTCGCTAATAAATAACGGTTCAAAAGTCGAAGAGAATATATATTTAGCACAAAACTTTAACAAGCCGTCTATTATCTGGAAGCTTTTACATCCATAAGTTTATCGTCGATCTAAAAATATTCAATCTGGAGTGGTGGGTGATGAGGGGCTCGAACCCCCGACCTTCTGAGTGTAAATCAGACGCTCTAGCCAACTGAGCTAATCACCCACGTAGTGGTGCGCGAGAGAGGACTTGAACCTCCAAACCCTTTCGGGCACAGCCACCTCAAGGCTGCGTGTTTACCAATTTCACCACTCACGCCGAGGCCATCATATGGTATCTGTTTTATGGTAAAAACTCAAGACTTTATGGCTCTATTAGCTGCCTGGCAAATGAGTGTGCAAATGGTCAATACTGTAATCAGAGCGGACTATGGATTTTAAATCATCGACTGTCGTACCAAACTTCACGCCGGGGTTCAGTATTCCGTGCGGATCAAATATTAGTTTTATCTTTTTTAATAATGCGTATAGGTCGCTGCCGTACATATTTTCTATATAAGGCGCTTTTAATCGCCCGTCTCCGGAAGAAGAGCTTAGTGTACCGTTGAGATCAAGTATTAGCTTATTAAATTCACCCAACAACCTGAATGCTTTTTGCCTGTCACCTACTTGGCCTAAATTTAATCTTGGCTGAAGATATAAATTACCGTCTCCCACGTGTCCCCAAATAGCAGGCTTTAAATTATTAGTAGACATAAGTTTATATAGACCTTCCAATAGTTCTCTGACTCTGTCGGGAGGCACAGCACCGTCAAATAATGGCAAGGAGTGTAGTAGACCGTCATTGTGCGCCAGCAGTATATTTACAATTTCTCGAATTTTACGATATTTATATTGTTCCTCAAGATCTGTCGATGTATCAACTTTGATAGCATATTTGTCTAAGATCTTATCAGCCTTTTTAAGTGCTTTCTTGGAATTACGATCGTTGCCGTCAAATTCTATAAGCATAATAAGAGGCGGGAACGGAGTCTTAACTAGATCTGTTAAGTGATTAGGGTTTAATTCGTGTATTTGTTGAAGAGTAAACTGATCTACTACCTCCATTGAGCTAGGTAGCTCGGCAAGTTCTCTAAGCTCCAGTATTGCTTGTTGAAAATATTCTAAACTATCGAATTGAGCAAGTATCAAGGTTTTATTTTGTTCAAATGGCTCAGTGGTAAGTTCGGCCTCAGTAATAATTCCTAGTGTCCCCTGGCTACCAACAAAAAGCGGGGTTAGATCAAAAGATCCGTCACTACGCTTTATGTCTAGAACATTTAAACCTGAGTTATTATTTGCCGTCCCGCGCTTAAAGTTCTGGATAAGATCATGCTGCTCTTCCAAAAGCGTATCTATGGATCTATATATCTCGCCTTCAAGTGTTGCCAGGCCAAGTTTTTTACTAAGCTCACGCTTATTTAGTCTTTTTGTTTCAATAACTTCACCGTTAGCCAGAACTACTCTTAAGCTTTTTACATATTGCAAAGTGTCGCCATATTTTACAGATTTTTCGCCCGATGCGTTATTAGCTATAGCGCCACCAACCGTAGAGTATTCTATTGAAGCCGGATAGGGTGGCAGGAATCTACCATGAGTTTCCAGTGCTTGCTGCAACTTTGCGTAATTAATCCCAGGCTCAACGGTAACTGTTGAAGCTTTAGAATCGAGCTCGAGCACCCTATTCATATGAGCTGGAAAAACTAATATCATACCGCTGCCTATAGCTGCTCCTGTCTGATCGGTGCCTGCGCCGCGAGCAGTAAGTGGAATTACGCGGCCACGTTCTGCAAGCTGCCAACTGAATCGGGCTGCTTTACGGATATCATTTTCGTTACGAGGATATACGATTAATAGCGGAGCCACCTGTAAGATGCTTCCGTCTGTTGCGAAGTAGTGTCTAGCATCGGTGCTAGTTACTACTTCTCCAACTAAATGCTCCTGTAAATAATGCGCTACTTTACTCATAGGAGTACCCTCGTATTACTCGCATAGTTATGTCAGCTATAATAGCATATTCGTCCCATATGACGCTCGCGGTAAGGGGCGGGTCTATTCTTGAACTTGTGGTCGCCGAGGTGGGATGTTTTGTATTGCAGATTCTATAGTTCTGGCGTATCTCTTATCGCGTCGATTATTTGATAATCCTCTTAGCTCGGAAGACAAGGTAATGCGTTGTACTTCTTCGAAAACCTTGTCCATTATTTCAGGCTCACTAGCAATATCTAAACCTGCTTTAGTGAAAGCAGCCTCCAGGTCATTGCATACCTGAAGCAGGCTAGTTTCTCTATTTATAGAATGTCTTATTGCAACAACCGGTTCTGGTGACTCATCTCGATAAGTAACAGCTACAGCATCTATAATGCCTTCCGTGATTCGATAGGCTAAATTTTCACCTGATAACTCAAG
The DNA here is from genome assembly GCA_003153395.1 of Candidatus Saccharimonadota bacterium. GTDB lineage: Bacteria > Patescibacteriota > Saccharimonadia > Saccharimonadales > UBA4665 > PLYP01. The sequence goes on from PLYP01000005.1 coordinate 127,813, forward strand.
GAAGGTTTCCATTTCACGATCTAGTAAAACCTCTTGCGCAGCGGCCTCATAAAAAGAACTCTTAGAACTTTCCCTGGCATTAACGAATACTCTTGAAAGACCTTTAATCATATCCAAATATCGATCTTGTTCTTTGAAATAACCTAGACCTTCTGCGAGTCTAGGTACTTGTTCAGATAAACCCTTATCTCCAAGCGTGGCTGCAAAAAGTAAAGTTCTAAGACCTTCGCTGCGTCCTAACCATGAAATGATAATTTCAGCAGCTTTACCATAAATTATTGCCGGTTTAATTTTATCGCTTTCCGCTATGCCTACTGGAACTTCACCATATGATGCTATATCTTTTAATTCTGGACTACCCGCTATATATGCGCGAAAAGTATCGGGTGCGTCTATAAACTGCACGGAGTGTGGTTCTTCGTGCAGCAATCTGCCTTGCCCGGTTCCGTCAACTTCAAGCGACTCAACATCACTGCCAACAGATAATGGAAACCTAGTTACTCTGGTCGCCTCTAAAGCTAAGTAATGTCGGCCGATATCAGTTCGAACTATTCCGAGAGGATGTCTTCCAGCAGTAACAGCCCCCTCAACATCAACTATTGACAGCGTGTTATCGCGTGATGACTTTTTAATTTCTGGATCGGCTGCAATTTCTCTTGTAACTGGAAGAGATCCGATTACAATTAACCTTCTCCTAGTTTGAGGGCTAAACAGATAATCATTCATTTTCGCTATTTCTGCAAAGGTTTGATCGGCTTCGGATAATGGTCTGCCTTCAAGGTCCGTTTGTGCAAAAAATGTTCTTTCGGGATCATCGGTTGTTCTGCTTAAAAGTGATATTGCAAAATCTCTAGTATCTTCTATTACCTGTCGGCGTTTAGTAGTTACTCTCTGCGCCATGCTAAGCTCAGCTATTCTACTTTCTTTATTAGCAGTTGCGGCTCGTAACTCTTGATCCGCTATATCAAGGGCTTCAATCGCTGCTTGCTCAGCAGCCATATCACCTTCTAGCCTCAATTCTCCTTGAGCTATTTCAGTTGCATAAGTACTAGTTAAGGACGCTGAGTCTAAAGCGGGTGTACTAATTAATGGCGGTTGAGGTTCTCTATCAGTCATAATAGTTTAATTAAATGCTATTTTATACCCTTATTGATTATTTGGCAAGTATAAATTTTAGTATCTTTAGATCTGATATTGGTGCACCTAAGTGGACACTACTCAAACCTAATTTGGGAATTTGTCAAGGTTCCTGAGCCAGCAAAAAGGGTTTTGGAGGCCTTTCCGGACGGTGTTCCTGAGCAGTCTAGTCCTAAGATTGCTACTTTCCGCACAAAGCGGCTGGGGAACGGAGTAGTCCTGAGGGCTGTTGTTCAGGTCTTGGAGACCAACGCTGGATCATTGTCCGTGTCGGAGGTACATAGTGCTGTTGAGCACTTACTTGGAATCCGGGTCTCTATACATAGTGTCAATAGTTGCTTGTCAACCGGATCAATTGGTAAATATCCGCAGTTCGAGAGAGCTGCCTCTGGGATCTACCGGTTAAGGCAGCTGTTTTGATTTCTTCGCTTAGTACATTTCCCTCACATTTCATAGTTTTACTTTATTAACGCGTCTCATTCGCATTCATATTCCATGCCTTATTTCAGATTGACGCGATTATATTCTTGACATGTTGAATCTAGTGAGAATATAATGAGATTAATATAACACAGGAGTACCACAATGGAAGGTGAGAATAAATTAAAAACTAAAAGAGCAAGAAGCTCTTCTTATCCATCAACAGACTTGGAAAAATCAATCCAGCAAGTACAGGCAGTGAAAGCCAATCTCGGTAAAGGCCCCTTCTCAAGAGATTCTGCAGCAAAAGCTTTGGGTTACGGGGGTGTAAATGGTAAGTCGGGTACCATTATTGCCACATTGGCTCATTACGGATTACTAACCAAGCATAGTGATACATATTCTGTATCTGATCTTAGTGACGAAATCCTTACTTATAGGGATGAGGCTGAGAAACACTCCGCTATAGCTAAGGCGGCTAAGCATCCAAAATTGTATGCTGCACTAATTAAGGCATATGAGGGTAAAAGCTTACCGGTCATGCTTGAGCACATACTTGTGCGTGAATACGGTATAGGAGAGAATGCAGCGCCAACGGCGTCTAAAGCATTTAGGAAAACAATGGAATTTTCTGGGTTGTTGGTAAACGGCGTTTTGCATTCTTCGGTTGATCTTGACAGCTCTGGTAGTTCCGATAGAGATCAGTCAGCCCCGGGAACCCAAGAAGAAAAGGAGACGACTAACAAAGTCAATTCTGAGCATCTGCCGACATTGACAAATATGCAACATGTTGAGATAGGGGATGGTGTGATACTTTCATATAGAGGGGATCTGGCTTTTACACTTTTCACTACCCCCGCTTTTGCCTCGGCATTACAAGCTTTACAAAAATCATTGCCAACTTTGTCAAAACAGACAGAGCAAAACCATATAGAAAAGCCTAAGGAAAACGATGAGCCTAGCTGAAGCAGCGACTGCAAGCGTCGTCGTGGCATTAGTTCTAGGTGTTAGTTATTTGGTGATAATAGGCGTAGCCTTATTTCATCCTGATAGAGACCGCAGGAGGAGCGCAGCTAGAATACTCCAAAGTCATAGACTCACAAGACGGCAAATTGGTCGATCTAAGTAACCATGGCCCGTAATACCTTGCAATGCTAATGGCGAGCTATACCTGTAAATTTGGCAAAAGCTAATGGGTTTGAGTAAGAGGCATTACTTAGCCTGAGTGGACATAAAACCGATTGGTAAGTGTTAAGTATGGCCTGATTGTAGATTAATCAACAATCAGTTGAATTACCAAGTGTGTGTTTAGCGATTAACCTCTGTTAAGTATGTAAACTAAATGTAAAATGGTGCGGATAAGAGGACTTGAACCTCCACGAGCTAATGCTCACTAGCTTCTGAAGCTAGCGCGTCTACCAATTCCGCCATATCCGCCTATTTAGATCACTCTAATAGTAACTTTTTTATACTTTCTTCTCAAGAAAGATGGTCTTCGTTATCTGGAAACTCTAGCTTCGTTTATTTCCCAATTTTGGACGTTAGAGAATCTATCTGTGGAAGACGTTAATGCATGGTCACTTAATCCACCGACAATCCCGTTGGTTAAATAAAGTAATCTTGGCTGGTAAAGACCTAGTGCCGGGTTATCTTGCTGCCATGCCTGCAGAAATGGCTTATATTTAATTATTCGTATTTGGGGGTCAAGTCTTGTTCGTCCCGACTCTAAAGACGTGTCGGCTGTTGCGTTCTTGTATTCAGATAAATTAAGTCTGTTGTTTGACCTTATATCTGCTTGTGAACTGTCCCAATATACAAACACATCGGGATCTATACCTACAGATATAGCGGTAAGTACTGAATCGTAGTCATGATAAGAAAGAGATGTTTGAAAATCTGCTGGAGCTAGCATTCTTGTATTCAACCTGACTCCAATTTTTTGCCAATCCTTTTTAAGTTCGCTAACTACCATCTGGTTTTCAGGAGTATTGGCAGCAGTAAGCGAGAATGTTAAGGGCTGGTTAGCTTTATATCTAGTGCCACCTTTAATTGTTGTCCAGCCGTCACTATCTAGCAGTTGATTGGCTGCTTTTAAGTCCATTGAGTGCTGAGCGTACGCCGCAGAATAGGCTAGTTGTCCACGTAATAATGGTTCGTTAACTTGGTGCGTCGGATAGCCAAGTTGGTTAATTATCTGTGCAGTATTGGATCCGTCTACTAGTGCTTGTCTGACCGAGGAATCAGCTAGTACCCCGGAAGAAGTTTTGAAAAATACCATATTTGCGGCCCGTAGTAACAAATTATGGCTAACGACTCCGGCTTTATTTGTTACGGATTTCGATGGAGGCGTAACAGCTTCCATGGCAGTGAGTTCTTTGTTAGCAAACGACGTTACTAGTTGGTTCGTATTCGCAAACACTTCTACTATGAACTTATCTAGCTTAGGTTTTCCACCCTCATATCCGCTAAAGGGCTTTAAGGCTATTTGTATTTGTTTGTTCTGCAAATCATTGCCATTTGTCACTTGAAGACCATCCCACATAAATGGTCCGGCTCCAACAGGTTTATCTGTATTAAAGTTAGAAGAACGCAAATCAGACAGAGGGACGCTAGCCAGAATATGTTCCGGGATAATACCGGTGGCTAATGAGTAGGGAAATGATGCGAGGATTCCAGGCAGCTTAAATTCAACAGTTTGGTTATCTAGTGCCGTAATAGTTATTCCCTGCCAGCTGGAGAATAAGGGCGACTGGGCATCAGGATTTTGGATAGTATGGAACGTAAAGACCACATCTTTACTTGTTAAAGGCTGGCCATCTTGCCATTTTAGATTTGGTTTTAAATGAAGAGTATAGGTTGTACCTCTGCTATCTACTGAGTAAGATTTCGCTAGGGAACTGACAAGTTTACCGTGATCGTCGCTTTTTAAAAGACCGGCAAATAGCAGTTTAGATACTGTGCTGTCAGCATCAGTAGATGCGTATATTGGATTGGCGTTAGTGAATGTACCAAATAATCCTTCGCTATATATGCCGCCCGGTACTGTTTTAAGGTCCTGATAATATCCGCTTAACGTTATGTCCTGTGCAACTACAGCTATTATGAGCAAAAGAACCAGGCCAACCCAGCCAATAATAAAACGCCGCACCGGGTATAAATGTTCGAAGCGTCTAAATAGGTGCTTATCTATATGAGCTTCTGCTTGTGATCCAATATCTTCAACTTGCTGCTGGCTACCTCTCAGTCGTCGCCTCAGACGTAATTTAAGGAGTCGAGTTTGCATTTGAAACTTTTATTAGCTCCCTATACTTTTTAATGAGAAATTATTTAGTTGCCACTACGTCTAGAATAAGCGAAAGACTGAAAACAAGTGCGCAAACTATTGTTAGCTGAAATATAGTTTTATCTGTGCCACGACGAGTAGTATTGACTTCTCCTGCTCCGCCTAGACCAGCTCCTAGGCTTGCTCCTCTTGTTTGTACGATAATTAGCAAAGTCATTAAGACCATTGATCCCAAAGTGATGTAGTTATAAATACTCATGATTTTTTTAGGTCCCCTAATATTGTCGTTACTAAATAGTTTACCAGGCCTATTACCATACCAGCAAATATTGCTGCCCAAAAGTTAGTAATATGTAGCGGCGTATAAAGCTTGCTGGCCAAATATACTGTTACGCCGTTAATGATTACCATAAATAAACCTATGGTGAAAATTAATGCTGGTAAGGAGAGGATTATTAAAAAAGGCTTAAGTACAGTGTTAATGATTGCTAGGACTAGTCCTGCAATAATTACGCCAATGAAACTGCCGTAGGAGATACTGTTACTTAAAATACCGGCAGCAATCCACAGTCCTAGACTGCAAACAAACCATCTTATAAAGAATCGGTTGGTAGGTCTGCTAAGTACGTCCACTTTTGTATTTTAGGTCAAGCGATGGCCTGGGGCAACTTATCTGACAAAATTCTTATGCCTTTCGGTGTAATTAAACCGTCATCTTCAATTCTAATGCCTATAGATTCTTCTTTAATGTATATTCCTGGCTCGATTGTAAGTACACACCCCGGCACAAGTGGAGCATCGTGATTACCAATATCATGCACATTAAGTCCTAGGAAATGTGATGTGGCATGAGGAAAGTATTTTCTAACACTATCACGGGTGATAGTTTTAATCAGATTGAGCTCTCTCAGTTTTTCACCCATGAATGTCTCGATACTCTGTTCATAATCTCTCAGTAAAGTGCCTGGTTTTAAAAGGGAAATAGCATACTGTTGTACTTCTTGAACCGCTAGAAAAACGGAGCGTTGCCGCTTACTAGGTTCAGGGTTAATGCTGAATGTTCTACTTATATCAGCTGCATAGTGATTTACTTCTGCTCCAATATCTACAAGCACTAAACCGTCTTCACTTAGTACCCCTGAGTTGGCAATATTATGCAGCGTGCAGGCCCTTTCGCCGCTGGCTACAATGGGCTCGAATGCGTGCCCACTCGCACCAAGACTTCTAATCCCTTTGGTAATTTCTGCTTCTATCTCGTATTCATGCTTATACTTTTTTAACATTGCCGGCCTAATAGCTTGAGCTAAGCCCTTGCCTGTTATGTCTATAGCGGATTGTATTAATTTTATTTCAACCGGCTGCTTGATCATGCGCATTTTTATAAGATGCTGGCTAAGATCAAGTAATTCAATATCACTATTTAGGCTCTTAATTCTTCGTGCCAGCGTTTCTCTAGCTGGATTAGTATAAAATCCGTATGCTTCAATATAGCTAGGAGCACTGGCAATTGTTGCCACATGCTTCACTTTTTTAATTCTGGACCCTAGCTTCTCCCAGCCTTCTTTTTCCTCGTATATTTCTTTAATCCCAGATTTATCCGAAATATCGCTCGTCTCGATAGAACCGTCAAAAGTTTCGCGGTTATCCGATCTTCCGGGGATAATTAGGAATTCGCTACTTTTATCCATTACTAGAATGATGTCCGGATCTTCTATGCCCGTTAAATACCAGAAATTCGCGTCTTGAGAAAACGCATAAGTGTTATCGCCTCCCCTCTGAAGTAAGCCATTTGCGGAAATGACTATCGGGGCAGTACCTGTAAAAAGCTGCCTTAGTCGTTGTCTGTTACCAACGAAGAAATCGCTGGAAGGTATTGGCTCCATAATTAGATAACTAGTATAGCAAAAATAGTGAGGGGGTATAATGTAGCGAGCTAGGCATAGGAGGATTATGATAACTTGCGAATTCGAGGATGGAGGAAAAGCATCGCTACGGCATGCAGTTGTAGACTGTATCGTTCTTCAAGATAATAAAGTTTTGCTTGCTAAACGTTCGCCCAAACTTACGGAGGGTGGTAAATGGGGTTTGGTGGGAGGCTTTATGGATCGTAATGAAACTATTAAGGAGGCGATCCAACGAGAAATATACGAGGAAACGGGATGGGAAATAGATGGACTTACTTTGCTTAGTATAATTGACACTCCGAATCGAAAAAACGAAGATCGCCAAAATGTATGTTTCTTATTTTTCTGCAATGGCATTAAACAAACCGGCAAGCCGGATTGGGAATCTACGGAAATAAAATGGTTCGATCTAAAAGATTTACCACCCGAGCAAGAATTAGCTTTTGATCATGCACAGTCAATTCAGCTTTACAAAAAATATATCAAAGAAAAATTTTCTCTACCTTATTCTAATTATTAACTAGATAACGTTTTAGTGTTTCGGCCTTAGTTTTACCAATTACCGCGCTAAGCTGTTCATCATTGGCATCGCTAATACCTCTAACGGAACCAAAAGTTTTTAGTAATTTTTTTCTAGTGGCCGGACCTACGCCAGGAATATCATCGAGAAGACTTGCAGTCTGGCGCTTCATCTTCAGGACGCTGTGATAACTTACCGCGAATCTATGGGATTCATCCCTTATTCGCTGCAGTAGTTTTACAAGATTGGTATTACTGGGCAGATTAATTAGAATATAGTCTTCGCTTTCGCTAAAGAATCCGCCTAGTGCGTGAAGAATTTCTTGATTTAGATTAACTAGAGATTTAGATTTATGCAGGACTATCTGCTCTTCCCTTTTGGCTAGTCCAATAAAAGGAATTTTACTTTGATTACGTTCATCTCTTGCCGACAAGGCAGCGTCTAGCTGACCTTTACCGCCGTCAATAAGAACCAGGGAAGGTAATCCCCAGGCTTTAATATTTTTTTCACTTAAGCGTCTTTTTAGACTCTCGTTCATGTTATAGAAATCATTATTCTGATTAATCTTAGTTTTAAATTTTCTGTATTGACTTTTATCACTTACGCCATTGGTGAAGACAACCATACTTGCTACCACGTCAGTTCCAGACATGTGGGAGATGTCATAACCTTCTATACGGCGCGGAAAACTATCTAAACTTAACAAGTTAACTAACTCATTAAGAGCATGGTCTTTGCTTATATCTAAGAATTCTTTATCGCTGAATATAACCTGCTGATCTAGCCCTTTCAGCCAATTTAGTTGGTTCCTAAGTTTTGCTGCTTTTTCAAAGTCATGGCTTTTCGCAGCTTTTTTCATATCTTTTTCTAGCTCACTAGCTATCTTATTCTTCTTGCCCTCTATAACAGCCATCAGCTTTCTAAGATTAGCCCTGTACTCTACTAAGCTAGTCCGGCCATCTTCCAGGCCGGGATCCAGTCCCAAATGGTAGTGCAAACTGGCTCTCTTTTGTCCTGGCATTCGTTTAGAAGCAAAGGGAAATATTCGTCTAAGTAGCTTTAAGGCTTGCCTAACAGCTAAAGTGCTAAAATATGGACCGTAATAGCGAGCTCCATCATCCATTGGTCTCCTGGTAGTACTAACTGTCGGATAGTCACTGTCATAATCTATGCGGATATAGCTCATCGCTTTATCGTCACGAAGCAGTATGTTATACCTGGGCATATATCGGCGTATCATTTCAGCTTCTAAGAACAAAGCTTCTATTTCGCTATCGACACACATCCAGTCTATATCGGCAATTTCGTTCACTAACGCTTCGGTTTTAGGATCCCTAGCTCTAGATTTTTGAAAGTATTGACGAACCCTGTTTCTAAGTTGAGCAGCCTTACCAACATAAATAATCTCGCCGGACTTGTCTTTATGAAAATATACACCGGGTGACTTAGGAAGTTCTGATAGCTTTTTTTCGATCTTCGAGTTAATCACCTATATATTATACTTCGGCAAGCAGAGCACAGTCGCTACATTTTCGTGTCCCACTCTTAACACAGGACTTACAAATTAATACCAAGCGGTTGCAGCTGACATTAGAGCAGTTCTCGTAATTACTAGTCTTTGCATTGCACTGCATGCACTTGCCTATATCTTTTGCCTTATCCGAGAATTTTGTTCCCATTCTTCCATCAAATACATAAAGTGATCCTTCCCAAAGCCCCCTATCGCCGTACTGCTCTCCGTATTTAACTATTCCTCCATCAATTTGATAGACTTCCTTAAAGCCCTCTTTTTTCATAAGCATGCTCAGCACTTCACAGCGTATTCCCCCAGTGCAGTAGGTAATTACTGGTTTGTCTTTAATAGCTTCATACTTTTTGTTTTTAAGTTCTTTAGGAAAATCTCTAGTGTTCTTTACTTTTGGGATAACGGCATTCTTGAATTTGCCTACTTCGGCTTCATAGGCATTTCGGCCATCAAAGAAGATAACTTCTTCGCCACGTTTTTTAATAAGTTCGTGAACTTCCTTTGGCTTTAAGTGCTTGCCGCCACCCAGGATTCCTGTTTCATTTACTTTAATAGCGCTAGGCACACCGAAAGTTACTATTTCCGGGCGAACCTTAACGCTAAGTTTTGGAAAATGGTCTAAGCTACCATCGCTCCATTTGACGCTTAGACCCTTAAGACTGTCATAGTTTTTTGATTCTTTGATATAGCTCTTTAGGTCTTTAATATCGCCGCTTAGTGTGCCGTTAATTCCGTGATCGGCTATAATTATCCGGCCTTTTAAATTTAGTTTTTCACATAAATTTTTCTGCCAAAGCCTAACGGCAGCCGTGTCTTTAATCGGGGTAAATTTATAGTAGAGTATTATCTTCTGCATCTTTAATATTATATCTGATTACCTGTGTGCAAAATAAATGAAAGTTACAACTATCGCCAAAATTATAATTATTGCGGTTAGAAGCTTATCTATAACTTCGTGTTTATGGATGGCATGAACTTGCATACCGTCTCTAGTCTTTGCTGTCATCATTTCATTTCCAGTTGAAGGAACACTAGCTTCTGCTTTTAGCATGAGTTGTTTAAACGCTGAACTGCTAGCTTCGGGCTCCAAAATACTTGAACTGCCGGAGCTGCTAGATCCTAGAGCCATATCCCTTAGCGCCGGGTCTCTTTCAAAGTCTATCTCTTTCTCTACAATTTCTTTTCTTAGAGCTTTCTGTAAGTCGCCGCCGTTAAAGTGTTCGTTGACTAGTCTTCTCAGCCCTTTTTCACCAATTAAATGAGTTTCGTATATTTTCCTTAAGGTACTGCCGCCAACTATTATTTTTTCACTTATCTTAAGTAGCTCTGGACGGCTAATAGTTTCAATGCGTTTCTTACTTAAATGTTCTAGTACTTCCTGTCTTGTGGGTTCGTTCTGTTTACTTTGCTCTACCCTGCCGCTAGAAGATTTATGTAACGACTCCGCGGCAATAACAACGTGGCCAATCCTTTCTCCTACGTTCTGGAGTCCGTGTAGCTGGTTTGCTTCGGGGGCTTTGTGACGACGGCCAGTAGCGACTGTTTCTTGTTGTAACTTCATTGCCTGAATACTATTTAGCACGTATTCCTTGCCCCGGTCCTTAGGTTTCGATTTTTCGTAACGAAGCAGTTTATTAGCAAGGGACTTTTCTCTGGCGGCTTCTCGTATTTTAAGTTCCTTTGCCTTAAGCTGCCAGCCAAGATCCTCAACCTGTTTTTCAAGCTTCTTTTGAATTGGTAATAATTTCTTTTCGGTTTTAATTCTACCCCGGCGTCTTCCAATTAAATAGCCGATGGTGCTACCAAATAAGGCCATAGTTGCCGGATGAGCCTGTTCCCTGCCAGCAATAATGTTGGGAGTATTCGCCGCGGCGTTTGGGTTAGTGGCTGGCGCTAAGTTAGCATTCACTCCCCCCGGCTGATTGTTGTTCGGCCCATTTGGTCCCATGCCACCGAAAGCAGTTGGTGGCATTCCGCGTCCTCCACCGCCAGCTCCTCCGCTATTTGATGATGGCGCCCAGTTAGAGGAAGAACCAGTACTAGAAGCTGCTCCACCGCCGCTACTGCCCGTGCTATTACTGCTAATGGTACCGCTATTAAGCCAAACCTCGTCTTCGTGAGTAAAGTCGTGGATGCCGTCTTGCTCAGTGTTTAGATCGGTTATTACGGATTCTTCTGCTCTATCTTCATTTCTTAATAAGTCATCCGGATTAAACTGCTCTATTTCTTCTTCGCTAATACCAAGATTTTCTAGAACTTCACTAAGTGCAATATCTGAGTCAAGACCTTCTTCGATTATTTTTGAATCGAAATCGTTTAGGGCTTCACCCTCAATATCTTTACCACCCGTTTCGCCGCGTTCTCGCCTTGCTTCCCTTCGATAGCGAGATTCAATTTCTAGCTTTTCCTCACTAGTAATTACATCTTCCGGGCTATTTTCTTTAGCTTTTTCATTTTCGGCCTTGTATTTTTGCTCGCTTCGAAATAATTTAAATTCCGCCTCTGGATTTTTCTCCCAGGGCAGTACAATTTTTTTAGTAGGGGACTGAGCTTCTACTTCCTTAGTAAGAACTTTGGAAGCAACCTTTCTAGATTTCTTTTTACTTTTATCCGGGTCAGATTCATTTCCAGAACCTTTATCTAGAGTGCTTTCCAGAGTATTCATGTGTTTTTAGGAGACTACCATTTTATTTGCGTTATAGAATACTATAGTATACTATTTTAAGTACTATTTAGCAATTTAATATGGAGGCAGCAAAGAAATGATTCTTCCTACATTTACTAGACCAGTCATGCTCGCCTCACAGGCTTGCTAACTCTCGTCTTTAACTAAATAAATTTTACTAACTTTAACTATAATTAAACACACTACTGGAGAGAGTGTGACATGAAAACCTATAAACCATCCTCAACTACGCTCAATACACTTCGCATAGATTGGAAGTACACTAGACGCTACCGTGCAGAATTTCTGGCTGGTACTCTTGGTGGCGTATTAGCTGTAATTACTCAAAATATGATTCCTCCACTTTTGGTAGCTAAAATATTTGCTAAGTTACAAATCGCTTATACGCATCACGAGAAACTACAGTTTAAGAGTTTTCTTCCGTATTTCTTCTGGTTCGCAATCTCGATGCTAATCGGAGTTGTTTGCTGGCGCTTACAATCCTACTACGTCTGGCGTTTTGAAGTTAAGGTTCGCCGCGATATGTCAAACGATATATACGATCATCTGCAGTCCCAAAGCCAGAGTTTTCATGCTGACCGGTTCGGTGGTTCATTAGTATCACAGACTAATAAATTTGTTAGTGCCTACGAGCGACTAATGGACGATTTCATCTGGAATATTGTACCTAGCCTAGTAACTATATTTGTGGCTATTGGCGTACTTTTGTTTATTGCTGCGCAATATGCAGTAGTGCTGCTGCTAATCGTTATTTTATACATACTAATAATGTCTAGAAGAATAAAACACCAGCTGCCGTTCAATACTCATGTCGCAGAGCTGGAAAGCAGGCAGACCGGAGCTCTGGCCGATGCCATAACTAATATTAGTACCATTCGGGCCTTTGCCGGGGAGAAGTATGAATCCAAGAGGTTCCAAGGTGTTAGCGGTACACTATATAACGCAAATAAGGTCTTAACTCTGGAAATATTTAAATCAGAGGCACTTAGTCACCTTCAAACTAACAGTTTTCAAATAATTGCCCTACTGGCGGGACTAATAGCCATTACTTCCTATGGTACGAGCGCTAGCCTACTTTATTTGCTTCTAAGCTATACCCAGAACATTACTAATCAGCTGTGGCAGTTCAGCCGATTGATTCGTAATGTCAACCGAAGCCTTGGTGATTCCGTAGAAATGACCGAAATACTTCATATTAAGCCCGACATAAAAGATCCTGAGAATCCTGAGAAAATTAAGATGTTTAGAGGCGAAATCACATTTAAGGATGTAGTGTTTTCTTACCCAGAAAATAGTAGCGCTAAGCTGTTTGACGAACTTAGCCTGAAAATTAAGCCGGGTGAAAAAGTAGGATTAGTTGGTCCGAGCGGCGGTGGTAAAACGACTATAACCCGGCTAATACTTCGGTTCATGGATATAGAAGGCGGTCAGATCCGTATCGATGGACAAAATATAGCCAGCGTTAAACAATCTGACTTAAGGTCTAGGATTGCTTATGTATCTCAGGAACCTATCCTATTTCACAGATCGTTGGCTGAAAATATAGCCTACGGTGATAAAAATGCCGATCAGGCTGTTATTGAAGCTGTCTCAAAAATGGCCAATGCTCATGAGTTCATTAAGCAGCTACCAAAAGGCTATAAGACAATGGTTGGGGAGCGCGGAGTTAAATTAAGTGGTGGCCAGCGGCAAAGAGTGGCTATAGCTAGAGCTATGCTTAAAAATGCGCCAATACTGGTGTTGGACGAGGCTACTTCCGCTCTTGATTCAGAAAGCGAAGTACTTATTCAGGAAGCGCTTTGGAAGCTAATGGAAAATAGGACAGCCCTAGTTATTGCTCATAGGCTTAGTACTATCCAAAAAATGGACCGCATAATTGTGCTGGAAGAGGGACAAGTTGTAGAGCAAGGGTCACATAAAGAACTACTTCGTAATGACGGCACATATGCCAAGTTGTGGAACCACCAATCAGGCGGCTTTATAGAGGACTAGCTTTTGCTGTCTTCTTTTGACGGTTCAACGGAAGATGGCTTAGGTTCTTGCTGACCGTGGCCGCCAGGCTGATTTTCAGGTTGCTGGCCAGTGTCCTCTTCTTCTGCACTACCTTCTTCAGATTCAACTTCTGCTTCATCACCCGGCTCTGCTGTTCCGCCGGCGGCATCATTAGCGGCAGCCAGGGCACTAGGTTCGTAAACTGTTGCTACGGCATGTTCTGCTTCAGTTAAAAGTTCAACGCCTTCTGGAATTAGAATTTCTGATACTGTTACATGGTCGCCAATTTCAACTAGCTTTTCAGCGTCGTATTCCAGGAAGTCTGGAAGTTTTGTAGCTAGAGCGCGCACCTGAACTGTTTCAAGTTGAGACAGCACAATTAATCCTGATCTCTCAGCTGGAGATGCTTCATTATCTTCATTGTATTTAGGTCTAATTGGTATATCTGCTTCAACTTTTTGATTACTGTCGACAGCATTGAATACAATATGAGTCAGGTCATGCTTTTTAGGATCAAAAGCAGCATCCTTAATTAGGGCTACATAATTCTGTTTACCGGTAGTAAGTTCTACAGGATGGTGCTTGCCGGCTTGGCGCCAGACTTTGAGCATCTTTATGCCGTCACCTTGTACGTGAACCGAAGGTTTACCATGGTCATGTATTACGGCAGGAACAATTCCCTCCCTACGTAAATGCCTGACGGCTTTTCCGAGTACTTTTCGATCTTCTAGGGTTATAGAAATTGAATCATTTGACATATTAGGCTGTTATTTCTCCATTAGACATTTGAATAGATAATAATTATAACAGATTAAACTGGACTCTGCACAGGTTTAGCTTTAAGCTAATTAAAGTGTTTAATATAAATAACATCATTCAGACCGGAGGACTGCTGCTTATTGCGGCCGTTATATTCGGTGAGTCTGGCATGTTTATTGGCTTTTTCTTCCCTGGAGATACCCTGCTTCTTAGCGCTGGAGTGTTCGCGGCAGCCGGTAAATTAAGTCTGGTTTCGCTAATTCCCGTAATTGCCATTGCCGCAATACTAGGAGACAACACCGGCTATCATATAGGGAAAAGATACGGTCGACGTTTATTTAAGAAGCCAGATGGACTCGTGTTCAGACAGGAATATGTAGCGCGAGCTGAAAAATTTTATGAAAAATACGGCAGCAAGGCCATGCTGCTTGCCCATTTTGTTCCTGTTGTAAGAACTTTTGCTCCGGCTGTAGCGGGTGTCGGAAAAATGAATTATAAGCAGTTCGTATTATTTGACGCGGTAGGCGACACGGCATGGGCAATTATAGTTACTCTTATTGGTTATTGGTTCGGCACTAAGATCCATAATCTAGATCACTATATACTTCTTGCTGTTGTTGCCGTGATGGTGATTACTCTAGGCCCAACTTTATATCATGTCACTAAAGCTTTGAATGAAAAACGTTCAAAGGATAAGACCAAATCTAGCTAAAATTGGTTAAGCTACTTTTCTAAGGACAGACACTTCTCCTAAAAGTACCTCTCTATAAACTCCCCCGCCAATTATTCCTCTCACCGTTTCTGGCCTGACTAAACTACCTAGATCATATCCCATGTCTATTTCGCCGTCATAAACTTGCCTAGCAAACTCTTCTCCTCTAGATAACCTAGCTGGTTGTCCGTCTTCTCTAACAAGCGATTCAAGCATTCTGGCGTAGTCGTCATATGTAGTTCTATGTGGCATATAGGCCTGGCTTTTAGCTATATCTGACAGATTAGGTTCGTACCGAGTTACTGCTTGATCTACCCGCAAATACAGGTCCTTGGCGGGAATATTCCATAATTGGTACGGCATTAAACCGAAAGTTCGTCCCTTAATACTGTAAGGAGGCAGCTGCATAAGGGCATGCCCTAAAAAGACAACTCCCAGTCTTAACTGATCTGCTATGGGACAAGGTTTGCCTGGTTCGGAACTTTGAATAGCCAGTACGTGAGCTAAAGCGTTGGCACCAAGTCGCTTCTCAAGATCGTCTACTATTGTTTCAGTACTTGGTTTTGGTTTTATTTCTCTCATTTTACTTTTCATAATATTAAAATATCTGCTTCAAATACTGACCCGTGTAACTTTTTTTAACTTTACTTACTTGCTCGGGAGTACCTTCAGCAACTATTTCACCACCGGCATTACCGCCTTCTGGTCCCATATCTATTAACCAGTCGGCATTTTTAATTACATCTAGGTTATGTTCAATAACTACCATGCTATTACCGGCATCAACTAGGGCGTGTAGCATATTAAGTAGCTTATCCACGTCGGCCATATGAAGTCCCGTAGTCGGCTCGTCTAAGATATATAACGTCCGTCCGGTTGGGCGTCGACTCAGTTCAGTGCTGAGTTTTATTCTTTGGGCCTCTCCGCCGCTCAAAGTTGTGGCAGACTGACCGAGGGCAATGTATCCAAGACCAACATCTACTAAAGTTTGTAGCTTACGGGATATTACAGGTATATTTTGAAAGAATTCTAAGGCCTGTTCGCAGGTCATAGCAAGCACATCAGCAATAGTTTTACCTTTGTAATGTATTTCTAGTGCCTCACGATTATACCTTTGTCCGTGACAGACTTCACAAGGAACATATACATCAGGAAGAAAGTGCATCTCTATCTTAATAATACCGTCACCAGCACAGTTTTCGCATCTTCCGCCCTTAACATTAAAACTGAACCTTCCGGCGCTATAGCCACGAAGCTTAGCTTCTGGCAGCGAAGCGTAAAGTTCCCTTATTGGCGTGAATAATCCTGTGTAGGTTGCCGGGTTGGACCGCGGAGTTCGCCCAATTGGTGACTGATCAATAATGATTGCTTTATCTAGTTGTTTGATACCGATTATATCCTCGTGCCTGCCCGGTACAGTGCTTGCCCTGTGAAGTCTGGCCTGAAGCTCTTTAGCTAAGATGTCGTTTATTAAACTCGATTTCCCTGAACCGCTGACGCCACTAACGACAACTAACTTGCCCAGTGGTATATCGACGTCTACGTTCTTAAGATTATTTTCCTTGGCACCTTTTATACTTAGAATCTTACCGTTGCCACTCCGCCTTTTTTTAGGAATCTTAATTTTCTTATCGCCCATAAGATACTGTGCAGTAATACTTGTCTTAACTTTTGCCACTTCATCCGGATGACCGGCCGCTACTATATGACCACCATGTATTCCCGCTCCTGGTCCAATATCTAAAAGATAATCGGCAGACCTTATTGTTTCCTCGTCGTGTTCTACGACAATGACGGTATTACCTAAAGATTTAAGATGTTTAAGCGTAGCGATCAGGCGAGCGTTATCCCTTTGATGTAAACCAATGCTTGGCTCATCTAGTACATATAAAACACCCATAAGTCCTGACCCTATTTGGGTCGCCAGACGAATCCGCTGGGCTTCGCCGCCGCTAAGCGTATTGGCGCTTCTAAGCAAGTTAAGGTAGTTTAGGCCGACATCATTTAGAAACTGCAAACGAGCGGTTATTTCCTTTAGTATAAGCTCGGATATTTTAGTTTCTTTTTCGTTTAGCGCTAGACCTTTAAACCAGCCTAGAGCGTCGTCAATAGACAGCCTGCAGACCTCCATGATTGAAGCTTTCTCAATAGTTATTGCCAGCACTTCAGGTTTTAGCCTTTGACCACCGCAGGCATGACAAGGCTTTTCTTGCATAAAGCGTTCAATGTCTCTTCTTACAAAATCACTGTCAGTTTCATTATGACGTCTTTCTAGGTTATTAATAACGCCCTCGTAAGTAGTCTCGAAACTTCTGCCGAGCCCTAAAGAAATCTTGTACTTTTCGCTGCCCGTGCCATACATTATTAATTTTATCTGCTGCTCCGTTAACTCACCTGTAGGTACATGAAGACTGAATCCATATTTATCTGCCACAGCCTGCAGTTTTTTCATATACCAGTTGTCGACATTTATGCGGTTGTATGGACGAATTGCTCCCTCAGCAATTGTAAGCCTGCCGTTTGGTATAACCAGCTCCGGATCAACTTCTAGCCTGCTGCCAAGCCCGGTGCAAACCGGACAGGCGCCATGTGGGCTATTAAAGCTAAATGTTCTAGGTTCCAGCTCTGGAATAGATATTTCAGGATGTTTTGCGCAGGCGTACATTAAGCTGTAAGTCCAAGTCTTTTCACTACCTGCGTCAAGTATTACTACCTTACCTTCCGCTACGTCCAGGGATTGCTCAACGGATTGAACGAGCCGACTACGGCTTTCTTCATTATTAACTAGTCTATCGATAACGACTTCTATTCTGTGCCGATAGGCCTTATCTAGCTCCGGAAATTCGTCCAAGGCATAGACGACTCCGTCTACTCTTACTCGTGCGAATCCGGCTCTCATATATTGTTCGGGAATATGTTCAAAGGCACCCTTCTTATCTACAACGATAGGAGCCAGTATCATAAGGCGCATGTTTTCGGTGGTAGCTACAATCTGATCTATAATTCCAGTACTGGTTTGCCTAACTACCGGATTGCCGTCTATCGGGCAATGTGGCACGCCTATCCTGGCGTATAAAAGACGTAAGTAATCATAAATTTCCGTGACCGTAGCAACGGTAGAGCGAGGGTTTCTAGATGTGGATTTCTGGTCAATTGATATTGCGGGAGAAAGGCCATCTATTTGGTCGACATCTGGCTTTTCCATTAGTCCCAAGAACTGCCGGGCATAGGAGCTTAGGGATTCAACGTACCTTCTTTGACCTTCGGCATAAATAGTATCAAAAGCCAGGCTGGATTTACCTGATCCGCTTAGACCAGTTATTACTACCAATTGATCCCGGGGTATTACTACATCTATGTTTTTAAGATTATGTTCCCGCGCACCTTTAATTACTATTTGATCGGACACCGAATTCTCCCCTATGAAGGTGCTCAATTATACACGAAATAGAAGTAAAAATCGAGAGTACAAAGGCAACTATATTTATAAAAAGCGTTAAATAAGGCTGTATTTTCGTTTTTACTATAGTTGGGGCAAATTAAGTCTAGCTATTCTTATCTTCTCTAAAATACTACGGTATGTCGGGTCATATGGACCGCGGTAGTTGCTGGCCATCCAGTGAATTGCTAAATCTATATCCCCTACAAGTTTGTTTGGGTCTTCGGCTGAAGGTTGCAGAGGAAAATCTGGTTGGTTAGCAATAGCTCTTACTAAGCTTCCAAATGAGTCTGCTGCCCCAGATCCGAAGTAGTTAATAAAATCTTCTTCGGTTAATGTTGATTCAACAGTAGGCCTTGGTAAATTTAGCGCCTCAGCAACTACTACGTGCGAAAATTCAACTAAATGATTAAGTGTCAGATCAAGTTCTTGAGTAGTGCGCAATCTTGCTGACTCGGGCATGAAAAGGCGCGCCAGTGGAACATATAACAGGCCCTGGCCTTCCTGGACGTCAAAAGGAGGTATATGGTCTCGACGGACTAGATAAACAGCTGATACAACATCGATATTCTCTATAACATTTCCGGGGCTTAACTTTGTTTCTTCGTAATTAAGTACCGTAAGTAATTCCAGCTCATTAGGATCAACTTGCAATCTAGTCTCTTCAAGCAATTCACGCGCTGCAGCTTCAGGAGGTGTCTCATCGTCGTGCCGACCGCCGCCCCATAAACTTACGGCTCCTGGTTGAATAATGTCCGGTCTTTCATCTCTTAGCTGAAGCAGCCACTGTTGATCTGAGCGAAGTAAAACAGCGGCATGTGTTACCTCCGGAGTATGGTGTAAATTCATAGACTGAGGTTATTGTGTAATCGATTTGAATGCAAGCATAAGAGTCTTATGGCGTCCGCCCTATCTTGTTAGTTATTACATGCTAATTAAACATAAGCTCTTAATAAAATATAGTTGACATATTAGCAATTAGGTGTATAATTCCGGCTACATAAGTGATTAAGCAAGGGGCACCAGTGTACGATTTAATTGTCGGCGGTTATCTACCGGGCACAAATATTCAAATATCCC
The DNA here is from genome assembly GCA_003153395.1 of Candidatus Saccharimonadota bacterium. Taxonomy (GTDB): domain Bacteria; phylum Patescibacteriota; class Saccharimonadia; order Saccharimonadales; family UBA4665; genus PLYP01. The sequence continues at coordinate 147,270 of PLYP01000005.1, forward strand.
TCGTCGCCTGGATGGCGATATCTACGCTGCTGTTTGGTATCTTTTCTATAGCTTGGCTGGAGTATAAAAATCGGCAGGTTAATGAACCTAAGTTTCCACAGCGTATAGTTTTTAATGCCAGTGAATTACACTACCGAATCACCCCGCAGGATAAACAGCTTCCCCGTATAATTTCAACTCTTCAAGAAGATATTGCTGGGATTTACTCAGCTTTCCTTGAGCAAGTTCACCTAGTCTTAAAAAATATCCATTCAAACGGCTGGCTTCAGCCCCGTCAGTAAGCTTCTGCTTGCAAAACTTTTCCCATTCATTTAATTCTTCACCACTTAAGCTTTTAGGAAAATTCCTAGCTTTATATAGTGGCAGGATATTATTTAGCCGCGGATCTTTAAATTTACCTGAAAGCTCACTTATGTCAGAAGGGTCTAGTTTATGTACCGCCTCCATATGCTTTTGATCTTCTTTAGGTGCAAATCCATCATATAGTCTTTCATCGCTAGTTAGCGGATTATCTATAAGCGCAGCTTGAACTTTGCTTCTCTCGTTATCCATTTTAGAAAGAGCTTTTAAAAGCTTGTCTGCGAACTGCGCCCTATGCTTTTTCAATATATTTAAGTTCTTAGTAACCTCGTCCAATGAAATATCTATTCTGGCCTGGGTTTTCTTATCCTTAATTACTCCTAAGGGGGCAAGCGTTGGGACCCGATTATATTTAAGAGTTTTTACAGGCAAGCGTAGTATCTCCGGATCCTTAGTGAATTTCCAGGCGCTAATTAATTCATCCTCGTCCATTTTAAGGAACGGGCTAGGGTCATAGCGAAGATCGTATACCAGTGCCGAATCCTGAGTCGGATGAGTAGTAATCGGGTAAACAACGCTGGTATGGTAGACATTGGACGGATAATGACCTGAGGTATATATAAAAGGCTGATCGTTGCTAATTAACTCAGCTACACTCTTCTTATTCCTTAAAGATAGTAAATAATTGAATAAATCTTTATGGTTATCGTAAATTAATTTCGCTACGGCAATCGTAGCCTTCACATCGCTCAACGCATCATGCGCGTCGTCATGAGCAATTTTATTAACGCTTGTTAGATACTCTAATCTGTTGGCCGGTTTTCCATCCGGAGCAAAGGGCCATTCAATGCCTTTTGGTCTTAAGGCCCTAGTCATTCTTACGACATCTAATAGATCCCAGCGCGAACAACCGTTTTTCCATTGCCACTCATAAGCGTCATAAAAATTCCTAAAGTTTAAAAATCTCATAAATTCGTCATCAAAGCGAATATTATTAAAACCTACGAAAATAGTGTCCGGTTTAACGACGTCTCTATAAAAATATGTCAGGAACTGCGCTTCGCTTATTCCGTCAGCCATAGTTTTCTGTGGCGTGATGCCAGTCAAAAGAACAGCATCAGGATCAGGTACAACATCCGGGGTCATTTTAATAAGGTAGTTGACCGGTTCGCCGATTGGCTTAAGTTCCAGATCTGTTCTCTGTCCCGCGAATTGCATTATCCGTGACGAGCGAGGGTTAAATCCGCTTGTTTCAAGATCATAAAAGAAAAAACTGGTAGCCATATTGATTAACAGTTTAGCACTGATAATATTAAATATTTATTAAAGAACTAATGGTTTGTTAAGCTTTTAGTAATTTATTCTCGATTCACTGTTATTACCGATTTGTATTACTTGTTCCGCTTTTACGCCGAGCCGGGTTAGTTCATGCATTATCCCAAATCGTCTCATAATATCTCTTAGCCTTCTAACAGCCTGCTCGTTTGTAAAATCTGTTCGTCGGCCAAATTGTTCTATTTTCTGTCCCCTGACAATAAAAATGCCGTCTTTCTTTTTTATTTCCCATTTATCCGAGGTATCGCTGAGCGTTAGAACTGGTATTTCTGGAATCTTGGCTTTTTTAGCCGGCTTGTTTCGGGCAGCTATGACTGTTGCCTGAACCTCATATAATAGCTCCTTAACTCCTTCGCCGGATTTTGAGGACAACGCAAAAAGCTTGGTGCGCTTCGGTGAAACTCGTTTAATCTGACTCTTTAAATCATCAATAATTTCTATGTCCAGTCCTTCTATTTTAGTTAAGGCAACAATTTCCGGTCGTTTAATAAGTTCCGGCTGGTAAGCTTTAAGCTCTTCTCGTACCGTTAAATAGGCTTTTGCGACATCTTCGGTATAGGAATCAATTAAATGTAGTATGACGGCTGTTCTTTCTATATGCCTTAGGAAGTCGTGACCTAATCCTTTTCCTTCAGCCGCACCTTCAATGAGTCCCGGTATATCCGCAAATAGCACCGAGCTTTTCTTATCTATATCTACTACTCCCAGGTTTGGCGTGAGCGTAGTAAACGGATAGTCCGCAATTTCCGGACGGGCGTGGCTAACTACTGAAAGCAGGGTGGACTTACCAGCATTAGGCAAACCAACGAGTCCAACATCGGCTATCATCTTAAGTTCTAGCTGAAGATCGTATTCATCGCCGGGCTCGCCTTTTTCTGCAAAATTAGGTGCCTGGCGCTTGGAGGAAACGAAATGGGCATTACCAAAGCCGCCTTTGCCACCGCGTGCTACCAAAGCTTCTTGTTCGTCCACTACTAAATCGGCAACGACTATACCATCACTATCGGTGACCATTGTGCCTACCGGAACTGCCACTATTAGATTAGCCCCGCTTTTACCGTGTTTTCTATTGGTGCCGCCAGAGTGACCAAGTTCGGCGCGTAGTTCTTTTTGATATCTAAATGCCGTCAGAGTATTCTGATTTCGACTGGCTCTAAGAATCACGCTGCCGCCGTCACCACCGTCACCACCGTCCGGGCCGCCTTTAGCAATATACATCTCATGCCGGAAACTCATTTTTCCGTCACCGCCTTTACCGGCTTTAACGGTAACATCTACTTTATCTACAAAACTCATACACCTTATAGGGTAACTTCTTTAGGTGGTGAGGTCTAGGGGTAAGTTACTTTTTAGGGAGTAATGTAATTTTGGAAAAAACCAGCAGAGACCGTACCGGTGCCAACTCGTCCCCATCCGGCAAAACCATTCATGTCTTTAATTAGGACTGAACCGTCGGGATTAACGCCTATTACAATTGCGACGTGACCTTCACCGCCACCTTTTTGAGCGATTGCGCCAACGGCAGGTGCCTGGCTTACATTCCAGCCACTAGCTCGCGCATAGAAAGCCCAGCTGCTGGCATTGCCCCAGTTGCTTGGTACCGGAATTTGACTTGCGACATACCAAGTACAATAACCGAAATCGTATCCATTTGATCCATAAATAGGACCATTGCCCCAAGGAAAACTGGTGCTGCTACTACTTGAACTGGTGCTCAAGGCGCTACTTTTGCTAGAAGCTAAAACAGCGTCCGGAATAATTATCTGTTGAGAAACTACTAAGCCGTTTATTTCTGCGTCGTTATAAGCAACAATCTTAGCGCTATTAGCCTGATACCTGGAGGCAAGAGTATCGGGAGTATCGCCTGGCTTTACGGTATAAACTATGCCGTTGACTGGTGGTATAACCAGCTTTGTACCTGGATTTAAGTTATTACTGGTAAGCCCGTTGGACCACATAATACTATCCGATGTAATACCAAATTTTGCAGCCAAGCTGGCGACATCATCACCGCTTACACTTACATAATCCTGAATATCTGCTTTAGACTTGAGGGAGGTTGCTACAACCTCAGGCTTAGCAATAACATTATCATTAGTTGTACTCATGGCAACATCTGCGGCTGCCGACTGAGCCTGATTAGCAACAGCGTTTGATTCAGGAAGATTGTTTAACTGCGCTACTGTTAGAGCGATATCTGCCGAGGATACTTGATCAAGAGGATTACCAGATGCTGGATTTGAAGAGTCAATTACCGGAGCGCTTTGGCCATTAATCTTTGAACCATTTAAGAAAAACGTGCCTACGAGCGCTAAAATTATGACATTGGAAATTAATAAGCTGGCCCTAATAGCCCGTCGTCTTACGGTTTTACGTTTAAGATTATGTGCCGTATTGCTAAAGAACTTAGTTGACCTCACGCCAACCGCTGTCGTCAAACGTTCTGTAGCTGCTGAGGGGGCTGTATTTATACAAACTCCTTAAGAAAGTATTGTGTGCAATTACTTTCAATTATCAGATTCAATTTTGCTCTAACAATTAGATATCCGTTTAGCACTAGCTTGACTTTATTTATGTGCTTATCTACTTGCTAGTTATTAATGTGATGCCCTCTAAGGTTGTAAGCTTATTAAAGCCTACCTCAGTAAAAAGCATTACCAATCTATTGTAACAAATTTAACACTTGTTACAAGAAATGCTAGTTTCCACAAAGTTTATGGCAATAAGTTTGCTTGTCGGATTGTTGTTGCTGCAAAGTAGTTGAAAAGTAAGTATTGCCATTATCGCCGCTTACAAAGTAAAGCCAGTTTGTGCTAGCAGGATGAGTGGCGGCATACAACGACGAGGCATTTATTGTGCTTATTGGAGTGGGAGGTAGTCCTGCATGCAGCAGGGTATTGTATGGAGAATCATAAGTCAGGTTTGGAGCCAGACCAGCTTGCAGCGCACCGTATCTGGCGGTGACATCTGATCCTAGCGGCATGTTTAATTTAAGACGTGAAAGAAACACTTGAGCGGCCTGAGATTGATCCGAAGCTTTATTTACTTCTTGAATAAGAATTGATGACAAAACTATACCCTGATAAGTTGACAGACCTTCACCAGCAAAGGCCGACTGTACTTCGGGTGTAAGATGCTGGCTCATTTCTGTAAGTGATTCTTTGACTATTACTGATGGGTCAGTACTCGGGTCCTTCTGGAAAGAATCCGGCCAAAGTAGACCTTCTAGAGTACTAGCGCTGGCTGGTTTAAATGCCAGGGCCGGAAGAGTGGCGTAGTTCGCAGGATTAAGAGCATTATCTACGGATACTGGCGCAAAGCCGGCATTTATTAAATCAGCTCTTACTTGATCTATCCGTCGCCCGGGAATAATTGTTACTAAACGGGTAGTAACCTTACCTTGGCTTAGAATATCTACTATCTGAGACAAGGATTGGCTGGGTGAGAAAGCATATGTGCCGGCCTGCAATTGACTTGTAGCCTGATGGGCATGAACGTAAAGCTGAAACGCCCAAGCACTTCTAATTAGATGGGCATCTTGCAGAGCTTTAGAAATTTGAGTTACTGAGCTACCTGAAGGTACGCTAAATAATTGGGTATTCTGGTTACTGCTAACTGGCTTAAGATCCTGATTATATATATCGTTAGCAACAAACGCACCGATTATTAAAACAATAATAAATGCTAATAATAGTCCCCATACTCGTCTCGGGATTCTATGCCTTCTAAATTTTGATCCTGCTCTATATGACATATTTAATTCTCTGTTTCATTCTGATCAATTAGCCAGTCTTCTAGTATATAGGTTGCTGCAAGAGCGTCGATGTCTTCCTTTTTATAAGGCCTTCCGCGGTGGTTAAGTTCCAGCTCTGCTTTGTGTGAAGTTAGTGCTTCGTCTTGCAAATATATTGGTAAGTTTGTGGATTTGCTAAGCAGCTCATTAAATTTTTCTACTTCCTCCGTTTGGTTTGTGTTTTGCCCTTTAAGGCCGCGGGGCAAGCCTAAAATAATAACGGTTATCTGTTCATCTTTAATTGTCTGAAGCAGTGCACATAGTAGCTTTTCATCGTTTGGAATAGTCTTGTATGGACTTGGCAATCTCGCAGCTAAATTAGTCATGGCTAAGCCTACTCTTTTAGAACCATAATCTATAGCAAGGGCCTTTCCGCTGATAGTCATAACCTCCACTCTATTTCGTAGTAGTTGGTTTTGCAATATTTACGGTTATTTTTGAAGGACTTGACGGGACGGTAGTTACCCAAAAAGGACTGAACTTCACATTTACATTAGTTACATCAGGATCTGTTAATAGCTGGCTCTTAATTTCTCCGGATTTCTTACCTGCAGCATTTTTCTTAATAGTCGCAATATCTAATTGAGGACCGGCCACGGCTTTAGTACTCATAGATAGTGATCCGCCGGTACTACTTAAATTATTTACATTAAATATAGCGCTAGATAATCCCTCACTTAGTATGCTCTGCTTTGACGTATCTATTTGGGTCTTAACACTGCTATCTACTAGTGTTTTAAGATCACTCTGATGAACCCCAAACATGGTGTAGGAAATAGTTTCGGTAACTGTGACGTTTGATGCCGCATCGCCGACATTTGCTGAGGTAGATACGTTAGGTGTACCGACATTATATGTTGCAGTAATTGGATAATATCCCTCTCCTTGCAGTTGACTCTGAAGTGTAGATTTTACGGAGTTGTCATTAGTACTTATTTTGGATTTGGCGCTATTTATATCGTTTTGATTTACTGTCTGAACTATATTGTCTGTGCCGCCGGTTATAGGTGAAGAATCGGTAGCAGTAACATCGGATCTTCCAGCGACTGTAAAAGTTGTCGTATTATTAAAATTTGCGCCACCACTTTGGGCTATTATTGGAGTTGCATTGTCACCTCTATAAGTTACACAATTGCCATGTCCGCCGCTTATATTAGTAAAAGAAGTGTCCTGCTGAGTTATATATGTTAGTCCATTTGAACTCACTCCAGTACCAGATGGAACATCTGATGGCTGACCAATGTTAGGCGCACATGCTGTGGCTGTCATACCTATTGTTCCGCTAGCTTTATTCCCGTTATTCTTTTGTCCAGTTGTCCCAACTTGCTGAGTAAATGTCTTTTGTTGCGTATCAAATTTAGCTGGTATGTTGCCTGTTGAAGGGTCGACACTCGATGCTGTAGTAGACAAATTCAAACTTACGTTTGTAGGTATATTTGTAGCATCGGTAGTTATGTTTATAGTTGCCTTGGCAAGTGAAGAATTGGCAAATATTAGCAAAAGAATTAGAAGAATTAGAAGGATAACTCCAATAACTAGATATTTCCTGAACCTCTCAAAGTTCGGCACTTTAAGCTTCTTATCTTTTTTACTGGCAGCAACGGCTGCAGCACCTTTTTTAGCTTTACTGCCCTCATCACTGAGCGGTTCCTCGGGCGAGCTGTTATCGAGTTCCAGCGTTTCAACACCGTCAGCAGCTACTGCTCCAGCTGGGGCTTTACTACCCGCTAGCTGGCCAACCGTTTTATTAGGATCAACAGGCTCTGTATCCATAGGCAATACCGCAGAATCTTCATCCACTGCATCATCATTATCTTCAAAAGCTAGCGGTGCACTGGGAATCTCAGGTTTTGTTGTAAGAGTCTTAGCGACATGTATACCGGCTGCCCCGGCAAGTGGTAATAACCCAGCTTCAGTAGTAATAAGCACTAAGTTCTTGTTGCTGCTATCGGCTGCTTTTTTAAGCAGCTTCATATTTACTATGCTTTGAAAAACGCTGGCTCTTTTAGGTAAAACAAGAGCAGTAACCTTAGAGCTGGAATTCTTTACCTTGTCTATTATTCCAGTAATCTCGTCGTCTATATCGATGTAAATTGTGTCTTTATCTGATGCCATAACCTATACGCTTAACATTTTATCAATTTTATCGCGAATTGATTCATTTCCGCCTGAGAATTGCTGAGTATCCATGCCTACTCTCAGTAATCCCATGGCTGTAATAAAGGTGTGATCGGTTACTTTACCGGTAGTATCTTTAATGCCGGCAACTTGATCAGGCCTTATATGATGAACGCTTGGTTTACGAGTAAAAGGCAAGGTTTTATACCATTCCGTTTGTTCTAGTCTGTCCATAAGTAGATCAAGTGAAGATCCGCCGCCGCAAAGAAACATACGATGTGGCAAATGATCTAACTTATTAAACTCGCTAAGAGCCAGTTCAATGCCTCCGACCCATACTTCGGCCGTTTTACTTAGAGCTGCCTCCACTGCCGGGCGCTTGGCTGGAGGTATTTTATTGCTGCTTAATCCAACTTTTAGCTCTTCTGCTGCTTCAAAATCTACCCCTAGGTCACGTTCTACTGCATGAGTGTATGCTCGTCCACCTATGCCAAACATTTTTGTTCCTTGAACACCGCCTTCATTAATTACGGCTATATCGGTAGTTCCTCCACCAACATCCATGAGTATCGCGCTCAAGTTCTGATTAGTATTGTTGCCTATAACCGCTCTAGCTACGGCAAAAGGCTCAGCGGCTACAGCTAGTAAATCTAGGTCTAGTTCCTGAGCAGTTTTCTCCAGGGCGCCAATGTGAATCATGGGAGCAAAGGCGGTATATAACTGAATCACAACCTCTTTTCCTTGGAAGCCAATAGGGTTCGTTACGGGATAGCCATCAATTTCGATACTTACGAGAGCGCTGTTTACCAGTCGTACATCAACTTCTTTGCCGCCTAATTCCCAAGCCAGCTGTTGTTTTGCTTTGTCCTGAGCTCTGGCTTGTACCAAATTAATAATCTTTTCCATTTCAGCAATGTCTAAAGCTTTGGCGGAATCTTTACGAGCTACTCTTATAGTCGTAGTAGTACCCTTAACTAGCTCTCCAGCTATACCAATAATGCAGGTGCGTACGCTTATTCCGGCTTGTTCTTCGGCTTCATTTAAAGCTTTATCGCAGTTTTCCACCACGGCAGCAATATCTGAAATAGCTCCGGCCTGCATATCACTAAGCCCTTGATGAGTGCGACCAACACCGACGATTTCAACAGTACCGTCGCTTTCGCGTACTCGTCCAATTAGGGCTTTTACAAATTCAGTACCAATATCCAGAGCAACAAGGTAATTATCTTCCTTTTTACCAGCTTTTTTTCTAGTGGTAACAGCAGCGTTATTTACACCTTCAAGAGCCTTCTGCGCAAGACCTGCGCCGACTGATTTAACCTTATTTAGCATATGCATTATTTTAGCACAAGGGTGGCGCCTAATATCTATGACAAATATAGCTATACTAAAGTTTTTTGTTATTCTTTATTCATGATTAGAGCTATTTTCTTCGACTTCTACAGCGTATGGACGCCAGATAAATTTTCATATTACCTAGCGGTAGCTCAGCAAAACGGACCGGAAGTATATAAAGAAATGTCCGACCTTGTAGAAAGTTATTACCATGGGCAAGTGGACATTAATATTGTCGCTGATACTTTTAGAGTCAAGCTTGGTCATCCGGATATTAGCGTTAACCAGTTTAGATTACAGGAAACGGATATATCACCAGATATTATTAATTTTATGAGAAATCTTCATGCTCACTTTCTTAAAATTGGCATACTAGCCAATTTGGGCTCTCAGGAATATCAGCTGCTTAATACCTTTAATGAGCACAACCAGATATTTGAAGTTATAGCTAGTCCTTTTTCCCTGCAGAGTCCGGCGCCGCTTCTGAGTAAAGACGTATTTGCTATGGCATTGCAGAATATTGGGGAACCGCTCGATTCTTGTCTGCTCGTAAGCGGAAACCCGTCATTTTTAGAGTTTGCTACTAGTCTTGGTGTGGCAGTTCATCAATTCGAAGGATTAGCGAAACTGCAAAAGACGCTAGACCAATTACTAGCCAGTGATTTGCCTCAATAAACCATTTATCGCTAATGCTTACTTGACAGTAGTGGTATGATTAATATAGTTATTTAAAAAAAATAAAATCTTAAAAAATCTGCGCAACAGATAAAATAAACAAAAAGGACAAT
>PLYP01000006.1 GCA_003153395.1 Candidatus Saccharimonadota bacterium
ATTTGCGTAAAAATCACATTATTATTATGCTTGCCTTATTTGCTCTCCCTAAACTAAAATATATGTAATAGCTACTCGGGGAAGAGGTTAAAGTAATGGCAGTTTATAGTAACAAACAGATAAGACAGGCAATAGACGAAGGACATATCCTTTGTCATCCGTTTGAGCCGAAGCATGTTTCTCACGCTAGTCTAGATGTTACTCTCGGTTATTACTATTACCGAATAGAGCGAATGAACGAGAGAACTATATACAACCCGTTCGACCAGGAAGACGTAGAAAGATACTTTGATGGGCCATATAAGGCCATGAAACACGGCGAATGGTGTAGACTGAACGGTTTTGAGCCAGTTAACAATATCCCGCTTGATCATCCAGTAATAAGTCTTAAGCCGCGTGAACGAATACTGGCACACACCCATGAGTTTTTTGGTATTAAACCACCTGGTGCTTACGAAGTTAAATCCCGCTCTAGCTGGGGCAGAAACGGCGTTGCTGTTTGTTTTGACGCCGGCTGGGTAGATCCCGGGTATATTAACCGGCTGACACTCGAAATATATAACCTGAATGAACGCGAAACCGTGCTTTTGCCTGTTGGCGAGCGCATTGCTCAGGCCATTTTCTTGGAAACCGGTGAAGTGGAAGGTAGCTATGGGACTGGCCGAAATGACGGATTTAGCGGCAAATACCAGACCGGAGATGATATAGAAACTATAATTAAAACTTGGTCGCCAGATATGATGCTACCTAAAGCTTACCGTGACACCAGAGAGATGCCAAAGAAAATTGAGGGTATGGCATATGAATAGAGGCAAATATATTGTTGTTGAAGGTCCTGAAGGAGTAGGAAAAACTACTCAGCTTCAAGAACTTACGAGGCGCATGCAGGCTGCAGGATTACCAGTCAGATGTTTAAGAGAGCCAGATAGTCAAAGCGACCTTACGGCGCGAGCGATTCGTCAGTTAACCCAAGATCCGCGTTATCCAATGAATACCAGGACTGAAGTACTCTTATATAACGCGGCGCGCTCTCAGAGTTTAGAAATAATAAAACAAAGCGTTGAGCACGGGGTAACATGCCTAGTAGATCGTAACTACCTAACTACTTTAGCTATTCAATATTACGGTCGCGGCGATGTTCCTGACTACAACACTATAAATAACATTATTAGCTTTGCTGTCGACGGATTTGAGCCTGATCTGTGCATCGTTTTAGATGCCCCTGTAAACATTTTAAAGTCCAGGCTGCAGAAAAGAAAAAGCGGCGAGCGATTCGATAACTTAGATGAAGCATTTTTAGAAAGAGTTAGGGCCGGATATTTGTGGGAAGCCAAACAAAGAAAACTTCCGGTAGTGTTTGCAACAAGCGCACAAAACGAAGTTGCTGATCAAATATGGAAGCTAGTTTCCGGCGAACTAGCAATTAGAAGTAAAGCCGAACCGTCACCAGTTGAACCCCCCGTATCAGTCAAGCAAGTAATTGAGCAGAAACAACTAGGTGCTAAAGAAGCTAAGCCTGACAATACTAATATTGACTACGTTAAAAAAACAGAAGACGGCAAATTTGAGATAACTGAAGCCGGCAAAGAATATTTAAATGAAACAGTTACTGACAGCGAAGGTAATGTTTATAGTTTTAAAGATAAATTAAGCCCTGTAACCATTGCTGCAGCAATGGCTAGGCTTAGTCGCCGCGGCGACGATATGCGGATAACCCTTTTAGATGAATTCGCCGGCAAAATAGATAAGGATGCACAGCTACTTCAAAGAGTTATTACGGCTTACGGAGACGACTCTGTTCAGCAACTAGGCGGAATACATGTAGTAGTTGAGAACGCTTCCAACTTGCTTACTAAAAAACTGGAGTGGGGAAGATTAGCAGCCTATCTAGAACAATCCACGCGCTATATATATTTTGATCACACTGACAGCGAAGGAAAATATAAGTACTACACACCTGCGCATTTCAAGGGAGCTATTAAAAAGCAGTATGAGCAGGATTTAGATAATATATTTGAAATATATTCTGATATGGTAAGAGCCCTCACAGATTATGTGCGCAAAAACTCAGATACACCTGAGAAAGATAGAGACATAGCCTGGAAGGGCGCAACCAGAGCTCAAGCTTGTGATGCTGCCCGAGCTGTGCTACCGGTTGCTACTAAATCTACCGTTGGCATATTTGGTTCCGGGCAAGCTATAGAAAGTTTAATCATGCACCTCATGAGCGATGAGCTTCCTGAAGCCATAGAGACCGGACAAGCTCTTCTAGATCAAGCCCGTAAAATTATTCCAATGTACTTGGAACGAGCGGATAAACCAGAACGAGGCGGAGCAATGATTGCTTACAGGGCAAATACATTTAAGGCTGTTAAAGATCTGGCTAAAAAGAATTTGCCGGATAATCACTCGTCAAGAACAGATACTTCGGCGACCCTCATAGATTATTGGCCAAAGAACGAGATGCTTCTTGTTCCGGATATGCTTTATGAGCACAGCAGCCTGTCACTCGATGAGCTGCAAACTACGGTAAGTTCCTGGCCATATGACAAAAAGATGGAAGTCTTTAAAGCATATATGGGCGAGCGGTTAAACCGACGTCACAAACCAGGAAGGGCCTTAGAAAAAGCTCATTATAGCTGGGACATAATTTGTGATTACGGCATATTTAGGGATTTGCAGCGACATAGAATGGTTGACGACATGAACTGGCAGCAACTTACCCCTAGATATGGCTACGAAATACCATCACTAATTGAAGAAGCCGGCTTAAGCGAAGAATTTGAAAGCTGTTTTGAAATAAGCCTAAAGCTTTACAGCTTACTCCAAGAGAATGGCTATAATATAGAAGCTCAATATGCAACTCTCTTAGGCCATAAAATGCGCTGGAAGGTGACATATAACGCCCGTGAAGCATTTCATTTGCATGAGCTAAGAACATCACCGCAAGGACATCCTGGATACAGAAAGCTGGTACTAGAAATGCATGAAAAATTATCTGAAGTGCATCCTCAACTGGCTGAAGCCATGAAATTCGTTAATCAAGACGAAGATCCCAAGCTGACTAGGCTAGCAGCAGAACGCTACACTCAGTTTAAGCTAAACCAACTAGGATAATATTTTTACATTAAGTTTGCGTAGTTTGTGTGCAGATTGCCAGAAACTGATAGTCCAAAAGATGTTGCGTTTGTAAGTAGGGCTAAAGCAGCGCCTTCTGGGCGAGAAAAGTGCCCTTCATGAGTTAACATGTGCCTAGGTTCGCCGGCACCAATAGCTAAAAAGCCAAGGCCTTCTAGAATAGGGGGCCTGTCTTGTCCTCTCCGGCTATGGTTTTGCATATCAAATTGTTGTTTAATTAAATCTGCTACACGAATCTTAATATCTGGAGTTCCCTCAACTCGTTCTTCAGTAGAGATTGCGTCATAGTCCACGCCTTGAAACATAACAACTACTATCGTTCTATCTTCTGGGCGCCTAATTTGACTAATTGCAGCGTGAGTAACCTGAGCATCAACTTCGTCCAATGGTTCTCCATGTATATGACCGGATGCTTCTAGCTTTAAAACTGCGCCGCCTACTTCTTCCACTACTCCTACGAATCTATCAATAAAAGGATCTATTTGGATACGTCCTTCGTCAATCCCAATCACTGCGGTAGTTCCAAATCGGGCAATATTATCTAAAACTGTTCTCTCGTCCATCTCAAATGGCCTATGCTTGCCATCTTCAACCGGTTTTCTCTGCATTATTCTACGAGAACCTGTCGCAGAAGGAGGAGTATCTCCCGAGAGTATACGTAAATCCGCATTATTAAATGGAGTACCTAGAGATTGTTCACCTTGTATCCTGCTTGATCTTTTAGACATAGTATCTATTAGTTCCTAAAAAACTAAAGAGCTCCCTTGTTTCGCATGGAGCTCTTTTTGTTATTTGATTATCTTTTTAAATTTGTGTGAAAAGCCCCGAAGCTAAAATGACGTAAATGAATTATGCCAGGTGACACGATTCATGATACATTTAGTTTCGTTATTTGCTTTCACAAGTGAAATGTTACCTCAAAGTCCTATTGCTTGTCAAATTTTTACAACAATATAATTTAGAAAAATAACCGCTATTCTTAAACGATTTAGGCTATTATATTTATGTGACTGTGAGTACTTCTTCTGATCTAACTGAGATACTGGGTGATTTAATTAAATTTTCTACAGTCAGTAACAATCTCACTGAATTAAATGCATGTTTCGACTATATAGAAAATTTCTTAAATAATTTTGATATTCATATTAATAGATACGACTGCAGGGGTCGACCATCTCTACTTGCCACAACTAAAAAAACTAATAAACCTAAAATCCTGTTACAGGCTCATTTGGACGTTGTACCTGCCGACAAAAAACAGTTTTCTTTAATTGAAAAAACTACTCGCTTTTATGGCAGAGGGGTTTTTGACATGAAGTTCGCTGCCGCTATATATCTAAAACTTATCTCGGAACTAGCTACCAAACTAAAGGAATTAGATTTCGGTATTATGTTTACTAGCGATGAAGAAGTCGGCGGCATAAACGGTGTTGGTTATTTACTGAATGAAGAAGATTACTCGGCTGATGTTTGCTTGCTACCGGACGGAGGTAACAGCTGGGAGATACAAACAACATCTAACGATCTATGGATGATAAAACTTACAGCAACGGGTAAAACTGCGCATGGTTCACGACCTTGGGAAGGCGATAACGCCATAGACACATTAATTAAAGCACTGGTAGACATTAAAAGTCTTTTTGGCGAATCAAAAGCTTTCACTAATAGCATTACGGTTAGCCAGATAAGCGGCGGAAAAGTAATAAATCAGGTTCCAGGCAAAGCGGAAGCTACAATAGATATGCGACTAGTTAACAGAAAAGAAATTAAACCGCTAAAAGAAAAAATTAATTTAATAACTAAGCTATATAAAATTGAACTCGAAACCTTGGCCTATGAACAAGGCGTAGCAACTGATTTAAATAATCCTGAAATTAAGAAATTTATAAATCTAGCCGAAAAGATATATGGAAAGGCAATTAGCAAAACACACTCTTTTGGATCTAGTGACGCTCACTTTTTTGCGGACAAAAATATCCCGGTAATTATTATTAGACCGGCCGGCGGTGGAGCGCATAGTGATAATGAATGGCTTAATAAAGAGCAATTCTTCAGTTTTTACGAATTAATTAGAGATTACGTTCTTACATCCAAACAGTAGGCCTCTTCCCTTGAAATTATGGCCATATGGTGTTAATATATATTGACTTTTAGTTTATGCAGCAAAACCACTCTCAGCCCTCAGGACCTGTAGAAGCAGGTATTAGGCCATATGATATTCGCGATGAACCCCGAAGTTTTTTCGAAGATGGTTCAGCCGCGCAAATCGCCGGAGAACTTGCGCTGAGAGCAATTGATCAACGTAAAGCAATTATAGAGAAGCTAAAATTACCTACAGTAAGTATTGTTTATTCTAATGAAGGTCCTCCGACTTATGTTTATAAAAAACACCAAGACACACCGGCTGAAGATAGTGCAGAACAAAAGACGCGTTCTCAGCTGCAAACGAGTAAGCTTCTAAGAAGCTCCAGGATTTATATGTTAGAGGCGATCCTTGCCTCTCCTGAAACACCATTGATGAAACTATTCGGCCCGAGACACGTACTAGGTAGTTTGCGAGCGGCACAGAATGTGTTACAATTACGCCAAGTTGCCAGAGACAGCGACGGGTAAATAACCTTAATTATGTCGCCTAGGTACAAACATCTAACTTTTTGATAGTTTGAACGTCTTTGGAAATCAAAGACGTTTTTGTTTGGCAACGAGAATTAGGTTAATTAAATGGTCGATAACCTAAATCTTAAAATCTAAGGGAGATTTAACCAATATGGCATTAACCAAAAGCCAAAAACAAGACGTTATAAATGAAGTCGCAGAGCTTTTAGGTGAATCTAAAATGACTGTGGTTGCTAAATACCAGGGAATTGACGTTAAAGCTCTTCAGTCTTTACGTAAGGACGCCCGCGAAAATGGCACTAAAGTAAAGATTGTTAAGAACCGCCTAGTTAAACAGGCTTTGCTGCAGACAGATAAATTTCAGAAAGCCGATAGTAGCACGCTAGAAGGTATGCTTCTATACGCTTTCAATAGCGTTGATGAAGTCGCAGCTGCCCAAGTACTAAGTAAATTCGCTAAGACAAATCCAACTTTAGAGTTTGTTGGAGGATTTAGCGGTGAAGGCGAGTTTGTTAGTTCAGATAACGTTAAAGCACTGGCCGCTCTTCCTGGCAAGAACCAAATGATAGCCGGTCTAATTAATACTCTTAACGCACCACTTCGTGGTGTTACATCGAGTCTAGGCAGCAATTTACACGGTATTTTATCAGGGCTGGAAGCTAAAGCTAGTAATTAATAAGGAAATTTAAGGAGAATATTGTAATGGCAGATTTAAAGAAAATTGCAGAACAGCTTGTTGGACTGACTGTATTAGAAGTAAATGAACTTGGAAACATCTTAAAGGATGAATACGGTATTGAGCCAGCAGCCGCTGCAGTTGCAGTAGCAGGCCCAGCTGTCGGAGCTGATGCAGCTCCAGCCGCAGAGGAAAAGTCTGAATACGATGTAATTCTAAAAGACCCAGGTGCCCAAAAAGTAGCTGTAATTAAGGCAGTTAAGGACATCACTGGTCTAGGACTTGGCGAAGCTAAAGCAATAGTAGATGGCGCACCAAAGCCAGTACTAGAAAAAGCTAAAAAAGAAGATGCTGAAGCAGCTAAGAAGTCTCTAGAAGACGCTGGTGCAACAGTAGAACTTTCTTAATATAAATATAAAAGTTTATAGAACCGCCTAGCGAATTTAATCTGGGCGGTTATAACTTTTCCACAGAATAAATACAGATTTTGACATAATATATAGATCGTGGTATTTTTAGGGGGAAAGTGTATCTAATAAACACTTATTATTTGAGAGACAAATAAAATGCCGGATGTACCAGAAAAACAAGTCAAAAGGCTTAGAACTTTGATTCAAGAAGCCGAGACTAGCTTGGCTGCGGCTACTGAGCTTCTAATAAGCTTGGTCGGCGACGATGAAAATATTCAGCCAGTTAACCGTGAAGAAACACTTGGTAAAGTTATCGAGGGAGTTTTTGATGGACAAAACATGGTTGGTTCTGATGGAAAAACCTATCCTGTTCCTGCGAATTACGCCAGTAAGTCTAAACTTGTCCAAGGAGATATCCTTAAACTAACTATCGCCGATGACGGCGCCTTTTTATATAAGCAAATTGGGCCAATCCCTCGTAAACAGGTTGTGGGTGCTTTAATACTTGAAAACGGTCATTATTTTGTGGATGTTAATGGCAGGAAATTTAGAGTTTTACTAGCTAGTGTTACTTACTTTAAAGCTAAGCCAGGCGATCAGGTTAGCGTCAATATTCCTGAAGATGACACCAACTCTGAATGGGCTGCGCTCGAAGCTGCTCTTTAGACTTAAATTTTACCGCATTAGCAATAGTACAACATCCTCAAGAGACATATTAGGCGTATAATATATAGTACGTATGGGTCAAGCGTTATATAGGAAATATCGTCCTAGATCTTTAGAAGATGTAGCAGGACAAGAGCACATTACTAGGACACTAAGGCAGGCAATTAAAAGCCAGCAAATTAGTCATGCCTATCTTTTTACCGGTCCTAAGGGAGTGGGAAAGACTAGTGTAGCTAGAATTCTAGCACACGAAATTAATGGTCTTACATATAATGACGATGAACCGCACATCGATATTATTGAAATCGATGCCGCCAGCAATCGAAGAATTGATGAGATTAGAGAGCTTAGAGAAAGAGTGTATATAGCTCCGAGTATTGCTAAATATAAGGTATACATTATTGACGAAGTTCATATGTTAACCCGTGAAGCTTTTAACGCACTCCTTAAAACTCTAGAAGAACCTCCAGCACATGTTGTCTTTATACTTGCCACAACTGACTCTCATAAGCTGCCAGGCACGATTATTAGTCGAACCCAAAGATACAGCTTTAAACCAATTTCACCTGAGGATATGGCTAAATATCTTGGTAAGATTGTTAAGAATGAAAAGATTGTTGCTGACACGCAGGCTCTACAAATAATTTCCGAGCATGGACAGGGCAGTATGAGGGATAGCGTCAGTATTTTAGACCAGGCCAGAAGCTTTAGTTCTAAGGTAACGGCAGAGTCAGTCACTGAAATGTTGGGATTGCCTAGCAAGGATGCATTAAACAGCCTTATTAATTTGACATTAAAAGATTCCAGCTCAGCAACTCTAATATCTAATTTAAGTAATCTGTACGAACAAGGTTATCAGGCCGGAACTATTGCCAAGGAAATTAGTGAAGAATTAAGGGTGCGCCTTATTAATAGCGACGATAGTTTAAATAAATCAGATACGTTGAAACTACTGCGAAGTCTATTGGAAGTAAACTATTCATCTGACCCTAATCGATTGCTAGAAATAGTGTTATTAAATGCACAGCCAAAATCGATAAATAGTAACGAAAAAACTAGTCTTGAGACAACCGAAATAATTGAAAATAAAACTGATGAAGAACCAAAAATAGCTGAGGAAAAACCAATAACGAAAAAGGAGACCAAGCTGGTTGCCTTTGACGAAACTCAGTGGCAAGCAGTACTTATGTCCTTAAAAGCAAAGCATAATACGCTGTACGGAGTTGTACGGATGGCAGAGCCTACATTTGCAGAAGATGGAACACTGGATCTGGCCTTTGCTTTTGATTTCCATAAAAAGCGACTATCTGAGTCAGCAAATAGTAAGAAACTCAGCGACATAATAAAAGAACTGACCGGTCAGTCTATTAAAATAGTCTGCAGACTAGATAAAAATGCCAAACCACCGACCGTTAATGAATTAAAAACTAAAGCTGAGCCTGAAAAATCTGAAGATTTATCCACCATAAGCAGTATTTTTAATGGCGCTGAACTGCTAGAATCATGAATACACTATTTTTTACGACTCCTCGAAGGGATTATTAAATGGAACCCACTATATCCGGAGTAACAGGAAACCCGCCCCAAAACTCAGAAGCTGAAGCAAGCTTACTGGGAGCTTTACTAATCGATAGTGAAGCCATAGTAAAAATTGCCGACTCAATTAGCGCGTCTGACTTTTATGATAAGAAACACGAGAGGATTTACGAATCAATTCTAAAGTTATATGAAAATCATCAAGCCGTAGACGTTCTTACTCTCGCCGATCAGCTTAAAAACTCCGGCTATCTGGACAGTATTGGCGGTCCGTCTTACCTCACAGAACTAACTAATTTTGTTCCAACAGCTGCACATGTCGAACAATACGCCGATATTGTGTCTCAAAAAGCAATGCGCCGTCGTCTAATTAAAGCGTCCAGAGAGATTACCGGATTAGGCTTCGATGAATCTAAGCAGCTTAGAGAACTTATTGAAGAAGCCGAAACTCGTCTATTTAATGTTAGCCAGCAGCATATTAAGCAAGACGTAATAAGCTTAGAAGCGATCTTAGCGGAAAGCTTCGACAGACTGGACGACTTGCATAAAGATAAGCAAAAAATTAGAGGTGTGCCAACGGGTTTTAAGGACCTGGACTCCACTCTAGCTGGTTTTCAGCGCTCAGACCTCGTAATTCTCGCAGCTAGACCATCTATGGGGAAAACTGCCCTAGCACTTAACTTTGCGCATAATGTGGCCGTCCAGTCTAATGAGCCGGTACTGATTTTTAGCCTGGAGATGAGTAAGGAACAGCTTGTCGACCGGCTTCTATCCATTGAATCCGGCGTAGATGCTTGGGCTCTTAGAACTGGAAATCTAACAGACGCCGATTTTGAAAAAATTGGCCAAGCTATGGGCACACTAAGCGAAGCACCTATTTTTATTGATGACACTCCTAGCATAACCATTAGTGATCTAAGGACAAAAGCACGCCGCGAAGCTCATAAACGAGACCTGGGACTAATTATAGTTGACTATCTGCAGCTAATGAGTGGCGGCGCAAGATTAGGAGGAGATGGCAACAGAGTTCAGGAAATTTCGGAAATCTCCAGAGGTCTTAAAGGAGTAGCCAGAGAACTGAATGTACCTATTCTAGCGCTGAGTCAGTTAAGCCGATCTGTAGAAAGCCGAAGCCCGCAAATTCCACAGCTAGCTGATCTAAGGGAATCTGGTTCAATTGAGCAGGACAGTGATGTGGTTATGTTTATCTATAGAGAAGATTACTATAATCCCGATACGGACAGGAAAAAAATGGCAGATATATTCATCAAAAAGCATAGAAACGGCCCGGTTGGAGGTGTTGAGCTATACTTTGAAAACGAAAAACAACGTTTTCGATCAGTAGATACGCGTCACCAAGACCCATTTAACAGTTAGGTAACCATAACTCTTATGGCTATAATACTTTAAAGCATGAAAAGACTTAGGGCTCATTATAAGAGAGTCAATTTAACTTACCTGACACTAGCAGTAGTTATTTTAATTGGACTAGCATTTCTGCTACTTTATCATCTTGGTAGTCTTACCGGCGGACTCAGCAGCGGCGAGATTGATACCAGCAAGGCTGTAGTTGGATGGCATGGAATTTATCATAATCCGCTCAATCTACCAATAAACTTTATACGCAGCATAGTCTTCTTTATTTATCCCACTCATGGACAAACGCTAACAAGACTACCTAATACTTTGTTTGGACTGCTAAGTATCATTAATTTCAGTTTTCTAGTTTATCTATGGCACGGTAAGCGTACAGCTATTTTGGCTGGCACTCTATTTGCTAGCGCAGCCTGGACTCTACATGTATCACGTCTTGCCAGCATGGACGTTATGTATTTATGGGGCATAACAACTTTACTTTTATCTCATGTTATCTATTACCAGTTTAAAGATAAGTTGCGTTACTTTTACATAAATTTATTTGTTTGGGGGATACTAATTACTATTCCAGGCCTAATATGGCTAGTAATCATTGATTTAGCTTTTCAAAGGTCGCGAATTGCAAGCAGCTGGAAGAGCTTAAACAAATGGTGGCAAAGAATTATAGCAGTCATTTTACCCTTGTTATGGCTACCGTTACTAGTTTTGTCTTTTCGCAGTAGCTCACTATTAAAACAATGGGTAGGTTTACCTAATCGTTTTCCGAGCCTACTTCACATTTTAAAAGATATAATCGCTGTACCGTTTCATTTATTTATTAGAGGTCCTAAGTATCCAACTCTTTGGCTTGGTAAAGTACCGGTTTTAGACTTTTTTGTTCTAGCTATGGCCGTAATTGGCATATACTTTTATGCCCAAAACTATAAGAGCTCACGCAGTCGCTTGCTTGGTTCGCTGTTTTTAGTATCAGCTCTACTTGTTGGTTTAGGTGGATCAGTCAGCTTTAGCCTGGTTGTTCCGTTCGCGTATTTAATGGCGTCTACAGGAATTACTTATCTTCTTAGAAGTTGGATGAACGTCTTTCCGCTTAATCCGCTTGCTAGAAGCCTAGGTGTTACATTAATAGTTCTAGCAGTAACAGCAAGCTGTATATACAATCTTAGGTCATACTTTATAGCTTGGCCAGGTAATCCTGATACTAAAGCCAATTTTAACCGACGGCTATAACGTTATATAATGGATATAACGAAAGTAATGTAGAGAGGGAAGTAAATGAGCCGATTTGACCAAGCTAAAATGCTAATGAAGGTTAAGAAGATCCAGGGTGAGCTGCAGAAAATGACCATCACTATTGAAAAAGGTGATGGCGCTGTAAAAGTAGAAATGTCTGGTGAACAGAAATTAAAGAAGATTCATATTGATCCTGAATATATCGATTTAGATGATATCGGACAACTTGAAAGATGGATAGAAGATGCCGTTAAAGACGCAATTAACGAAAGCCAAAAAATAGCCGCCGAGAAAATGCAGCCCATGATGGGCGCCCTCGGCAATCTAGGCATGTAAACCAAGAACTCCTAAATGCAAATATTACCGCCAGTACTTACTGATCTAGTTGAAGCGTTTGGTCGTCTTCCGGGCGTAGGCCCCAGGACTGCAGAACGCTATGCTTACTACTTAGTTCGTCATGCTGATGATGCAACGCATCAACTGGCTGCAGCATTAAATGCCTTACCCGAAGGAATTGGTTACTGCGAGAAAACTTACGCGCTTGTACCTAAAGGTCAGAAATTATCCGATCTATACACCGACCCCAGGCGTAATAAAAAGATTGTTGCAATTGTTGCAGAACCATTTGATATAGTCGCACTAGAGAAAACAGGCCAGTTTAACGGCACTTATCACGTACTGGGTGGTCTGGTTTCACCGATAGACGGCATTACTCCGGAACAGCTTAGAATTGACCAGCTAATAAAGAGAATGGACGAGGATAAGGTAGAAGAAGTTATTCTGGCTTTAAATGCCAGCGTAGAAGGAGAATCAACTTCTCTATATATTCAGCAGCAAATTGGTAAAAGAAAAATTAAAATTACTCGGTTAGCTCGAGGTCTGCCAATTGGCGTAGACCTAGAATACGCCGATCAAATTACTCTAACCAGGGCTCTAGAAGGCCGTCAGGTGTTCTAGTTTGGTTTAAGCTAGCCTATCACCTACAATTACTACAAATGGCCACCTATCCAGACACCGACAAAATAAAAGATATTATTGAGGCTGCTAACACTATAGTTATAGTTCAGGCCGACAACCCTGACGCTGATAGTTTAGGTAGCGCACTGGCATTAGAGCAAATACTTCACGATTTAGGTAAAACACCTTATCTCTATTCTGGAGCAGAAATGCCCGGATATCTAAGATATTTAACCGGTTGGGATAGAGTAGAAAAAGAACTTCCCAATAAATTTGATGCTTCAATTATAGTAGACGCTTCGACCATGACACTGCTAGAAAAACTTACTAAAAGTAACCAGCAAGGCTGGTTAGCATCTAAACCATGTATTGTTCTTGATCACCACGAAATAGTAGATAATAAAGTACCGTTTTCAACTGTAGAAATTAATGATCATAATCGCTCTTCAACTGGCGAGCTAATCTACCTAATCTCTAAGCAGTTAGGCTGGAATATGTCGCAAGTAGCTCAGGAAAATATAATGCACTCCATACTCGGTGACACCCAAGGGCTTAGCAATCAGCTAGCAACGGCCGAAACCTATCGGATTATGGCCGATATGATAGAAGCTGGGGTAGACAGACCATATCTTGAAGAGAAAAGACGTGAGTATTCTAAAATGCCTCTAAGCATATTTAGATATAAAGCGGACCTCATTAAACGGACAGAATTTAAAGAAAACGATTCAATAGCTCTCCTAGTTATTCCCCAGGATGAAATAAACAAATATAGTCCGCTATATAATCCCGGTCCTCTAATTCAAGGCGATATGCTGCAAACTAAAAATGTTCGCGTTGCCATTGTTTTAAAATATTATGATGACAAAAAAGTTACTGCTGCTATTCGTGCCAATATTGGAGCACCGATAGCTGCGGGCCTTGCCGAACATTTTGGCGGTGGTGGGCATAAGTACGCCGGTGGCTTTAAGACTAGTCCTAATCAAGATATAGATAAGATTAAGCAGGAATGCTTTGATAAAAGTATCGAGCTACTTAAACAAATAGTAGATTAATTATAATATTAAAAATAAGACATGAAGCTATATAACACTTTAACTAAACAAGAAGACGAAATAACCCCACTAAATCCACCAGTAGTCACTGTTTACACCTGTGGTCCGACAGTCTACGACTATTCTCACGTTGGCCATTTGTTTAACTACGTCCGTATGGACATGCTTATACGGGTTTTAAAAGCCGGTGGCTATAAAACAAAGTGGGTAATGAATATAACTGACGTCGGGCACTTAGTAAGTGATGCCGATGAAGGTGAAGATAAGCTAGAAAAAGGCGCTAAGCGTGAGGGTAAATCGGCCTGGGAAATAGCCGAATTTTATACACAAGATTTCTTTGAAGGCATGAAGCTTCTCAATAATTTAAAGCCTGATCACATAGTTAAGGCCACGGATCATATTAAGGACCAGATCCGTCTCATTAAAATACTAGAGGAAAAAGGTTTTACCTACATAATTGATGACGGAGTATATTATGATACCTCGTTATTTCCAAAATATGGGCAGTTCGCGAATCTAGATTTAGATGAACAGCAAGCTGGTGCCAGAGTTGAGGTCAACCCTCAGAAAAGGCAGCCTTACGATTTTGCGTTATGGAAATTTTCTCCTAAAGATTCTCATCGGGACATGGAATGGGGCAGTCCATGGGGCAAGGGTTTTCCGGGATGGCATATAGAGTGTTCGGCAATGAGCATGAAATATTTAGGAGACACACTAGATATTCATACCGGCGGTATAGATCACATTCCTATTCATCACACTAATGAAATTGCTCAGAGTGAAGCTGCAACTGGTAAGCCACTGGCTAATTACTGGCTCCATAGTAATCATGTGCTGATAGACGGTAAAAAAATATCCAAGAGTCTTGGTAATTCTATCCGGCTTCAGGAAGTAATTGAAAGAGGCTACGAACCAGAAGTGCTCAGACTACATATACTTGAATCTCACTACAGGAACCAATCCAGGTTTAGCTGGGACAGCTTAGAAGCCGCTAAGCATAGATTAGATGATTTAAGAGCAATGGCGGCACTTAGATATCAAGTGCAAGAAACTGTTCATGATGCCGCTACCTTTTCTTTAGAAGACGTACCTGATGAATTAAAGAACATACTTCAGAATGATCTTAATACGCCTGAAGCTTTGGCTTTTTTGAGCCACGTGAACACGCAGCTACTACTAGTATTAATTGAAGACGATATGCTTGATCACTTTGTGCTGATGCTAGAAGGAATAGATTGGCTGCTGGGGCTTAATTTATCTAAAGTCAAAGATATTTCAAGCAGGCAAAAAAACTTAATTATGGAACGCGAAGCTGCCAGGAAAAATAACGATTGGGGTAGGGCCGATAGCCTGCGTAATGAACTAGAAAATCAGAAGGTGGGAATCAGGGATACCGACAACGGTCCTATTTGGTTCCCGCTTTCGTAGTAACCTTATTAAATTTAGGCTCATCGATAATATCTTTTGAATAAAAGAATTCTAGAATCGCTATTTTAAGACAGCCGGCAATAGGAATTGCAACAAGTCCTCCAACCAGACCGCCAAAACTAATACCGATTACTACTGACATAAAGACAAGCAGCGGCGACATATTTGTGGTATTGGCTTGAATTCTAGGTTGAACAATATAGGCTTCAATCTGCATATAGAAAATATAGTAAAGTAGAATAATTATTGCTGAACTAGTTGAGTCAAATAGAGCTATAGTAGTAACAATAACTGCCCCAATTGTATGACCAACTAAAGGTATTAATCCGCAGATAAATATAATTACTATTATTGCCGCTGGATAGCTAATATGAAGCAGCAGAACAGCCGGCATAATTAATAACGAAGCAAGCGCCGCCAGTATAACCTGACCATTTACGTAACCACGAATCACCCTATACATGTCGTTACCAATTCTATCGACCATTTTATGGTGCCTGTCGGGCACAATCTCTCGCACAAATCTAATCCAGCGAGGACCCTCTACAAGCATCATGAACGTAAGAACTAGAACTGTAAGTACCGCGAAAAAGCTACTTCCAACTGATCGAGCCGTAGTAAATGCTGTCCCACCAATATTCTTTAGTCGGCCAGAAAGCTGACTCGATATTGAATTGACTTCATTCTGCAGATGATAGTGACGTATAAATCCGCCTACCGCCCCATTTTGACTTCTAAAATCATTAATAAGCTTTGGTGCCTGATTAATTAAACTCTCAGTTTGTTTAATAAGCGGAGGAACTATGCTGGCAATAAAAATACCTAGGACTAACACTACTGCTAGGAACGATAGAGTTGTAGCAATTGAGCGGCTGCCGCGGCTTTTACCCGGCAGTTGACGACTAAGCCAAAAAACTGGAGCGTTTAAGGCTAGAGCTAGAAAAAAAGCGGTAAAAATTAGAGTCAATGGGTAAGAAGCTCTTCGAACTACGTAAGTAAGAAGAATAATAACTAAAGTTAAAAGAGCTAAGCGTACGAATGTTTCGGTGGATACGGTAACGGCAACTTCAGGTAACTTCTCTGAGTTTCGGAATTTTAACATGACTACATTATGTCCTTTTGTTTACGCTTAATCAATGCATCCTCATATATACCAAGTAATTTGCTGCCAACAATTTTAACGTCAAAATCTTTGGTAAAGTTTTCACCCCAGGCCGCTTTTTCACTTCTCATATTAGGATTGTTTAAATACAGCTTTAAAGCGTCGGCCAGATTCTTAGGGCTATATCGATTAAACAGCAAACTCGGTTGACTGGATAAAACAGATGAATAGCCTACGTTATTGCCGGCCAGAACTAAGGAATTGCCTGAAGCCATAGCTTCCAATAGCACTATTCCAAAACTTTCTCCTCCAGTACTGGGAAATATAGATATGTTGGCCGATGCTAAATATTTAGGCTTATCTTCCTCGCTAATAAATCCAGTAAAATCTACCATTCCGGATAACTTATGTCGTTTAGCATATCGTTTTAGCTTTCTTTCTAACGGTCCGGCTCCGCATATAATAATCCGGCATTCGGGAAAGTTATCCTTACTTTCGGCAAGAATCTTGACGGCTTTAAGTATAGTTAAGCACCCTTTCCGCCTTACTAGCCGGCCTAGAAACAATATATTTATTTTGTCGTCCTGATACTTTGCTAGCGGTGTAGCGCTATTAAACTTTGCGTAATCCACTACGTTAGGTAGCACCTCGCTGCCTTTACCAAAATCTCTTTTAGCTATTCTCTGTGCGGCAGTAGAAACGCTCAGCATTTTATCGAATCTCTTTAGCGATCTATATAGCCATTTTCCCAGAAACCAGTCGCCAACAGATAAATACCATGAATTAGGGACAATATGAAACGTGCCAATTACGGCAGTTGTTTTTGGACTAAGTTTAATTAGTTTTGCCCCCATCATTGGGCTATATGGCGTCTGTACATGCAGAACATCGAACTTTTCTTCCTGAATTAATTTCTTAAGTCTGGATTTTTTAGCTGGCAGGGGAATAGATAACTTATTACCATTGGATGCCACATGAAGAGATCTGCTTAATGAAATAGCGTCCCCAATCCCATCGGCTATTTTGCCGGAAACAAGATAACGCACTTCATGGCCTAGACTTTTATAATAGCCCCCTAGAGCAAGAATATATTGTTGAACTCCGTCAGGTTTTTCTAACCCACCGTCAAGCACAAATCCAATTTTAAGTTGTGGCTCGGATTTCTCCATGATGCTCCTTAAGCGCGTGACGGTAAAATACTTCGTACTGCTTTACTACGTTAGGATAATTGTATTGTTTGACGTATTGTTTAGCCCATTTTTTCCATATTTCTCTAAGCTCTTTTTCGTATATTAAGGTTTCCAGTCTTCTAGCAAACTCGGCTGTATCTTCGGGATTAACAATACTCATCGCTCCTGTTCCTTGCATAAGATCTGTGTAACCAGAATTATTTCCCGCTACAACTACCGTACCCATAGCCATTGCCTCTAGAAGTACAATGCCAAAACTTTCTCCAAAAATAGCTGGGGAACAAAATATATCGGCTTCGGCTAGCAGCTGAAGCTTTAGCTCTTCACTAATATAGCCTAGGAAAGAAACATTTTTAAGCTTTAGATCCTCAGTTAGCAGTTCTAGTTTTTCTCTTTCCGGGCCATCACCGGCAATAATAAGCTTTACATCAGGGTTGTCCTGAGAAAATAACTGAAAAGCACGAAGCAAGTACTTAACGCCTTTTCTTCTTTCAAGCCTTCCAATAAACAGAATTGATCTTTCGTTTTCTTTCTTCTTGACGGTAGGCTTACTACTTTTGTACTTAACTAAATCTATACCGTTAGGAATAATTGTTATGGGTTCATCAGTTAACCCGGCTGCGTAGGCAGCACCTGAAGGAGAAACCGCAGTAAGTTCATGTAAATACTTCATAACTGATCTTAGGTACGGCGTAACTACTCGTATTACCGTTCGCGTCATAAGAGCTTCAGGAACTTTAGAGTGAAAAGTAGCAATATTAACGCTTGTTGACCGCTGAAGAAGTTGGCGGCTTAGCAGCGGCACCCATGGCTCATGGAAGTGTAGAATGTCGAACTTTTCCTTAGCGAGTATGGCGTCAATCTTTTCGCCGTCGTCAGTACTAGATACTTGGGTAGTAGTAGAAGCAGGCGAGCGAAAATCGGTAGAGTTACCCATAAATATGACATTGGGCTGGTCAGGAAGCTCATGATTTCTAGGCTTAGGAGTAATTATCTTTACGTCATGGCCCAATTCTATTAGACCTTCTTCTAAGGCCAACACTACTTCTAGAACCCCACCATGCTTAGTGATGTTATAAGGGCATACTAAACCAATTTTCATCTTCATAATAAGTATACCATTTTAAGACTTAGATAACACCTTACGTAGTCCCGGTGGAAGCATGACTCCAGCTGCTTTTTTATCCGCAAGTATTCCTGGGGTGTGGGCTCTACTATTAGCCTGATATCGCCTATAACGCTTAAATACCACTAGCATGTGTTGTTTTACTATCTCGTTATTAAAATAATGGTCCTGCTTTGATATCACGTGTATTACAGGCAAGTCTATTTGTTTTTGACAGTTATCTAGATTTAAAAACTCTGCTGTTGTTAGCCAGTGGGTTCTTACGTCATTGGCTTGCCAAATCTTTACTTCAAATTCCATATTTTTACTAAATTCTTCTGAGGTTATATCTATCATCCTTTTTTTAGAGTTAGGCATATGAACATAAAGCGTATTCAGAATAAACTTATTTAGTAGTAAATACCTTATAAAAAATGTAGTCGGCCTAGTACCAAAAAATCTGGTAGCTTTAACATAGAATTTTCGCTCGTTAACTTTATATACAAAGTCGTCTTTATGCATAAAACCAACTAGGCTAACAAGTATGTCTACTTTTTTTGCTAGTTCAGGGTAACGCTGCAGCATTCTCGTAACCACTACAAAACCGAATGAAATAGCAACAATACTTATCTTTTTTCTTTTAAACCTAAGTTTTATAAAAGCCGCTAAATAATCTGCGAAGGCATCTATGTCCGGTTTTCTGCCAATTTTTGCGAAACTGTCCATTCCACCAAAACCCGGAAGATCCGGCATAGTAACCGAACCGTAGTCATTTAGGTTCTCCACTAAGCTCCACCAGCGTTCCAACATTGCATGGTGACCATAAATTAAAAGTATATTCCGCGAATGAGTATCTGGGCCCGGCACATGAAGCATGCGCCCTTCAAGCTTGTTGATATTTAAGGGCACTATATAATCAGCGGGATTTGATGAAACTTTATTAGACATAAATTGTTTTCGCCAATTTAAGATACCATACCAAAATTACTTCTATAAGTCTATCTGTATAAGGAGTTGTGAACTAAGATAAATTAAGTTAAAATTCAAGACGTTGTAGTGGGGCGTGGCCAAGTGGTAAGGCACCAGTTTTTGGTACTGGCATCCGCAGGTTCGAATCCTGCCGCCCCAGCCAAACACGCCTATTGACAGTGCTTACGATTGCTAATATTGTAGCTTTGTCGTCAAGCAGGGAGATATGGTGAAATTACGAGAGCAGACAAGATTACTGACTTCTATCGTTGGCAGCTACCCCAAGCCCAAGGACATTTACCCTAAGTCGGGTAGAAAATTATTAGACAGCTTTGGGTCTTCCTTCGAAGCGTACGAACAAAAAACAGGCAAACAAAAGTTCAGCGCGTTATTAGATCAGGCTGCGCTGACAGCAATTGCTGACCAAACTCAGGCCGGTATTGACATCATCACTGATGGAGAAGAACGACGTGGCCACTATGTGCTGTCCATTATTAATAAACTGTCGGGTATAGACACTTTAAACTTGAAAAATATCAGTATTCGCAACGGGACTGCTGAACAGATGGCTCCACGAGTAACTGGTAAAATGGCATATAACGGATCGATCGTAACAGAAGAGTACGCTTTTACTAACAGCCACACCAATAAACTTATTAAAATCGGCCTACCTGGCCCTGCGACAGTAGTTGATTGTGTCGCAGACGAATACTACAAAGGTGATAAAAAACAACTGGCTTATGACTACGCCGACGCTATTCGCTCTGAAGTTGCGGCCTTAATAAAAGCTGGTTGCAAGGTGATTCAGTTTGATGACCCAGTGTTGCTGCGCTATCCCGATGAGGCTCGCGATTGGGGGCTAAAAGCGCTTGAAAGATGTTTCGAGGGATACCAGAACAAGGCGACTTTTATCGTGCACATCTGTCGAGGTTACCCAGATAAGCCCTTGGAAAGGAAAGGAATTAACTACAAAGCCAATCAGAACTATTACGTAGATATTCTGGCCTGGTTATCGCAGTCTAAGCTTGATGTCGTTTCGATCGAGGCGGCTCAAGGTAATCTGGATCTTTCAATCTTGCCAGCCATTGGCAACAAAACTGTCATGCTCGGGGTTTTAGACGTTGGAAATAACAAAGTTGAAACGGTCAATGAGTTGACCGCGCGCGGTCGAGAAGCTTTGCGGTACCTACCGAAGGATCAACTAATACTTGCACCCGATTGCGGTATGATCGAGCTTTCCAGAAGCTCTGCTAAAGGAAAACTCAGTAATTTAGCAACTGCAGCAAATAAGCTGAACAGAGTCTGAAATGGTTCCTGACCGAGATGCTCAGCCGAAAACTACTATGTTATGAAAGTCTATGAAGCCTAGAAATGCATCCAGTAAAATGACTTCGTACCAATAACTTACAAACCGGCGTATAATGCCCCTATAGGAAGCTTAATTTATAATTTAGGAGAGCTATGAGAAAGTATTGGATTGTCTTAATAGCGCTAGTAGTTATTGTAGGTGGCGGTTGTGCCATCTGGTGGTTTGCCAGTGGCCAAAATACCAATAATTCTACTAGCACTACATCTTCAGCTGCTACTCAAACGTCAGCTAAAAATCAAATCAGAGCCAACTGGGTAAAATTCTTCGCCGGCACGACCTCTGCCCAGAACAAAATCAACCTACTGCAGAACGGCCAACAGTTCGCTCAAGTCATTCAAGCTCAAGCACAATCGGCAACGGCTAAGGCGACAACCGCGACAGTTTCCAACGTGAGCCTTAGCGGCAACACCGCGTCTGTTACATACACCATTGATATAAACAAGCAGCCGGCGCTCAGTAACCAAAAGGGTCAAGCTGTCGATGTGAATGGTACCTGGAAGGTGGGTGACGCTGCCTTTTGTGGGTTACTCCAGCTATCTGGCAGTGTACCGCCGAATTGCCCGGCTACTACCAGCCCGTCGTCCCAATAGCATCAAATCTAACCTTGAAGGAGTGTTGTTATGGCCGTGGCTGCAGCGCCTATGAAACGCCGAGGGGTTTTAGCTGTTGTCTGTACTATCCTGTTTTTGACTTTTTTAGATAACACCATTGTGAGCGTTGTTCTGTCGGGAATCCAGACAGATCTCAATGCCAGCGTTCAAGCACTTCAATGGATAGTTGCCGGCTATATGCTAGCTTTTTCCGCCTTAATGCTGACCGGTGGTACCCTGGGTGATATCTTCGGCCGTAAAAAAATCATGCTCGGCGGTCTGGCTGTGTTTTCGGTAGGCTCGGCGGTGGCCATGCTAGCGCCATCAACCGGTGTACTGACGGCCGGCCGAGTGATCATGGGTATTGGTGCAGCCGCCTCGGAACCAGGTACATTGTCTGTGATCCGCCATATTTTCCCAGATCGAAAATCGCGTTCCAGGGCCCTAGGCGTGTGGGCGGCAGTATCGGGCTCGGCACTGGCTTTCGGGCCGATTATTGGCGGTCTCATCAGCGGCGTTGCCAGCTGGCGGGAAGTATTTACCTTTAACTTGATTGCCGGGATCTTAATATTGATTATCGGGCTAAAGGTTTTGCCCGAAAGTGCCGACCCGCAGGGCCGGAAAGTGGATATTGGCGGACTTATATTAGGAGCGGCAGCGCTTGGACTAGCAGTATTTTCTGTTATAGCTGGCGAGTCGGCAGGTTATAGCACGTGGTGGATTGATGCATTATTTGCTGCTTCAGCTCTTTTCTTGGCCATTTTCATTTACTGGGAGCGGCGATATGCTGACGCCATGCTTAAGCTGAGCTATTTCCGCATACCAGCTTTTAGCGGCGCAAACATAATTGCCTTTGCCACTAACTTCGGAGTATTTGCGATTTTTTTCTTCACGGCACTCTACCTGGCTATCGTTGCCGGCTTTTCGGGATACCGTATCGCACTGTCGTTCGTGGCTTTGGCTGCCAGTATGGTAGCCTCGTCATCGTTCACCGGCCGCTGGCTGGCTAGGCACGGCCCAATCTATCCTATGACGGTAGGTTGCTTGCTGGGTGGTATAGGTATCTTCGTAGTTGATGCGATTATGAAACCGGGGGTCAACACCGGCACATTGATTTGGTCGTTAGCTATTGTAGGCTTTGGGTTTGGTATGACGCTGGTAACCTCAACCAGCATAGTGTTAACAATCATACCCGCTGAACGGTCCGGCATGGCATCCTCGACGTTTAATGTGTCGAGGGAACTGGGCGGTGTATTCGGAGTGGCGGTGCTTGGATCTATCGTAAATGGACAGCTGACATCGCAGCTGATCCAAAAATTGCAGGCTTTGGGATTACCTCATGACTTTCAGTCGCTGGTTACTTATGCGATTACTCACGGCGGTAACTTACCAGCCAATAGCCATGTTTCGGCCGGAGCAGTGTTGAGCCATCCCCAGTTAGTGCAACAAGTAACTAACGCATCGTATCAAGCTTTTGGAAATGGCTTGGATATTGCCCTGCGGTTAGCTGGGATAGTTATGTTAATATCGGCCGTTATCTCGGTTCTGACTATGCGGCTACCGGCGAACAAGTTGCGGTTCTAGACCGGCATGCTCAGCCAAATGGTAAACTAAAGTAGATGAAACCATACACTATCATAGGTGCTAACGAGACAGAGGATGCCTACGCTGGAAGCGATGACGTTCCGGGGGAGTTTCGTAGACTGACCAGCGCTCTCAACTGCGAGCAATTGGCCATAACATTAATCCGCATTCCGCCTCATTCTGATTTTGAGCAGGGCACTGGCCATTTTCACGAAGAGGTTGAGGAGGTTTACTTAATAACTCGTGGTACATTAACGATGCGCTTCGGCATCGACATTAAAAAGGTCTCGGCTGGCTCAGCAGTACGCGTAGCGCCCAAGACCCCGCGTTCGCATCGTAATGAAGGCGACGAACCGGTAGAAATGTGGGCTATATCGCTTAAGATTGACCACCATGATGCCACTAAAATAGACGATTTCTGGGAAGCATCCGAACAAGCCAAACAGCACCTTGCGGATTAAGATTCTAGACCGGCATGCTCAGCCAAAGCATAAGTATTATCTTTGCTTAACCGTCTTGAGCAATTATTGCAGGTACGGAGTACAATTGAAGGTATACGTATTGGTATAATTTAGAAGGAGGCATATGATGGCCGACGACATTCAAAAAGTTCGTGAAACGACTACTCAATCAGGTGATACAGTTCAAAAAACTACCGAAACGAAAAGCTCAAGTGATAAAGCCGAGCATCGGAGTAATGTAGCTTCAAGAGTTGTTTGGTTTGTTGCGGGAGTATTACTTGTGCTACTTGGGTTCCGATTTGTACTTACGTTGCTTGGTGCTAATACTACTAATAGCTTTGCCAGTTTTATCTATAAAACATCACACCCATTTGTTTCTCCCTTCTTCAGCTTGTTTAACTATAACAATCAAGTTTATGGGGTCTCTCGTTTCGAAACCTATACCTTAGTGGCTATGGTAGTCTATGCAATAATTGCATGGGGAATTGCCAAATTGATTACATTGAATCGAGATTAGATATACTTGCTTCAAACCTTACAAGTTCAGCCTCGCCCCAAATGAAAGATTACAAATACCGATCGAGACACATAAACAGGTAATTAATATGTCGCGGGAGGATAAGTTAATAAAGTGTCATGGGAGTACAATATGAACTATGAATAATAGTATTCCTAACAATCGACCGGAAGAGAACTCTGATAAACAAGCTGTTTCCGATCTACCACTACGTGAAGCGAAGAAGACACGAATAAGCACAGCATGGTTTATGGCGGTAAGTTTTATTATCTTACTCCTATTGTTACTAATTTTTATCTTACAAAACCTACAGGACATACCTATTCAGTTCATTAGCTTTCACTGGAAAATTCCGCAAGGTATTGCAATGCTACTTGCTGCAGTTGTAGGCGGATTTTTAGTGGCGTTGTTTGGCACGGCTCGAGTTGTCCAGCTAGGACGCAGATTAAGAAAAGACAAAAGCTAAGCAACGATATCCAATTTACTTCTACCCTCGTTAACCAAGGCCAGCCAAAGCGTAATAGGCATTGACAAGTGGCACACTTTTGATACACTGGATACATGAGTACATCAAAATCCCGAATCAATGTTAGTGTTCCTGACGATGTTAAAGCTGCCCTAACTAAGTTAGCTAAAAGGGATCAGCTACCCACCGCCACAAAGGCAGTACGTCTTATAGAAATGGGCCTCGAACTGGAGGAAGATGAAATCTGGGACAAAATAGCAGCTAATAGAGACCAGAAGGAAACCAAGTTTCATACGCACGCTGAAGTATTCGAGACCTAGATGTACGAGATCCTCTATATTGATGAGGTGGTTAACGAAGATTTACCATACATTTTAGAACCTTGGAAAAGTGAGATTAGAAAAGCGATTGAGTTAAAACTAATGACTCGTCCCGAAGCTTACAGCAAACCCCTCCGTCGGTCATTAAAAGGTTATCGAAAACTAAAGGTTGGCGATTATAGAATAGTCCTGAGGATCGAAGACAAAGTAGTCAAAGTTTTTGTCATTCAGCATAGGTCCGTCGTATACGAGACTGCACCCAAACGGCTATAACATCGAAGCTGTTTGGGATGATTTGAAGAAAAGCACAGACCTCGTTGAAGGACGGGAAGAACAAAGTTAAGAAAACAAGTGCACTGGGTGTCTCATTTGCCTCGTTTAACAGAGACTCCCTCAAGAAGAGGATGATATACTAAAGCAATGACAGATAGTGGCGTACTTGTTCTTGTGATCACAGGGTCAGTCGGTGTCGGCAAGTCGAGCACGGCAGATGTAATATCGGAGATTCTAAGAAAACGTGATGTCCCGCATGCCGTAATCGACATGGACTATTTACGCTATGCGTTTCCTCGTCCAGCAGACGATCCATTCCATCGGACGCTGGGCGCTAAAAACTTAGCATCTGTCTGGAAAAATTACCAGAGCATTGGTGTACGCAATATTATCATTCCTAACATCGTTGAAGATAAGGCCGATGTCGATGCTATTGCCAAGGCCATACCCGGCGCTAAAGTTTTTGTCGTTCGCTTAAAGGCATCCCTGGACACGATACATAATCGACTCCACGAACGTCATCACAATCGCGACAGCGACAATCTTAATTGGCACCTTGATCGAGCAGACGAGCTCACTAAACAACTGGAAAGTTCTAAAGTGGAAGATTTTGTGGTTGATACTGACGATAAGCCTTTAAGAGAAATCGCGAAAGAAATACTTGTAAAATGGTTGAGTAATTGACGAAAAGGTTCTAGACCGGCACGCTCAACCAAGTATTGCACCAAAGGAGACCGTAATCCTATTAAGCAGCACCAAAAAAACACTTAAGTCTGTAGAATCCCTCGATGTTCGAACCGCTGACTCAGAATTTATAATTTATTGTCGCGGGGATTTTTCGCCATAAATAAGATCGCCCGCGTCGCCAAGACCGGGAAAAATTAAAAACTCGTCGTTCAACTTGTCGTCAATGGCCGCCGCAAAAAGCACTAGATCCGGGATATGCCGGCCTATGTACTCAATAGCCGGTTTGCTTGCCAGCACGCTAGCTGCGTAGACTACAGATGGTTTGCCATATTTCATCAGCTCGTAGTAAGTGTCAACAAGCGTTGTTCCGGTGGCGATCATCGTATCGGCAATGATTAGCGGACGTCCATCTAGCGGTGGGCAGGCAACGTATTCAATCACGCTTTGCATAGCACCATCGCTCCCCAGTCGCCGATAGGCAGTAATGAAGGCGCTGTCCGCTTGGTCAAACACGTCTAGCATTCCCTGGTGAAATGGAAGTCCCGCACGCAAAACAGTAGCTAATACCGGCTGCGTAACCAATTCATGCGTCTTGGCCGCGCCAAGTACCGTCTGCGTTGTAGCTTTGTGGTAGTCCAACTCCTTGCTTATCTCATAACCAATTAACATCCCGGTGCGTTTAACGTTAGTAACAAACCGTAGGCGATCTTGCTGAATAGACTTATCCCTCAGTTCACGTAGGTACTGGTTGATGATCGAGGAGTGAGTGGATAAATCGCGGATTTGCATGCCTATAGCATACTACAGGTCGCAGCAGCGTGAACGTTATGAATTTGATCTAGATCACTACACCTGGGTGGCAATTATCACTGACTACTATTCTTAACGGCCCCATACTTCAGCTGTAGATGTATAAAGGAGGTGTGCTTATGAAAGCATCGGCAGCGGAATGTCATGCAATCAATGACCGCCCCTGCGTAAAAGCAAATCAAGACCGTACTTCGGATAAGACTTTACATAACCAGAGTAGGATAAACAATGATAAATTTTCCCAATCAACAAGAGCTTAAGACACTACGGGCTTTTAATGAACTCAACTGCGTAACAATCTATGCTCCATTTATTGACCCGAATGCAGCAACCAATCCAAACAGGATTGAACTTAAAAATCTACTACGTGAAACCGAAACAGCCTTACGGTCTGCCCACGTGGAACCAGGAGAAATAAAACAGACGCTCCGACCTGCCCGGGCACTGCTAGAAAACCACGAATTCTGGCCAATAAAGCACGAGAGCCTGGCCCTGTTTATGCACCCAAAGCTATTTAGCTATTACCACATTCCCGACCACGACATCCCATATGTGCTGACTGTTGGAAAAGGCTTCAATTTGAAGCCCCTAATTAAAGCCGCGCAAGAGAACAAATCATACTTTGTCTTAGCGCTTAACCATAACAATGTTCAATTATACAAAGGCGACCATTACAACCTCCAACCGGTGCGCCTCAAAAACTTTCCTACCAATATGAAACGGTCGCTCAACATTGATGAATACCCAAAAGCAAGCGAGACGCACAACATTGCACCCGCCAGTACTGGCAAGGGTTCAGAAGCATATCACGGCCAATATAACGTCAGCCAAACTGACAAAGTCATGCTCCTCCAATTTTTTAAGCACATAGATAAGCGCCTACATGCTTTTTTGCGGCGTAACCAGTCGCCGCTGATACTGGCCGGTGTCAACTACTTATTACCAATCTATCGCCAGGTTAATACTTCTGAGTATCTACTGGAAGACAACCTAAAAGGCAGCTTTGAGCGAACTGACCTGGACACTATAAGAAAACGCTCATTGGCACTTATCAATAGAGGGGAGCCTGTATGAAAACCGAGTTACATAAACCTGCAACAGTTTCAGCGCGAATCGTGCACATACCTATCGATGGCTTTGAACTAGAGGCTGAGCTGCAAGTTCCGCCGGAAGCCAAAGGATTGGTTATTTTTGCCCACGGTAGCGGTAGTAGCCGGCATAGTCCACGAAACAAATTTGTTGCGCAAAAGTTGCTTCAAGATTCGCTAGCTACGTTACTGGTGGATTTGCTATCGGAGGAAGAGGATAGTTATTATCAAAGTCGGTTTGACATAGCATTACTTACTGAGCGTCTTGTTATAATCACTGACTGGGCCACACATTACGAAGCTACTGAACATCTCAACATCGGTTATTTCGGTGCTAGTACAGGTGCGGCCGCTGCTATGTTGGCCGCAGCCGGGGCTGAAGATGTTGTTAAAGCAATTGTCTCCCGCGGTGGGCGAGTAGACCTGGCAGACGAGGCTGCAGCATCGGTGAGAGTACCCACGATGCTCATCGTTGGGCTACAAGATCACGGTGTCCGGGAAGCAAATGAAGAAGTCTTTATGAAGCTCAAGGGCAAAAAAGACCTTGCTGAAATTCCTAACGCCACCCATCTGTTTGAAGAGCCAGGCGCTTTGGAGCGTGTCGCTCAACTAGCATCAGCCTGGTTTGGAGAGTATTTAAACCCGTGAACCATCGCAGCCTGACTTGTCCATATGTCCAACACTAGATCGGTGGCAATGGCGTGATAGCCTTCATAAGACCCATGAAAACCAAGCAACAAATAGAGGCGAAGCCATTAGGCATTGATTTAGCTTCTAGGGCTGAATCCCAACTATTCTTGTGGTTTCTCGCCTGTTTGCTCTTTGGCAAACCTATCCAACGGGAAATTGCTGGTCAAGCCTACAAAACACTAACCGATGCCGGCATAAATTCGTTAAACCAACTGCTTAAAACCGACTGGAACACCCTGGTCGCCCTACTTGACCAAGCCCGCTACGTGCGTTATGACTTTTCGACTGCCACCAAGCTACTCGAGGTTGCCAAGGCCCTAAAAGAACAATACGGTTCAGTTACCCAGTTACTTAAACAATCCGCTAACATTGGAGATTTAGAAAAGCATCTAACAGCTTTTAAAGGTATTGGGCCAGTAACCGCCGCTATTTTTATCAGAGGCTTGGTACCGGTATGGTTTGAAGAAGCTACACCTCATGATTATGAGGCTGCCAGGTATGCTGCAGGTATCCTCAGCCGACAGGGCTTCGAGGCCTATATCATCGGCGGGGCAGTTAGGGATCTCTGGCTTGGCCGACACCCTAAGGATTTTGACCTGGTCAGCAACGCTACTCCCAAACAACTCATGGGGATTGCTGAATTTAATCAGTCAACGTATAAAGACGCGTCCCAAGCCTTTGGCGTCACGCGGGTTAAGTTCTTGCATCAAGGTATTAGCCATGAATTGGAGGTCGCAACGTTTAGGAAGGACCTTGAAGCTCATCAGGGGCGGAAAGCCACAAAAGTTATCTTTGCCAAGCTCGAAGATGATGTAACCCGCCGAGATTTTACAATTAATGCCCTGGCACTTAACCCAATAACCAATCAGATAATTGACTACGTTGGCGGTATTGATGATTTAGACAATAAGATAGTGCGGTTTATCGGTAAACCCGAACAGCGGATTCAAGAAGACCCTCTGCGCATCATGCGCGCGATTAGGTTTAAGAACCAGCTAGGCTTTTCTTACCACCCGGCAGCTGTTTTAGCTATTAAAAAGGCTGTTAAACAGGGGTGCATAGAGACTATAGCGGTTGACCGGCTTCGTGATGAATTAACAAATCTCCTCATCGACCCAAGCCGGAGTAGTTCAGTTCATGATTTAAGCCGGTTTGGCATATTAGAGCAGGTTTTGCCCGAGGTTACGGCTGCTAGGGGTATAGTTCAACCGCAGCAGTTTCACGCTGAGGGTGACGTTTGGCAGCATGAGCTACTAATTCTTGACTACCTGCCGCCGAACCCCAGTAAGCGCCTGGCTTGGGCAGCTTTGTTGCACGACATTGGTAAAGGCCCGACGAGCACTAAGCCCCTTAGCTCAAAGGATCGCATTCGTTTCAACCGGCATTATGCCGTGGGCTCTGAAATGGCTAAAACTATCCTCAGAAGACTCAAATTTTCAAACCATGACATAAAGGATATTACCTGGATGATTTATAACCATATTGCCATCGATGATCTGCCCTCAATGCGTCCGAGCCGACAACAGAGTATGCTGGGTTATCCGGCTTTCGAAGATTTGCTTGAATTACACCGTGCCGATGCCGCAGCTAGTTGGAGGCCCGGCAAACCTCATGGCACCAAGCCTAAGTTTCGGGAAATTGAGCACCTGTGGCACCTATACCAATCCAAAAGCCCTGAACTCAAGCAACCATCGCTGAAGCGAGATCTTGGCATTGATGGTAAGTGGCTACTCAAAGAGTTCGGAAAAGAGTTTAATATTTCCTCGGGACCGTCAATCGGGGAAGTCCTTTCCACTTTAGAGGACTGGTATAAAGATGAGGGCATCAAAGATCCAGAAGCCTATAAACGCAAAGCAAGGCACTTACTTAAGCGCTACACTCTATAGAATAGACGGTATTTTTAGGTTCAAAATTATCATTTACCATTTTTAATAGTTGGGCTATAACTAGAAGGCTCCAAACCAACACGCCCAGCCAAACACTATTTACAACATGTAGGTCCTTAAAGTCTAGGTTTAACTATACTAACGGAAACCAAAAAGGTTCATGTCTGGTATACCCACCCAGACTGGGCAACAGATATAACTGCATCCCTAGAAATTCTATTTTTTATGCTCACTCAGCGTGTCGGCCACCATATCCGTATAATTTTTCATAAAATCACGCTGCTCTTTGCCGATATGTCCTTCAAACTGGAAGTAGCTAAAAATAAGCGCACCTCCATTGCTAATTTTAAGGGGGTAAACGGCACTATAAGAAACACCGGAACTAGCTTGATTAATGTGCGCCTCTTCTGTTTTCAGCACAGGGCTATAGATGAAACGCCAATCAGTCGTATCTTTTGGTTTGCCAGTTTTAATAGCCCGGGCAATAATATTATCTTTATCGCCGAGCGGTATCCTAATGTCCTCAAAAGGTATATTAGATACTCTGATGATGTCCTTCGCCATATCTGAGTCGGACATGGCGATACGATCTATAGTGCCTGACTCCACGTCAACGAGTAATAACACAATTATACCCAGGTACATAAACGCAACTTCTGATTCTTGATCAAATGGCGCGTTGACAATAACCTGAAAAAGCTCAGGTCCAATTTTTTCAGTATTTAATGCTAGTACGAGTTTCGCGTAATCCATTTTATTTCTTTGATCTTAAAGACACTGGTCCATAAATATTCTTGCTAACTAAAACAAATTTTATAGTTGCCGATAGCCATCCTATAAGGAACCCAAAGAAAATTAAAGCTATATCTTTTAGATCTGATGTTCCCTTAAGTCTCCATCTAATTAGCAGAACAATTGCCCAGGCAATAAAAATTCCAATACTATATATCGTCCACGATTTGTACGATTTACTCATACCTTAATTGTACTCTTTAGGCAGTAAAAAATGTTGAAAAGGTTCCTGATCGTCATATTCAGCCAACGCCTATGTCGTTAGATTTTTCGTTCTAAATACTTAACCTGCTCTTCATCTGGAGTAAAATGAATGTATGGATAAAGTTCGTCGTTTGAAGATTAATACGGATGAGAGTAGACAAGTTATAGACATTACGGACAAAGTAACTAATCTAGTTAGTAAGAGCGCATCGGCATGTTTAGTGTTTGTAGCACATACTACATGCGCAGTTACCACAGCAGATCTTGACCCAGGTACTGACCTAGATTTACTAGATGCTGTATGGGAAATGATCCCCAAACTTAAGTATCGCCATCCTCATAATCCTGAACATGTGCCTGCACATTTAGCTAGCTCTATTATCGGGCCATCTGTATTAGTCCCCGTAGAAGAGAATAAGCTTGTTCTTGGTACCTGGCAACGTATCATTTTTGTTGAGCTTGATGGACCACGCGAGCGACGATTGATTGTCGTTAGCATTGGTTAAAGAATATATATTTAAATTGGTCAATTTTTCGTAAAATTAACCGCCTTTTCCCAGATCTAAGGTATAAGCCATTGCTAATAATTATTTTTGATGTAGATTAAAGGAAGAACAAAGGAGTTTTCATGTCAGGATTTATTTTCTTCGTAGTAATCATAATGGTTTTCTTTCTATTTAGTTGCATTAGAGTTATTAAGCAATACGAGCGCGGCGTAGTACTAAGGCTCGGAAAATTACGTTCCGGAATCAAACAACCTGGTATATGCTTTATCATTCCCGGCATTGATCATCTTCGTAAAATTGGTATGCGAACAGTTACACTTCCGGTAGACTCTCAAAAAGTAATTACCAAAGATAACGTTTCCATAGATGTGGCTGCAGTTGCATATTATCAAGTGGCAGACGCGGCAAAATCAGTAACAGAAATTGAAGATGTTTTGTCTGCCATTTACCAAATAGCTCAAACGACCGTAAGAAATATAGTAGGACAAAACCTACTTGACGACGTATTAAGCCAAACGATTAAGATTAACGAAGCAATTAAGGCAATACTAGATAAGACTACTGAGAAGTGGGGAGTATATGTAAGTATGGTTGAGCTGAAAGATATTCAGCTTCCTGTTAGCATGCAGAGCGCGATGTCAGCAGCTGCTCAAGCAGAAAGAGAGAAAAGAGCTAAAATAATAGCCGCTGAAGGAGAACAGCTTAGTGCTGCTGCTCTAGCAAAAGCCGCAGATGTGATATCAAAACATCCTATTGCACTGCAATTACGTAACTTGCAAGTATTATCAGAAATAGCGTCAGATAAAAACAGTACTATCGTATTTCCATCTCAGTTTATGGATACTGTTAGCAGCGTAAGGCAATTTATGGAAAAAGAAGGCAAAGCTTAGTTTCCTAGAGATTTATATTTAGCCCAATAATCCTTTATGCGTTCTTGATTCATAGGCTGCCACAGCTAAATCAAGAGTAGTTTGCTGAAGATCTTGCAAGTCCGAACTTCTTAATTGGCTAGTCAGAGACGGATCAATGTGTCCTACTGCCATTGTAGCTCTAAATAAGTTTTTAAATCGCTTGTTGCCATAATATGGCATCATTGCTATAACCATCAACTCATCTTGGTCTCTTACACCGCGAGTAATTTTAACCGGGGTGTGTTTTATAACTTGCACTTTCTTACGATTTCCTGTATTTCTATGCTCTTCTGCAAATATGGCAACGCTTGATCTGTTATCTACTGCACCTATACATAATTTAGCCAGCTCTCTTCTAGCTATTTCTCTAGCTTCTTCTAGTTCCGCGAAGGTAATTATGCCACTTTCTCCATGGACATCTTTGGTTCTAAATGCTGGCACAGCTCTACCTTTATCAAAAAGCCAGCCAAAAAAAGGTTTTTCGAAATATGGAGCGTTTGCCGGTGTTACTACATTGCCAATGATTGGATTTAGTTCCGACTCCTCATAAATAGCACCTGCTTGAAATACAGGATCAAGCCATGTAGCATGACCCAATAAGGCTAATACTGGTAATCCGTCTCCTAAATGTTGTCCAATAGCTTCACGGCTACCTGGTAGCCAAAGTCTCTGGGTATGAGTAATAAATGCAGATAATCTATGAAATTTCTGCATAAATTCTGGATTAGCAGGTAAATTCGAATAATATTCATAAACCGCCGGGTTATCTACTCTAATCTCTGGTCTATCCATAAAAGCTAATTATACATAATAAGCCAGACTTTCGCATATTTCGCTACTAGATGTTTAACTTAAACAAAATGCGCCGGCATAAGTAAGTTATAAATATAAATAATAATTAACAATTAAAAAAGGAGGCCCTAGTTAGCCTCCTAATTAATAGTTCACTAAACTGTTATTTAGCTTTTTCTCTCTTATCTCTTTCGATTGCCATGAGAATCAGATCTGACCTATTAGTCTTAGGATCAATGTCCCCGCCTAAATAAGTAATCAGATCTTTATCGCTCATGTCCTCAAAATTCTTCCTAGTATCACCCATATTACCCTCCTAAAATTTAAGTTAGTATCAATATAGTAGTTCTATTACACTTTCTTGGCAGTAAGATAATCGAAAACTAAACGTTATAAGGTATTTTCGATAGTTTTAGGAGCGATAGTTTGTCCGGACGTCGGCTCCATTGGTTCGCTAGACGATATCCTCACATAAAAGTTATATTTAGGCAATAACTATATTAAACTGGCGGCCGCACTATCTAGTTGCCAGGTGACTTTGCCGCCATTACTTTCAATCACCTCGATTACTTTAGCAATTGGATACGAATTTTCACCGTTAATAATATGGGCTATAATCTCTGACTTAGATTCGCCGGAGCACAATATTTTACAGTCCTTAACACTAGCTAAAGACTTTAGCGTCAAACTAATCCTATCTGGTGGTGGTTTAGGAGAATAATGTACTGCCGTAACTAATGCACCTGCATAAGTCTCATTATCGTGTCCAGGAAATAAAGATAAAGTGTGACCATCTTCTCCCATACCTAGCCATAGCTCGTTAATTTTAGGCACGCTGTTTTCGGCAGGTAAAGATCGAAGAGTGGCTTCGTAATCGCTGGCAGCATCCTCGGCAGATTTGTAGTAATTAGGAGCTAGCATATTTGTTTCATCTATTTTTAATTTACTAAGAAATGATTCGTGTATAGCGTACCAATTAGACAAGGGGTCATATAACGGAACAATCCGCTCATCACCAAGAACGAAATTAACATTTTTCCAAAAACTTTCGCTTGCATACTTTTCACTAAGAACCTTATAAGCTAGCATCGGCGCCGTTCCGCCTGCTAAAACCCAAGTAAATTTATCTTGTTGCTCTAAAGTATTTTTAATATTAGCAACAATAGAGTCAGCGGC
Organism: Candidatus Saccharimonadota bacterium; assembly: GCA_003153395.1. GTDB lineage: Bacteria > Patescibacteriota > Saccharimonadia > Saccharimonadales > UBA4665 > PLYP01. The sequence continues at coordinate 34,575 of PLYP01000006.1, forward strand.
AGCGGCAGCCAACTCCTGAGGATTATTAAATATTTGTGTATCGGCCATAATAATCCAAGCTTAACACGTTCAAAATATATTATACTTAAGCGGATGGATGAAAATTTAGCAGATATTGCAGTGATGGGACTGGCCGTAATGGGCCAAAACTTAATACTCAACATGAACGATCATGGTTTTAAAGTGATCGCTTTTAACAGAACGGTTAGTAAAGTAGACGATTTTCTAAATAATGAAGCTAATGGGACAAATGTTGTCGGGGCTCATTCCGTAGAGGAGATGGTAGCCGGACTAAAAAAGCCCAGACGAGTCATGTTAATGGTCAAGGCCGGGCAAGCGGTAGATGAAACAATAGAGCATATACTGCCGCACCTAGAAGCCGGCGACATAATAATAGACGGCGGTAATACGCTTTTTAGCGATACAGTGCGGCGCCAAGAATACGTTGAGTCTAAAGGACTTCTATACGTTGGAACGGGCGTATCAGGAGGAGAAGAAGGAGCTAGAAACGGCCCTTCAATTATGCCGGGCGGAAGTCCCGGGGCTTGGCCGTATATTAAGGATATTTTTCAAAGCATTGCAGCTAAAGGCAGCAACGATGAACCTTGCTGCGAGTGGGTAGGAGACGGCGGAGCCGGACACTACGTAAAAATGGTACATAATGGAATTGAGTACGGCGACATGCAGCTTATCGCTGAATCTTACCAACTATTAAAGGATCTTGCAGGTCTAGATAATCAGGAAATGTCCGACGTCTTCAAGAAATGGAACACAGGTGTACTTGATAGCTACCTTATTCAAATTACTAGCGAAATACTAGCTTACAAAGATACTGACGGCAGTTATATTGTAGATAAGATTCTCGACACCGCCGGTCAAAAGGGAACCGGTAAGTGGACAAACATGAGTGCTGCTGAACTTGGTCAACCGGCTACAGTAATTAGCGAAGCCCTATTCGCCAGGTTTACTTCGGCTTTAAAAGACCAGCGGGTTAAAGCCTCTAAAGTTTTAAAAGGTCCCGGAAATAAAGCGGAAGTAGACAAACAGTCTCTAATTGAAAATATTGGAAAAGCACTTTACGCGTCTAAGATTATTAGCTACACCCAAGGCTATATGCTGATACAAACAGCAGCTAAGGAATACGGCTGGAATATTAATTTCGGAAGTGTAGCTCAAATGTGGACGGGTGGATGCATAATTAGGAGCCGGTTCTTAAGCGACATAAAAGCGGCCTATGATAATACCCCGGAACTTAATAACTTATTACTTGATTCATTCTTCGTTAGTGCAATCAGTGAAAACCAAGACGCTTGGAGAAAAGTTATTTCTCTGGGGGTTGAAAACGGCATCCCTCTTCCGGCTTTTAGCGCTGCAATATCATTTTATGATGCGTATCGAAGCGAAAGACTGCCTGCAAACTTAGTTCAAGCCCAGCGAGATTACTTTGGCGCTCATACTTATGAGCGTATAGATAAGCCCAGTGGAGAATTCTTCCATACCAATTGGACAGGGCACGGTGGCACAACTTCTTCCAGCTCCTATAACGCCTAGGAAGTTAATTTAGCCTAAACTTCCTCTGATTACTGCCATCTGCTCTATTAACTTTGTAGACTCCGACCCCGATTTACTTTTTAACAGCTTGCCGCTTAGTTCTATGTGCATTTTTTCGTTGTTTGTAGTAGGCCCAAACTTAACATTTAAAATTTGCTCTAAATAATCTATATCTTGACGTATTTCTTGCCAGCCCTTATTGTTTTTTGTTAAAGCGCTTAAGTTATCGTGGTTAAGATATTTTCCAGCAGCTACAAAGTTATCTTTCATACTTTTATAAGTGCTGAATAAAACATTGGACTGTGATTTACTTAGTTTGTTAAGCGTTCTACCGGCTCCGATAAACTCCGGTGGGATACCTATAGAATAAAAACCGGCTGTAAAAGTTATAGCTCTTGGTAGTTCAACTGTTCCTAGTTTTCTTCCATAGGCCAGTAATCCAATATGCTGTCGCCTTTCTCGTCTTTTAGGCACGCTTGCAAATATTTTGTTGAGATCGGGAATAATTTTATTTATAGTACTGCCATAAAATTCAGACGATATTTCAATTACTTCTTCCAGTAAGCTTTGCTCCTTGGGAGTAAAGCTAAGTGGCTTTAACTTTGGAAGCTTGTCTTCCAGTTTTTTAATCGCCGCCTTAACTTTGGCTTCAATATTATCGTAGCGAAAAGAAGACTGAATAGTAACCGTGCGTACACCGGGATATTCACTCATAAACCGATCAATACTGTCTGGGCTTAAACCGCCTCGAAAAGCTAGGCTCCCCGGACCTAAAATAGGGAAGATAGGAAGTTTGCTGCTCTTACTAAATTCGTATAGCCTAGCTAATCCCAGCTTGTTTCCCAGAACACTGGCTATATGCCCGGAGGAAAGTGCGGAGTCTGAGCACGCCAGAAAAACCCGCAGGTATTTAGGTCGAAAAGCAAAATTGGCATCATGGAGTTTTAAATAGTTATATAGCAGCTGCTTAACATTTAGCTGACTTTCAACACTTTCTATTAAAGGTATTAACTCTAGGTAAGTATCGTTAGGCAAACGATCTGGAGTAAAGTCCAGTGATTTAAACTTAGCAAGTTTATCAAATAGCTTTTGCATATGTATTACCTGTTCTGCTCGCTCGGTCATTGGGAGAATTACTTCAAATAAAGGCTTGTTAGCAAGCTTTAGATCTCGTGCAAAATCCTCGCTGCTTAGTATTACTGTCATGGCTTGAAGCAGGTTATAACCTTTTTCTTCCCAAATATTTGGAATACGAAATGTTAGGAACTTATCTTTGCCAAGAATATTCCTTTTAAAGTAGTCATAGTACTCACTAAAAAGTCGATCAATAACGGCAGCGTCGGCGTTTTTTCCTTCCCAGTCCCACATATATTCACTGACTCCTAGGTCCTTAAAACATATGACAGATTCACTAATTTCCTCCGGAGCGCTTATAAAAGCGCTCCTGTATTTACTCCAATACGGAGCAGAGGCATTATCCGGATGTTGGGTGGCCATTGTGCTAGGTATATTTCGCATAGCTATTTGCTGCCTTTTTTAATAAAGTCCGATAGTAGTTGCAGAGCTTTTTTAAGCGTTTCTTCTTCACATACAAATGTAAGACGGGCAAAGCCAGGGGCCTCGAATGCTTCTCCGGGAACTAAGGCTACTCCCGTTTCGTTTAACAAATTTTCACACCATTCAATACTACTACTTGTAATTTGTCTCAAATCCAAGAAAACGTAGAACGCACCTTCTGGTGGGTGATATTTAATTTCGGGTATTTTGTTAAGCTCATCGCAGACTATTTTTCTTTGCTTTTTAAGTGTATCTATAGTCTCTTTTGGTGGTTGATCATCATGTTCTAGCGCTGCAATAGCTGCCAGCTGTGCTGGAACTGATGCATTGCCCATAATGTGGCTGATTAGGCTGGTCATACCTTTAATAACCTTGGTGTCTCCTATAGCGTAGCCGATCCTCCAACCGGTAATAGCCTGACTCTTAGAAAATCCATTGACGATCAATAAATTCTTAAAGTCCGCACTTGGAACCATGAAGAAATTATCGGAATAAACTAACTTTGAGTAAATATCATCTGAAATAACCATAATGTCTTTATCGTTAAGTACGGTAGCAAGTTCCTTAAGAGATGATTCAGAAAAAACCGCTCCAGTAGGGTTATGCGGGGAATTTAGTATTATGGCTTTTGTTTTAGAAGATAATTTTTGCTCAACTAAATTAGAGTCAATGTCATAGCTAGAGGTAAGAGGAACTTCAATGACTTTGCCTCCCGCTAGTTCAATTAAATGATTATAGCTAACCCACTCCGGTGTCGGCACTATAACTTCATCTCCGGGATTAATAAGGGCAAGTAGGGCGCCATATAAGGCAGGTTTTGCTCCAGAAGTAATAATTACATTATCTCTATTTATCCAGTCTAATCCGTAAAAATTTCTGGCGTGATCAGCTAACTTTTCTCTTAATTCAGCCATTCCGGCAACTGGTGTATATTTATTGAGCGCTAAATGTTTAGATACATATTCTTGAATATAGCTTGGAGTATCTCCAGCAAGCTCACCAGCAGTTAGGTTATGTATTGTTTTACCTTCGCTGGCTAGCTGTTTTACTCTGGCATTAAGTGCTAGCGTTGCACTTTCGCTGACACTATCAAGCCTTGAAGATAACGTAATCTCTCCCATTATATAAACAGTATATCTCAGGTCGCTATATAAATTTGGCTATCGTAAAGCTATTTCTAGCCAGATGCGTCAATATATTGCTTGTATTAGGGCTAATTTATTTTATATATGTACACAGTTCCAGCACTTGGGCCATTGGAAATATTTGTTGCGACATACAGATAACCTGACGCAGATGCTATTGCAGCGGGATTGTTGCCGTTTAAGCTTACTGTCTGATCATATGTGGGAGTAGCAGGACTTGTTAGGTTATAGCTCAATGCTAGATAGTTACCGCCGTTAATTGTATAGAATACAAGTTTGTCATTGGTAACCAGCAAATTGTATGGATCGTCACCATATGCAGTGTTTTGTGATGGTGGAGTTATTGTACTCGATAAGGTAGGAGCAGAAGGATTAGCGATATTTACAATATTAATCACGTTCGAGTTTATTCCAGTAACATATGCATAAGTATCTTTAAATGCTATTAATCCGGCTGCATTATTGTAAAGTCCGGGCGTTAATTTAACACTACTGATATATACAGGATTTGTTTTCTTGCTAATATTGAAGACGTTTAATGTAGTATTTGCGTCAGAAGTTACATATGCGTATTCGCCTCTAACGGCTATAGCAGTAGGAGACTTTAATAGATCGGAATTTACTCCTAAGGCGGCAACTTCATTGGGAGCCTGTTTATTGCTAATATCATATATTTCTACTTTTGGTTTACTGGTAACTGAAGCCCAGTCCACCACATATGCATAGTTTCCACTAACTTTTAAATAATCCGGCTGTGATCCGTTTATAAGGGAGCTAGATAGGTACGTTAGGGGCGAAGTACTGCTTGTACTCGTTTGATATATAGCGAGTACATTTCCATTTATTGAATAAAGGTAATTTCCATCATTAGACACGACAATCTTGGAGGCACTGCTGGGCACTGTAGTGACGAGTTTGGGAATAGTACCAGAGCTCGTTGACCATACAGATATCTTAAAATCATTTGTAGTATAGGCCACATTTAATTCAGGGTTTAGCGCCAGATCACTAATTTGTGAACCGGGGATATTAAGTGTTTGCGATAAAGTTAAATCCTGCTTAGCTTTACCAGCATAACTAAGGGCGGCAGACGGATTAATAGGGTCTGCATGACTTGTTGTAAGGATCCTTGTCCCTACAGCAGCAATAATCAAAACTACAAGAACGGGAACAATCCAATGAGCAATACCTGACTGATTAAGCTTTTTCAATTTTTTATTTCCTTTTTATTTTTGTTGATCTATGCATATTATATAAATCTGCTACAAATACGTCAATACTAAACAAAAGCAAACCTATTGCAAGTCTGTACTCTTATAAATATCATGGGTTTTATAAATAATGATTTGTGATTGTAGTAAGTTATTTAAGGTTTGCATTAATTTTTTTGAAAAGTGTAGTAACCCTAAATTATTATGTCTTATCCAGGTATACAAAATATAGCATAGAGTGTAAAATGATAACAATTAATGTCAGAGATAATCCTTTCCGCCAAAGATGTAGTTAAAAAATTCGGCAATATTACAGCCGTTGATGGTATTTCTTTTGACGTAAAAAAAGGCGAAATTTTCGCTTTCTTAGGTCCAAATGGAGCGGGCAAGAGTACAACTATTAAAATGCTGACTACCATGCTTCGTCCCACTTCAGGATTGCTTAAACTAGCCGGGCATGATGTTACTACAGAACGAGATAGTGCTCGCAAATCTTTCGGTATTGTTTTTCAGGATCCAAGTCTTGATGAAGAACTTTCAGCAGTTGAAAATATGGAACTGCATGCCACCCTATATAGAATACCTAAGAAAGAACAGCCTCAAAGAATAGAGGAAATGCTCAAACTAGTCGAACTCTGGGATAGAAAAGGATCATTAATTAAAACTTTCTCCGGAGGTATGCGTAGAAGACTAGAAATAGCCCGCGGCTTGCTGCATGAACCAAAAGTACTGTTCTTAGATGAACCTACGCTGGGATTAGATACTCAGACTCGTAATACCATGTGGAGATATGTGAAAAAGTTAAGCCAAGAAAAAGGCATGACTATTTTCTTCACTACTCATTACCTGGATGAGGCTGAAGACGTAGCAGAGACAATAGCTATAATTGATCACGGTAAAATAGTGGCTCGGGGAACAACCGAAGAACTTTGTAAGCAAACAGAAACTAAATCTCTTGAGGAAGCATATCTAAAACTTACTGGCAAAGAAATACGCGAAGAAAGTACAAATAACGACGGATTAAACTTCAAAATGTCGCTCAGAAATAGTAGGTTAAGATAAAAGTCATGGATCTGAATATTATTTATGTATTATGGCTCAGACAAATAAGGCGTTACTATCGCAGCGGCTCGAGACTACTAGGCACCCTTGGACAGCCGATACTGTTACTACTGGCCTTAGGTTATGGAATTGGCGCGATTTATAGGCGGGCCGGCGAGGGAAACTATATCCAGTTCTTGGTTCCCGGTGTTATTACGCAAACAGTATTACTTTCCGGCATTTTTTGGGGAATAATTATTCTTCAGGATAAGAGATTCGGATTTTTGTCTGAGCTGCTAGTAGCGCCCGTAAGCAGACTAAAAATCTTAATCGGCAGCGCTTTAGGCGGCGCAACAATATCTATACTTCAGGGAATACTGGTATTTGCGATCGCTTTTGTTTTTGGGTTTAGGCCTTATCACTGGATCAATGTCCCTCTGGCTTTTGCTATTTTAGTATTCATGTGTCTGGCGCTTACGTCTTTTGGAGCGGGGATTGCTTCATCGGTAGACGATTTCCAGGGTTTTCAGGGAATTAATAATCTAATCGTGCTTCCTATGTTCTTTTTATCTGGCGCCCTATATCCGTTAAATAATGTCCCAACTTTTTTGAAAATTATAACTACTATTAACCCCGTAAGCTACATGGTTGATTCACTTCGCTTTTTACTTGCCAACCAAACGCATTTTGGTCTAGGTAAGGATCTTATCGTGATGTCTATTACTTTCGTGGTGGCTATAGCTTTTGCAGTCGACAGGTTTAATAAAGTACAGATGTAGCCTTTTTACGCTGCACTTTCATCGCTATACCATCCTAGTTTCTCAGTATAAATAAAACTAAATAGACCCAGTACTAGAGGAATCCAATAGCTTATTAAACGAAATAGGAGTACTGCTGCTAGAGCCTGCTGCGTAGAAGCGTTATAAGCTAGAAAAGCCGCTAGAAGTGCCGCTTCGTAGCCTCCCAAGCCCCCTGGAGTAGGACTGAAGTTCTTGAGCCCGTTACCGAAAGTGAATATTATTAAAGTAATTACAAAAGACAAATGAATGCCGACTGCTTTAGAACTATAAAATAAGCAAAATACGTAACAAAGCGTTAAAGTCATTTGAGACAGCAAAGCCACGGCAGTCCGCTTAGGGTTATGCTCATAAGTTATTAGCTGTTTGGCGACATTCAAAATAGTCTTTTTAATTTTTCTGTATCCGATAAAAAGAAAAACTAATACCGCGAATATAACTATGGCTAATAAAATTCTAACTACATGGGAAGTATTAGAACTAATATGAATTGGTAAGATCTTACTGGGAGGAAACAACGCTAGAGCCGTCACTACGATAATAATGTGACCTATTAAGCCGCTGAGGTTGTTCATTGCAACTACTGTAGCTGCTTGGTAAGACTTGTGTCCTTTATGTTTTAGATATTCATAGTTTGCACCTATGCCACCAATACCGGCTGGCAGCGTTTGATTTACAAATATAGCACTTAGCTGCACAAATAGTTCTTCAAAATATCGTAATCGTTTTTTTGCAAACAGCATATAAGACAAGGCAGCTGCAAAAAAGGTTCCGGTCATAAATAATGCTGAGAGAATAAAATAGGCAAAATTCGGGTGATACAAATAATGCAAGCTGGAACGAAAAGTTTTAAATTGCGGCAATATTACATAAAGACCAATAACAAAGATTAGCGGTATTACTAATTTCTTTATATTTAATCCGCGGTTTAAGGATTTCTTAGTCATGCTTCGACCATTATGATCTTAAATTCACCAAAAGCACAAGCGTTTCACTGTTTGCAAGTACTGCTTAAATCATTGTTTAAAATCTTACGATACTTATATCTTAAATGTGATTTAATGTATCAATTCTAAGGAGAGGCTTTTTTTAATATTGGAGACACTGACTAACAAAAAGACAATAAGATTTACTGTTACCGCGCTAAAGTGGTGTTTTACTTTAGCTGCCGTATATATATTGCTGACATTGTTGCTGCCAAGCAATTATCTAACTATAAAAAATTATAGATTTTCAGAATTTGAGTATCGAATAGTATTACTGCTTATTGCAATACCAGTTATATGTGTCTGGTTTGTAGCTTTTTGGGGATATTCGAAACTCCAGATTTATTCCCAAAAGGTAGCCGACACTAAAGAAGGCAGTGAACTTGTCACACTGACAAAGGGAATAATGTGGCTGGCATGGAGCCTACCTGTTAATGCAATAATTAACCGAATACTTACTGGTATTGCAGATAAAAATAACTCCTTTCACTCTGCATCAGTAATATTAATAAACTACCTGGATTTAATAATGCCCTTTATCGCATTCGTTCTTATCGCTATTGCTGCAAAAGGATTAATATCTATAGCCAAATTAGACATCGGGCTAACTAACTCAAGATTCGTAATGCTGATATTCATAATAATCGGAGTACTTTATTGCTACCTGACTTTAAAATCAGCAAATCTAAGTTCAATGTCAACTACTAATAATCATTACTACTTGCCAGCTTGGCTGATAATTTTAACCATCATTATTCCATATTTATACGCATGGTTCTTGGGTTTACTAGCTTCTTATGAGCTCATTATATACACCAGAAAAATTGAAGGTATTATCTATAAAAGGGCCCTGACGCTACTTTCCGTTGGACTATTTTCTATAATTTTCAGTTTTATTTTAAGCCAATATATTAATAGCATTTGGCCCATCAATGGCAGCATCATATTTAACTACAGGTTATTTTTGGGCATTTTAATTAGAATAATGGGCGGAATTGGATTTATTGTGCTTGCTGTTGGTGCTAATCGTCTTAAACGAATAGAGGATGTTTAAGTTATGAATGATCAAACATCCGTCTATGATCAAGTGGTAAGAATAACCCACGTCTATTTAGGACCAGCTGCCGATAGATTCATAGCTAGGCAGGTAGAAAATCATTTACATAAACCGCCTCAAGATTTAACCAAAAATGATCTTAAAAGTTTAATAGACTGGATTGGTGCAGTCGTATCACTTTTGACTGATGATGCGGTAATTATTAAGGAATATCTTAAGGAGCTAAGCAAGTTTGCGGAATCCGATAATGGAGCAGGCAAGCTATAATGGCAATTGAGGAGACTAATGGCATTAATACCGATGATAACTTAAGACGCAAAACAGTCGTTACAAGCAAAACAAGAGCAGAGGCGGATGCAATATTCCGCAGTATTGGTGATGGCGCTATAACTACCGATGAATTTGGAAGAATAACCCGCGTTAATCCCGTAGCCGCTCATTTATTAGGACTAAAAGAATCTGAGTTAGTTGGTTTTCCGTTTTTTAAAATTATTACAGCAGTCAGTTTTGATGGCGAAATCATGAACGTGATTGACCGGCCTATTACCAGAGCGTTTTTAACTGGTCGACCCGTAGAAGGAAAAATGATTTATCAAACGAATAAAGGAAAAAGGGTTCCTGTTTCGGTTAACGCTTCACCAATCACACTTAAGGGTAAGCCTCTTGGTGCTATTGAAGTTTTTCGCGATATAAGTTTGGAAATAGAAATTGACAGGATGAAAAGTGAGTTTATATCGCTAGCCTCACACCAACTTCGTACTCCATTATCAGCGATTAAAACTTATACTCACATGCTAACTGATGGATATATGGGAGAACTCAATCCTATGCAAAAGACGTCTCTAGAAACAATTATTAGCGCTTCTAATCGTATGAATGAGCTTATATCTACTCTACTTAACATAACGAGGATTGAAAGCGGCACTATTGCCGTATATCCAAAGATAATCAAAATTGACGAAACTATTAAGGAAATATTGCCGGAGCTTGAATTAATAGCCACCTCAAAGCAAATAAGACTAAAAATGCAGATTGTTGGAAAAAATAGCACTAAAATTAAAACAGATACATTAATCGTCAAAGAAGTTGTGACAAATCTAGTCTCTAACTCAATAAAATATACGCCCGACAACGGTCAGGTAACAATAATTGTTAGGCCTAAAAAGACAGAAATAGTAGTGGAAATTAACGATACCGGATGGGGTATACCTAATAGATCACATGATAAAATATTTTCTAAATTCTTTAGAGGTTCGAATATTATTAAACGAGAAACATCCGGTACCGGACTTGGACTATATATGGTAAAAGGTCTGATGGATACGTTAAATGGCAAAGTTTGGTTTAATAGCGTGGAAGGAAAAGGTACCAGTTTTTTCTTTTCGCTACCTAGAGTATCGAATAAAATTAAATGATTATTACGGATATACCTTCTAAGTTAAGACGATTAAGTAAAAAATTAGACAGGTTGAAATATTATATATATGCTATAAATAGTTGTAACCCAAGAAAAATAGACTTGGATTGGAGATATAAATAGTGGCCAGAATATTAGTCGTTGAGGATGATAAAGATTTAAATAACGCTTACTGCATAATACTGCGCCATCAGGGCCACGAAGTTGTAGAAGCATTTGACGGGAAAGAAGCGCTTAGTAAACTTACAGATTTTAATCCGGATCTGGTTTTACTTGATCTACTCATGCCAATTATGGGCGGACTGGAATTTTTGCAGAAATGGGACAATGCAAAAAGACGCAAGGTTAAGGTACTGATATTTACCAACATGGAAAATTCACCGGAAATTGCAGAAGCTTATAAACTAGGTGCCAGCCGATGCATCATCAAATCTTGGACAGCACCACATAATCTAGCGAAAGTAATAAGCGATACCTTAAACAATAAGAATAATAAAAGCGAATCTGTTAAGTCTGTAGCGTAGACGGCTGTATATCAGAAATAAACTGGTCGTTTACCTGCTGTAATAATTTTGTAATGTTTAGCTTGTAAGGCATATTCTTACCGTAGCTAATTATGCCTTGTTTTTTAAGTTTATTAAGCTCGGTAGCCGCAGTTTCGCGGGTTAAACCTGTTAGATTAGCAAAATCCTGGTGGGTTAAATCTAGTGTGATCTCAATAGTGTTCTTTTCTTGAGCGTTACCGTGGGTTAATGCCAGATAATGCAGCGTATAAATTAATTTATCACTGGCCCTTGAATGTTGCAGCGCATTTAAGCGCATCGATCCACCTAATTGATCGGAGAGCAATCGATCTAACTCTTGGTAAAGCAGCTCCGGGCTTTTCTTAATAAATTTTACTAGGGTTTGCTTATCAATAATATAAACTTCAACTTCAGGTGTAAACGCCTCATAATAATAAATAGCACTAGGCACCTTGCCGTAAATCCAAGTAGCAGGAAAAATATTATCAGCCGTATAAAATGCTACTGGTTTTTCATCTCCATTAACGCTTAAATTGTAAGCTTTTACTGTGCCGGACTTAACAGCATAGGCATAACGCGGCGCTTCACCCTGGAAGATAATAATTTCGCCTTTCTTAAACTTACGAACCTGCTGTCTGTCTAAGAATGTCTTTAAATAATTGGCCGCTACTTGGTCACCCATATAAGTCTCAGTATACCCCTTAAAATGTCTAAGTTATATTATACTGCACTTATTATTTTATTATGTCCAATTTAGGGTATTTGTCTGATCTTTTTAGGTGCCCGCTGCTTTATCCGTTCCAACAATAAATATAAAGTCAGCATTATATACCCCGGCGTATGGATTAGATGTGGTAACAATGTTGCCAAACTTCTGAACTAATGCGGCTTTAGTAGCCGGTTTTGATCCATTACTGACGTCAATAATGCTTGAGGTTGGCGAAACTCCTCCGAAATAATTACCGGTCTGGTCAACGTTTATATGCATCGTGGCTAGAATTTGTTTGTACTTGGTAGCTAAGCCGTATATGTTAGTCGCATTAAGAACTACGACCTTTGCGCCTTCCTGAACAATCGGATTATTAGAGGTGTGTTGGGCAACGAACGCCTCAATGTCACTATAATTGTTGATTCCAAGCGCTGGTATTAAAGCTTCTTGTCCGTTACTAGAATAATAACTACTGAGCAGGCTATGACCATTGGCGCTGTTAAGACTTAGTGACTGAATTTTTTGAGTCGGTATTTTTTTAGATAGTCCATATAGTCTCCTGGCATCGCTAAGGTTCAAGTCAGTTTGCACATTATTACCTAGACTATCGAACAGACTGCTCAACTTAATAGGATTTGCCAGAACACTGCTGCTCGAAGCCTTAGCCTGCAATGCGACAAGCATTTGTCTTTGATGCTGAGTTCTATCAAAATCGCTCTGAGGAAAGCCGTAAGAAACGTCTCCTGCCGCATTATCACCACGCGCTCTAGCTAAGTTAAGCGCTTGCTGACCATTTAATGTAACGGTTCCGTTAGCAAGTTTTAAATTAGTATAGGCATCAAATAGTCCACGCGGATCCGGACTTTGTATATTAATAGTAATTCCGCCAACCGCATCCACGGCCTGCTTAAATGCTGTGTAGTTTATTAGAGCGTAATAATCTAGAGGTATGCCAAATTTCTGGCTCACTATTTGCTCAAGTTCACCCATTCCGCCATTTGAGTAACCATTGGATGAGAAATTATCCGCCTTGCCAAATTCGTAGGCGGCATTAATTTTCTGATAACCATGATTAGGTATAGTGACCCATAAATCTCTAGGTACGCTTAACATCCAGGCCGTATTGTTCCTAGTATCAATACTGAGAATCATAATGGAGTCCGTTAAATAGGCTCCTCCGTGCATAGGATCATCCGGAGAGTTGCCAGCCAGCAGAATATTGACTCGTCCGGTATCTTCGCCCTTTAATTTAGATGTGTGCAATAGATCAAAGATGCTTCCGCCAAATGCCTTATGCAGATCGTATGCAAATTTACCGCCATAATATAGCCCGCTAATTATTCCCAGGACAACTAAGATAATAATGAGTCGCTTAAAAGTCCTTTTTTTAAAGATCCGCTTTCTTAATGGAGTCTTTGCAGGAGCCGCGTTTGGTGAAATCCGGCCTCTTTTGGCACTATCTCTGTTATAGCTATTTAAGGTCATACCGACTCCCGGAAACTGCGAAGCTTGTTTTTTGGTTACTATAATATCCATTCCGGGTCTTGGACGGGATGGTGTAAGGCCAGATATGTTGGGTTTTCTTGGTGTTTGTGGCATTATTTGTAAACATTATACCTCAACCTTATTGCTATAAATGTCAAAACTTTGTTTTGTCTGTCATAGCCTAATATTAGCTACTGAAGATTAGCTGATAATACTTTAGGAGCATCAGCTAAGCGTTTACTCAGTTTGAGAGAGTGTAATACAGCTGATACAGGATTAAGTAAGTGTATTTTAAGGTATACTGTTATCTAATAGATTTATGAAGTTAGTTGTACAAATCCCATGTTTAAACGAGGAAGAAACTCTTCCCTTAGTACTTAAAAGTATTCCTAAGAAAATAGACGGAATAGATGATATTGAAATACTTATTATTGACGATGGATCAACAGATAAAACTGTAGAAGTAGCCAGGAAGCTTGGCGTAAAACATTTCGTCCATCACGTAAGAAATCAGGGGTTAGGTCGGTCTTTCCATGATGGCGCTTTAAAATCGCTGGAATTAGGTGCAGATATAATTGTCAATACCGACGGAGATAATCAATATCCCGGTGATCGTATTGGAGATTTAGTCCAGCCAATCATTAAAGGCATTGCCGATATTGTAATTGCCGATAGGCAAACACATCAGATTGAGCATTTTTCATGGACTAAAAAATTATTACAGAAGGTGGGATCCGCAGTAGTCAATGAAGCTGCAGGCACCAATGTACCTGATGCCGTTAGTGGCTTTAGGGCTTACAGCCGCGAATCAATCTTTAGGTTAAATACAATAACTCGATATAGCTACACGACCGAGACTATAATTCAGGCCGGCTATAAAGGCCTGCATATTGACAGTATTATCGTCGATACCAATGGCAAATTGCGCGAATCAAGATTATTTAAGTCTACCTTTGAACATGTCTGGAAATCAGCCTTAACAATCATAAGAGCATACATAATGTATAAGCCATATATTATATTTGGGTACTTGGGTTTTATTTTATTCCTAGCCGGCTTAGTCCCGTTTGCGCGATTTACAATCTATAGTATCCAAGAGGGCACCACAAGAGGACATATACAGTCGTTATTAATAGGCTCGGTGCTAATGATCGGTGCATTTCTTTGTTTAGTACTAAATATTATTGCTGATCTAATTAGAACTAACCGGGTTCTAACCGAAGATAATCTTGAACAAACCAAAAGACACAGATTTAATAATAGCTAATCTATTTTAGAAACTCAGCAGGTTGATTATATCGAGGCGTAAGCGGACCTAGTACGTGTTGAACGGCATGATTAGCGTCATAAACTATTTGATTATGCCAGTACCAAGCATCATTACTTCTGAGTATATAGGTTAGTGCTCCGCCGCCCCAGAACAATGAGAAAATTACGACCACCATCGTAGCAACTTTTATCCTTATATGATTCTTTAGAATTATAGATACGCTCATAACCATCATAAGTATTATGGGCAGTAATATAGGTATTAGATAGCGACCATTTATTGCGACAGGCTGTCTAGTATCCAGGAAAGATTTAAACTCATCCAGCCAAAGTGTCACTATATATATTACGGAAAGAAGAGCTAGCAGTACTATATTTGAAGCTTCATACTGCCTTAGCAGCCTCTTAAAGCTTATAAGTACAGCGACTATCCCAATCGCCACAAAAACCACGGCGCTAAGAGATGGCACAGGCAGGGGACCACGAGTCTGATATAGCGTTCCTGGGCCATCTACAGTAAAAAATATTCTTAGCCACATACCATAAAACCAGTCGGCTCCAAAAGTAACAATACCTTTCTCAGTCCCTATTTCCGTATCTATGCGATTTATCTTAAAGTCATAGTCCCTTATCCAAGGTCCGTAGGCGCTACATTCTTTTATGCTTAAAACCTTGTCGCATTCCGGCGTAGGTGTATGGTATTTTATTAAATTGACCGCATAACGCTGACCGAAGAGAGTCAAACTAATTAGTAAGCCGGCAACTATAATTATTCTAAGTTTGACAGAATGTTTTTTCCATCCCCCGTGTATTTCTTTTATTAATTCTTTACTTATTCCAAAAGTCTTCACTAAACGGAAAATAATAAATCCGCTTACAATTACAGCGATTGGTAAGAACGCATACTTAACTAGGCTTCCAAGTAACATTAGACAAATTAGACTAGTAAATAAAGATAGGTTAAATCTTTTTTTCTTTAACTCGTCGCTAAATCTAAAAGCTAGTAGTAGAGTTAAACCGGTAACAGGAAAGAAAAGGTTATCGTAGTTTATCTGGGCGGCAAGCAGACTAACTACCGGCAGAAGAATAAAAATTAAGCAAGTTATATTCACTAACCTTAAAGACGCTCCTGTCTTAAGCAGAACTTTTTTGAAAATAAATAGACCCCATGTAAATAAGGCAATATTAATTGCTCTAAGAATCAATACTTGAACAGTTTGGCTATTAGTAAAAACGCTAATGAGTCGATAGGGAAAGCTCATTAGATACTGATAAAGGTACGATGGGTCTCTAGCGAGCGCTCCGTAAGCATCTCCGCCTGCTGGCTGATGTGACCAAAAAGGACTAATATGATGCGCGTATAAACGAATAATTCCTAAGTGAAAATCCTCATCAAAAGCCATAGGATATCTGCCACTAAGGGCAATCCATGCTGCCTGAATTACCAGAAAACCTGCAATAAGATAGAAAAATTGTTTATTATCAATTAATCTAAGCAAACTTTTACCGAAATGTTTTATATACTTCACGTTTTTTAAAATTACTTGTCCTATTATAACCCTATTACTGAAAACACACTTAAGCGTTTAAATTTATGCCAAAAAATAAATTAAGCTAATATATAAGTAGTTATGTGGAAAAAAATATTTAAACCGATCCTGGCCATAATTATTTTCATTGGTACAATAGTTTTCTTTATTTATTATTTTGCATCGCATGCTAGCGTTAGGCAGCAGCTGTCACATTTATCTTTAGTAAAAATAGCTATTTTAATAATGCTTTACATGTTAACTATGCTGGCTTTAGCTCTAGTTAATATATCTACATTGAGACTAGTAAAAATAAAAGCTTCCGGACGCGAAAGTATTTTATTAACTGCCTATACAGCTGTCGTAAATTTTTTCGGACCCTTACAGAGCGGACCAGCAGCTAGAGCCGTATATTTAAAAAGAAGATATAGTGTAGACCTAAAGAAATATTCTGTTGCAACACTTGTATATTACTTTTTTTGGGCAGCATTTAGCGGTATCTTCTTACTTTCAGGATTACTCAAATGGTGGTTAATACCTCTTTTAGCTATTTGCGTAACGTTGCTTTACTTGTTAAGTAAACATGAATTTATAAAAAACAAAATGCGTTTACTTGATTTAAAGGCCTGGTATTTACTAGCCCTAGCCACGTTTGCCCAGATATCGATCATTACTGTCATCTACTTTATTGAGCTTCATTCGGTGACTCCTGCAACACATTTTAGCCAAGCAATTATATATACCGGGGCTGCCAACTTTGCGCTCTTTGTTTCAATTACTCCGGGAGCATTAGGATTTAGAGAAACTTTCTTAGTTTTTTCTAAGCATTTACACCATATAAGTAATTCAAGTATCATAGCAGCTAATATTATCGATCGTTCAGTTTACCTTATAGTTCTCATCATATTGGCGCTAATAATCGTACTCACACATGCCAGCAAATATTTAGGTATGAAATCTGAAAAATAATAATCGATTAATGACTTATTTTGTTAGCGTAATTTGGCGTTTTTGATTGCTTTAAGTCTTAATATTAATTTTACTAACTCTCGCTTTATACAGCTATTTTTCAATCATCGCCTTATAATAGAGTATATGAGAATACTGGTAGTTGAAGACGAACCGAAAATAGCCCATGCCATTAAGCAGGGACTTGAAATTAAAGGCTTTGCTGTAGACGCAGTTTATGACGGCGATACTGGCCTAAGTTATGCGCAGGATCCTGACTATGACGTTATTGTTCTTGATCGCATGTTACCGGGGAGTATTGATGGAACTGAGCTATGTAAAAAACTAAGAGAAAATAAAATTAACACACCGATACTAATGCTTACTGCTCGCGGCACTATTGGCGATAAGGTAGAAGGATTGAATAGCGGGGCAGACGATTATCTGGTAAAACCTTTTTCATTTGATGAGCTTACTGCTCGTGTCAGAGCCTTATTAAGACGTCCGCCAGTCCAAGTAGGCGCTGAGCTAAAAGTAGCCGATCTTACGGTAGACACCAATAATTACGTAGTAAAAAGAGCGAAAGAAGATATTAAATTATCTCATAAAGAATATGCGCTTCTAGAATACATGATGCACCACGAAGGACAGATAATAACTAAGGATATGATAATAAATCATGTTTGGGATCAGGATGCCGACATATTACCAAATACTATAGAAGTATATATAGGATATTTACGCAATAAGATTGATCGGCCATTCCCACGTTCGCCTCAGCTACTTCACACCATGAGAGGCTTTGGCTATAAATTGAGTGCCACAAATTAAATATTGCAATGTTTAGATCAGCTACATTTAAATTAACCCTCTGGTACATAGCAATAGTTATGAGCATAAGTTTATTGTTTAGTATTGCGCTTTATAATGTCACGACCCACGAACTCGACAGGGGTCTTCAAAGCGAATCTCGAAGCCTTTATAATCAGTTTCCAATCTTTCAAAATGATCCCCGTTTTGGTTTTAAGCCTAATACTTATTACGACGACTCTACCCATAGAATATTACTTCGTTTAATCGGCTTTAATATGATAGTTTTAGTAGCTGCTGGCTTTACAAGCTACGGGCTTGCCAGGCGAACTTTGCGGCCTATTGAGGAAGCTCATGAGCAGCAAAAAAGATTTACTTCAGACGTATCGCACGAACTTAGAACTCCACTGACAGCTATAAAAATGGAGAGCGAAGTGGCACTCCTTAAATCCAAAGCTGACGCTAGTGAGCTTCGGGGAACTATTAAAAGCAACCTCGAAGAAGTTGCAAAACTTGAGTCTTTAATTAATAATCTTCTTAGATTAACTCGCCTAGATGCCGATGAAGTCCAACATATATTTACAAAAGTTAATTCTAAAGATATTGTAAGCCAAGCAGTAGATCAGGTTAAAAAGACTGCTGAGAATCATAAGATATCTATAAACGTAAACGTTTCTAATGCTTCGCTTGTAGCAGATAAAGAAAGTTTGTCTCAGTTACTGGTCATACTGCTGGATAACGCGATTAAATACAGTCCGAAAGACAGTAGCGTTTTAGTAGAGTCTATACCAAATAAAGATAATGTGATTTGGAAGATAAAAGACGAAGGTTCTGGAATTGATCCTAAACATCTTGATCACGTATTTGACAGGTTTTATAGAGCTGACTCATCAAGGACAAAGAATGGAAGCGAAGGGTATGGATTAGGCCTGAGCATTGCAAAAATGATAGCCGACATCCATCAAGGAACAATAACTATATCGAGTAAGCTAAAAAAAGGTACGACTGTTACTGTAATTATTCCTAAAAATACTGTTACTACTAGTTAAGTCGAAGAGAATAAACGTTTACGAGCAATGAATATTTCAAGGCTTGCAAAAAATAAGTATGCTAAACCACTCAGGCAAGTACTAATTATTGCGGCATGCTCAAATATTATTAATGCTATTCCGCTTAAAAGCGTAAGTCCAACTAAAACATAGCTTAAGTGAATTCTATTACTTGATGGAAACACTACTAAGATTGTCGTAAATATTAAGCTTAATACGGCGATAATTACATGGGTTAGTATAAGAATCATTAATTAAATTATACCACTAATTTCTTATGGTAATAGGAATGAAAAGGGCAGTAGTATAAAAAAAGTCAGAAGTGTAATTAGGGAAAATAAAAAAGACTTCTTTGCCCATAACTGATCGTTTTTAGTATTTTTGCCAGATAGAATTATTCTAAACCAAATTAATCCGACAATAGTCATAAGTATCGAATAAAGTTCGCCGGCATAGCCAAATATACTTAGCGCCCAATTTGAAATAATAAACAGTACAGCGAATAATCCAATTTGGATTTTAGCACTTCTTATTCCTTTTACTATTGGCCATAGCGGCAGTTTTGTCTTTTTATATTCATCTATTCTATATATAGCAATGGAATAAAAATGAGCCATTTGCCAAGTAATCATAATGAGTAGTAGGAGCAGGGCAGCTAGATTCAGCTCTCCTGTGGCTGCCGAATAACCGGCAACTATCGACGCCCCTCCGGGCAAGGTTCCTGCTAATGTTCCGTATATGCTTTTTCTTTTTACATACCCGTATACCCCAACATAGGAAATAAAGGCAAAGACACCAATATATACAGTTAAGATATTAGTCAAAAATAAAACTGTGAAACCAATTATTCCTAAGATTAGGGAAAACAGTATCATATTAGTGCCAGAAATTACTCCAGTAACACTAGCCCGGATCTTCGTCCTTTTCATTTTAGAATCTATACCACGGTCAATATAGTTATTAGCAACACATGCCGAGGCAATAATTAGTCCAGTTCCAGCCGTTAAAGCCAATAAATGCTTTATGTCTAAGTTCCATTTACTAGCAAAAATATATCCGGCAACACCGCTCAAGACATTGCTATACACTATGCCGGGTTTACATAAATAGTAATAAGGCTGAAGCTTAGACCTATATGTTTTGAGACTAGCACCTGCTACTAGACTGAGCGGTAAATCTGATGAGGCAGTACTTCCTTTAGATTCCGCCATCTTGCTTCTTTACATAATTATTTATTTGCGACGGGGTAAGCATATGGTAGTTCAGGTTATACATTATCCAAATTGATCCACCTACTAATATGACGACTACACCAACCATAAAACTAAAAACCAGAAGCCTCAACCGCGGCTTGGTTTCTTTTCCTAGATGCAGAAAAAGAGTTAGCTGAGTAATAAACTGCATTAAAGCTAGAGTTGATACAATTAATGCTAATCCCCATTTCTTGCTAACTAGATTGTTCACCACAAGAACATAGGCCGATAAAGTACAAATTAGAGATAAAACAAAACCAACAACATAAGATTTATAGCTACTGCTAGGTTCGTGCAATGAAATAACTATTTTAGGTCGGTTCATACGCCTATGCCTCCGAGCAGGTAAACGATTGTGAAAATGAATATCCATATAACATCTAAGAAGTGCCAGAAAAGACTAAATAAAGTTAACTGCCTTATAGTAGTACGTCCAATACTGCCCTTGTATAGACGAAATATCATAACAAACATCCAAAGTAGCCCTATAGTTATATGAAGACCGTGTGTTCCAACTAGAGTAAAGAATGATGACAAAAAGCCACTTCTATGCCAGCTGTTATTGCTAGCAGCTAGTCGTGAAAACTCAGTCAGCTCCATGCTCAGGAAGCTTATACCTAAAACGAAAGTTACGCTTAACCAACTAATCACTTGATTTTTACGTTTACTCTGCGCAGCTAGTACGGCAAGTCCACAAGTAAAACTGCTGGTGAGAAGTATTAGCGTTTCCGTAAGTGCGTAGGGGAGACTAAACAACTGATGGGCACTTTGACCACCAAAAGTATTATTGTGCAGGACGGCATAGGTTGCGAAAAGGCTAGCAAACAAAACACAGTCCGTCATTAGATATAGCCAAAATCCAAATAGCGTCTTCGAATCTTCTTCATGTTTCTCAGCAACATGAGCCGCTTGTTTTATAGCA
The DNA here is from genome assembly GCA_003153395.1 of Candidatus Saccharimonadota bacterium. GTDB lineage: Bacteria > Patescibacteriota > Saccharimonadia > Saccharimonadales > UBA4665 > PLYP01. The sequence goes on from PLYP01000006.1 coordinate 55,835, forward strand.
ATGGTTTCTATGTCGCTACTCATGCCTTAGTTCCGCCATTAAGTGGAATCTCAATCTTTTCAATTTGTGAAACTGTAATAACTTTTTCGTGTTCACCGCTCGTGGTACGCAGAATTATCGTTAATACTAAACCTAGAAAGCCGATTATTAATAACCACCAAATATGCCAAATGATTGAAAACCCAATAGTTAATGAAAATAGGCCTATAAAAAAACCTGAGCTGGTATTTTTCGGAGAATATATTGGCGAATAACTATCATTCTCTGTTTTAGTCTTGGAATGTTTACTGGCCCAGTAGGCATCTCTTTGATTAACTACGGGCAAGAGAGCAAAATTATATTCCGGCGGCGGTGAAGTAGTTGACCATTCCAGCGTTCTCGCAGACCATGGATCGCCGCTTAAATCTTTAGTTTCATTTCTCTTCCAAATGCTGACGATAACTTGAAGTATTTGCAGTCCTAAGCCTATAAATATGATAGAAGCGCCGATTCCCGCCACAATAAATAGCGGCTGCCAGCCAAGTGAAGCGCTATAGTGATCCATGCGCCTGGTAGCACCCATGATACCGAGAATATATAGCGGTAGAAACGCTAGTATGAATCCAACTATCCAGCAGTAAGCGGCATATTTACCGAGCTTTTCATTTAATCTAAAACCAAAAGTTTTAGGGAACCAATAGGTTATTCCTGCGAAGTAGCCGAAAAGTACGCCGCTAACTATCATGGTATGGAAGTGAGCAACTAGAAACAAACTGTTATGCAACTGGAAATCAATGGGAGGAACAGCCATTAATACTCCTGCTACACCGCCCATAGTGAAAAGAAATACAAAGCCCATAAACCAGATCATTGGAGACGTAAAACGTATCCGACCGCGGTACATTGTAAACAGCCAATTAAAAATTTTGACGCCGGTAGGAACGGCAATTAACATTGTTGCAATTCCAAAAACGGCATTGACGTTTGCTCCTGCGCCCATAGTGAAGAAATGATGCAACCAAACACCATACGATAAGAACACTATTGCCCAAATAGCCCAGACCATAGACTTATAACCAAATAGACGTTTACTAGAAAAAGTTGATACGATTTCAGAGAATATTCCAAAGGCCGGTAAAATTAGTATATATACTTCCGGATGTCCCCAGGCCCATATTAGATTTATATACATCATGGCGTTTCCGCCGTAACCAGCACTAAAGAAGTGCATGCCAAGTGTCCTATCTAGTGCCAATAGAGTTAGCGTCACAGTTAGAATTGGAAAAGCAAAAGCAACCAGAGTCATCGCTCCAAGAACACTCCAGGCAAACATAGGCATTTTCATTAATGTCATTCCCGGAGCTCTCATTTTTAGAATGGTAACTATAAAATTAATTCCAGATAGCAAACTTCCAATTCCGGCAATCTGCAAACTCCAAATCCAATAGTCGACACCTACACCAGGACTATATTTCAGCTCAGATAAAGGTGGGTAGGCCAGCCATCCAGCAGCGGAGAATTCACCGATACCTAAAGATAAATTAATGAGTACTGCGCCGAAAGCAAACAACCAAAAACTAGTGGAATTCATGAACGGAAAGGCAACATCCCTAGCTCCTATCATTAATGGCAGCACCAGATTAATCAGGCCAAACATCAGACCCATCCCGGCAAAAAATATCATTATAGTACCGTGAGCGGATACTACCTGTTGAAACATATTCGGTGATAATAAGCCGTGAGCACTACCTACGGATGTTGCTTGCTGAAGTCTCATCATACCGGCATCAGAAGCCCCGCGTAGTAGCATTAGAACAGCTACAATAATGTACATAACACCTATCTTTTTATGATTGGTGGTTGTTATCCATTCTTTGTATAGCCATGTCCATCTTTTTTTATAAGTAATTAAAGCAATTACAGCTAATACTGCAATAGAACCACCAATTACTGCGCCGGCTGTTATTGGACTGGAAGGGAGGGCGTGCACATTTAATTTACCTAGTATATTAGCCAAATTATTCATCATATACTGCTCCCATTGGTTATGGGTTCCATATACTTCATTATGATGTTTTCAAATAAACCATCCGGTACATTTTTATAATAACTGACGCGGTTATAGGTGCTCGGTAGAGCCAGTTTATTATAATTATTTAAGTTAAGCACCGATTTACTTTTTGCAAGCGAACTTATCCATGAATTATAGCTATTACTACTGACGGCATCAGCCGTAAAATTCATCCCTGAAAAACCTTTTCCACTAATATTTGCCGATGAACCATAGTAGCTGCCAGCCTTATTGGCCATTAAATGTAGCGTGGTAGACATACCGGGCATTGCATAAATTTGACCGCCTAGATTTGGCAGCCAAAAGGAATTCATTACTGTATCGGAAGTAATGTTGAAACTTATTGGAGTGTTAAGGGGAATTACGAATTTATTAACACTAGCTATATGCTGCTTGGGATATATAAATAGCCATTTCCAGTCTAGAGCAACTACTTGAACTTGGATTGGTTTAACTTTACTTGCAATAGCTTGATATGGATCTAAGGCATGCGAACTATTCCACGTTATAACAGATAAAATAGTAATAATAATTAGTGGAATACCCCACCATATAGTCTCTAGAACTCTGCTGTGGTCCCAGTCGGGAGTGTACTTGGCGGATGTATTTCCTTCCCTATATTTCCAAGCTATTAATATTGTCAGCGCGTAAACGGGAAGAACCACAACTGCGGATAATATTAAAGCAATAAAGATAAGGCTGCGCTCTTTTTGGCCAATTACACCTGCCGGCTGCAAGACGGCTACATTTTGTCCGCTTAAATACCAAACTGAAACTGCAAGTATTAAAATAATAGGTAGCAAAATTATTAAAATTTTACTCTTTTTACTCACAGTGAATAACCCATAAATATAAGCACTTTGTTTATACTATAACACTCTTACTAAAGCCATGACTAACCGGCATTTTCAAGTCAGATATTTAAATTCAATTTACCTAGTATTTAAACCAACTGAAAGTTACTAGTGCTTGCATAAAGATATAAATATGCTATTGCTTAATTTGACTTTTTAGAGTATAATAGTCTTTCTATGAATCAGAGACAAAGGGAACAAGGAGAGCTGCTAGAAGTCTCTCATTTTATACCTGAGCGGATCGCCCGACGTGCAGTAGCTGAAAGTGCTGGTCATCTATTCTTTGACGATTATCTGGTAACGGAAATTACTACGGACAGCAGAGATCTAGCTCAGGTCACTCATGCAACTTTTAAAGGTCTCGTTCCCTCAGAAAACTACGTCTATCCGACGCGTATTGATATAGATTTTATGGGCCACAGAAGGCTCAGACGCCTTTACGACCACATTCGTGGCAGAGAACCAGTAGCAAAATTGAATGTTGAGTCATATAGTTTGCCGCGAAGTGCAGTTGCTTTGCCAAATACAACTGGCACAGGTGTTTTAAGAAATATTGTCGTTCAGAAATAGCTTCAACATAAGCTTTACCACTTTAATTCAAGGCATCCAAGACTTACCTTAAAAATGTTCCCTTATATGGCTGAAAGAGTATTCCCATTCAGCATTGGCTTTTTTATGAGGATTAAAAATTAACTGCGGATCCATAATATGTTTTGCTTCCTTAAAAATTGTCATCATGCTTTTACCGTACATCATTTCTAGCCATGGTCCTCTGACTAAGCCATCATTATGTTCGCCTGAAAGCGAGCCGCCGTACTTTAATACCAAGTTATTAACTTCTTTCATAGCCGGCAATATTTTTTTTCTATCTTTCGGGTCTTCTAACTTCATTAAAGGTATTACATGGAAGTTCCCGTCTCCCATATGACCGGCAATTGTAGCCAGCAGCCTATACTTCTTTATAATTTTTCTAAGTTTAGGTAAAAATACGGTCAAATTATTTGGGGGAACAACAAAGTCATCTATAAACGGAGCAGTATGTTTGTCTTTTACTTTGCTCCTAAGAAGCTGGAAACTATAACGCCTCATTATCCAAAATTTTTCACTTTTAGACTCAGAGGGGTCTTCTTCAAAGCCGTTGATTTCATACCTTGCTCGCTTAGGATTTAGTGTCTTGTGAAGTGCAATCACTTTTTGCCTTACTTCTGCTTCTGTTTCACCATTGAACTCAACCATTAGAATAAGCTTGGGTACGCCTCTAAGAAGCTGAAGGCCGTCAGGAATAAGTGTTATTAGCAGATGGATAAATCTTTTCCAGCCAAGCAGTTTTAGGAAACTAGGCATAAAACGAATTGATAGCCAAAGGGTGGCGTCATCAAAAGATTCAAACGTAGACGGCTTAGCTTCTAGAACCGTTGGAATAACTTCACCAAGATCATCTATGTCTTTCATAAATAAGACAAGGAGTCCGGAATGTTCTCTAGCTTTAACCAACCTAAAGTGGATGTCAGTTACAAAGCCCAATGTTCCTTGAGCTCCGACTATTAATTTTGTTAAATCAAAAATGCCTTTTTCTTTGTCCCACACATCCCAAAGGTTATAGCCAGTTGAGTTTTTACTTACTTTAGGTTTTGCGTTATTTATTTCCTCATAATTCTCGTCTATAAGCTTAAATAACTTTCTGTAGACTTCACCTTCGAAATCCTTTTGGGCCATTTTTTTATTTAGCTCTGTTCTATTTAATGGTTTAACTTCTCGCTCAACCCCATCAGCAAAAACAAAATTAAGCTTAGTAACAAAGTTCTCTGTCTTACCGTATTCCAGAGATTTCTCACCACCGCTATTATTGTTAACCATGCCGCCAATAGATGCCATATCCCTAGATGCAGGATAACTAGGCATAAGGGCATGATGCTTCAAAGTTTCTGACTCAAAGTCCCTATAAAAAACACCGGGCTGGGCGTGAGCGCTAACAGAAGTTATATTCTCTATCTTATTAAAATATTTCTGAAAATCCACTATGACTGAATCATTTATTGCTCCGCCCGACATATCGGTTCCGGCACTCCGGGCCGTTAAACTTATGTGAGCTTTATCCTGCTTAGCCTTAGCGGTAAATTTAATCAATATTTCAACGTCTTTGGCATTACGAGGTTTGACTATAAGTTTGGGCCTAAGTTCAAACATCGATGCGTCGTGAGAGTAGAAATCTCTGGCTTCAATAGAATCATCAAGTTCACCAGAAAAACCGGCCTTTTTAAGGCCTTCCATAATTTCATGCATAGATTAAGCTTAAGGGGTTTACTCTATAAAAAGCAAATTTAGTAATATTCAATTTTTAATTAACTGCTTGTATACTTCCATGTATTTTTTAGCTACTTTATCCCAACTATAATTTTCTAAAGTGAACTTACGACTTTGTTCGCCAAAACGTTGGGCCTCGGCAGGACCAGACAGAAAGCCGTCTACAGTTTTATAAAACTCATCTATTTGGCCTGGCTCAATTAATATTCCGTTAGAATTATTCGTAATAGCGTCCCTAATACCCCCAATACTCGATGCCACAACCGGCAATTTACACAGGGAAGCTTCCAGAACTACAAGCCCGAATCCTTCAATATCATTTTTAACCACTATATTTGGCATTACAAAGACATCGCTGGCATTATAGGCAGCAATTCTTACATAATCTTCAACTTGGCCCATAAGGCGGACATGGCCACTTAAATTTTGTTTAATTATCTCTTTTTCTATATTTTTTCTTTCTTCTCCTTCGCCAATAATTATGAACAAAAGATCTTTATGCTTTTTAATTAGAAGTGGCAATACGTCTCGTATAAATATCCGCACACCTTTTCGCTCAACCAGCCGTCCAACACTTAGAATAATTTTGCTGCTAGATTTAACCTCCAATATTTCTCTACCTTCTTCGCGGCTATATTGCCCATATATATCGTCTTTTATGCCTAAGGGTATACTGTGGATTTTTTCTGGTGCTACACCACTTTCAGTCGCAATATCACATACTTCCTGGCTAATACAGAAAATGGCATTAGCTCGCTTAACGCAGTAGGGAATAACCTTTTGATACAAATAGTTATCCCACGTTAAATCGAGTCCATGCGACACAACTACATACGGTTTAGCGAAAAGTCGCGACAAAATTAGACCTAACGGGGAAAAAAGTGAATCCTGAATATGAATAATGTTTATATCGCCTTTAAGAAGCTCGTAAAAGGACCATAGCGATAGGTAAGGCAAGATAACTGGGTACCATTTTCTCGATCCGCCCCATTTCACTAGAGCTAAATCGTTACTTTTACTTAGCTCCTGGGAAATATCATGCGCAAATAGCTCCATTCCGCCAACACTAGGAGGAAATTTTCTAGTTATAAAAAGTATTTTCATTAATAATTAGTTTCTTTCAATTTGTTATTGTAGCTTGAAGTTCATACTTAACAAAAAGCTTAAGCTTGGTATAATCATTGTAGAAGATGTCAAAAACAGAAAACGTATTAATAGTAGGCGGCGGCTTTGCAGGTGTAAAAGCGGCATTAGAGCTGGCTGACAATGAAGATTTCCACGTAACTCTTCTGACAGATGATAGAGATCTTAGATATTATCCAACGCTATATAGAACTGCAACAGGAGGGAGCCGAGCTAATTCAAGTATTCCGCTCGATTCAATTCTATCCGCAAGTAATATAGATGTTGTTATAGGACAAGCCGAAACGCTAGATCGCCAGAAAAAGATAGTCACAACGGTTGATGGACAAGCCTGTGAATACGACGTACTTATTCTGGCGCTAGGAGTTGTTACAAACTATTTTGGTATTCCGGGCTTGCCCGAATATTCATATAGTATTAAAACCCAGTCGGAAGTCGCCAGATTTAAGAATCATTTACATAAACAACTCATCGAAGATAATCGGCCAGACCTTAACTACATTATTATCGGTGCCGGCCCTACTGGCATTGAACTTGCCGGAGCACTACCTGAGTATTTAAAGCACATTATGAAAAATCACGGAATCTCTAAGCGGAGTATCCATATTGATCTAATAGAAGCGATGCCAAGGCTGCTGCCTAATTTACCAAAGTCAGTTTCACGAAAAGTTAAATCGCGTCTAAAAAAATTAGGCATAAGTCTATATCTTAAAAGTAAAGTTGAAGGCGAAACGGCGGATGAGCTAACCATTAACGGCAAACCGATTAGAAGCCACACGGTTATTTGGACAGCTGGCGTAACTAATCATCCGTTTTTTACGAGTAATAAGTTTGTACTTATGGGAAGAGGCAAGGTAGCCGTCGATACTTATCTTCAAACTGAACCAAATATATTCGTACTTGGCGATAATGCCAACACGCCTTATAGCGGCTTGGCTCAAACAGCACTAAGAGATGGTAGTTTTGTTGCCCAAAATCTTATCAGAAGATCTAAAGGCAAAAAATTCAAAAGTTATAACGCTAAAGAGCCTATATCGGTTATTCCGGCAGGTAACAGGTGGGCAGTTGTTTTATGGGGACGATTCCATTTTGCCGGCCTGTCAGGCTATTTACTGAGGGAAGCAGCTGATTTGAGAGGCTTTAGTAAGCTGGAGCCATGGTCAAATGCCGTGCAGCAATTTTTAAGCGAATTTTTGTATCAGGACGATTGCTCTATATGCTCACTTGCAAACAGTAAGTCTTAAAGAACATAATCTATAAAAACTGTACAATATAGTTATATGGAGAGAGACTTTACTCAGTCGTTTAATCAGTTAAATGTAGCCCAAAAACAAGCCGTCGAAAAAATAGATGGACCGGTCTTAGTTATTGCCGGACCAGGCACAGGTAAAACGCAACTTCTTAGCCTCAGAGTAGCGAACATTCTTAAAAAAACCGATACCGATCCATCAAGTATTTTATGTTTAACATTCACTAATTTTGCGGCTACGAATATGCGAGACAGGTTAGCTAAATTAGTAGGGCCCGCAGCTCAAAATGTATCTGTCAGAACTTTTCATAGCTTTGCTAGTGAACTAATGCAGTTATTCCCAGATTATTTTTGGAACGGTGCAAGTTTAAAAACAGTTCCAGATGCCGTACAGCTGGAAATTATTCAAACTATTTTATCCGATCTACCACTAGATAATCCTTTGTCGGTTAAATTTGCCGATAACTATACCGCCATAAGCGATGTAATGCAGGCACTCAAACTGGCTAAAGAAGCTGGACTTACACCTCAAAAATTAGCTGCAATGATTGCAGTAAACGATGCATATATAGATATCGTTGAAAATAAGTTAATAGACTTAACAAATACAAAACTAAGCGCCAAAACTTTAGATCAATTAAAAGTCACAGTTGGTAAGCTTCCAGATCAGCCTATAGACGTGTCTGTGGCTCCGCTTACTTCACTAAGTTCAGTTATAAAAAATAGTCTTGATAACGCCATTAATTTAGATAGAGGCACAGGCAAGACAACTAATACCGGTGCCTGGAAAAGACGGTGGATACAGTCTGTTAGTGGGCAAAAAGGAATGTACAGCGAGCGAAAACGGAACGCCTGGTGGAAATCTTTAACGCAAGTATATGGCTCCTACAGAAGCCTTCTTCACAGTCGCGGCTATTACGATTACTCAGACATGATAATAGAAGTTAATACGCAGCTCGAGCAGAACCCTGACTTACTGGCAAGCGTTCAGGAAAAATACCTGTATGTTCTAATCGATGAATTTCAAGATGTTAATGCAGCTCAGCTAAGACTGGCGCATTTAGTATCTAGCCATTACAGCAATGAGAAAAAGCCCAATTTAATGGCCGTTGGAGATGATGATCAATCCATTTTTGCTTTTAACGGCGCCGAACTTAATAACATGTTAAATTTTACCCGTTTTTATCCGAGCGTTGAAACTATTGTTTTAAAAGAAAATTATAGATCAACCCAGGAAATATTAGATAATGCGCAAAGTGTTATCTCGTACTCCGAAGACCGGCTTGTTAACAGAATGGATAATATAAATAAGGAGCTCCTTGCCGCCAGCAAAGTTAAAAAGGGTGAGATAACACATTTTGCTTTTCCAACCATGGAGCAACAACTGAGCGCCATAGCAACACATATTAAAGAATCTTGGACTGAGAATAGTTCTAACACTATTGCAGTGCTTGCTAGAAGTCACGATAGCTTAAGGCGCATTAGTGCCTATTTAAATAAAGAAAACGTACCGTTGCGCTACGAGCAGCAAAATAACATTTTAAACTATGACCTAATTCAACTTATTTTTTGTTTGTCAAAACTAGTAGTAAGTATAAAAAGCGGTGATGAGAAAAGTGTTAATTATAATCTGTCGCTTGTTTTGACTCATCCGGTGTGGAACATTAATACCAGACTGCTATGGAAGATGGCGACTGCAGATCATAAACAAAATAGTCATTGGATGGACAGTGTATTAAATAGCAATGATACAGAAATAAAAAATATTGGCGAGTGGCTGCTGTGGCTGAGCGAAGAAGCGCAGTTTCAACCATTGCCGGTTATGACTGAATATATCCTGGGACTTAGAGCAGGTAAATACCTGACAAGCCCGCTAAATGAGTATTTTATAAAATTAAAACTAGTAGATAATGACTACCTAAAGAACTTATCGGCATTAAATGTATTAAACTCGCTAATTTATGAATTTGTAGCTACCAGACAATCGCTGCCAAAGCTGGAAGATTTTGTCCGATTTTATGAACTTAATAACAGCCTAAATAGAACTATAACCGACGAATCGTGGTTCGTTAGTGGCGAAAAAGCAGTACAGCTAATGACGATTCATAAGTCCAAAGGACTGGAGTTCGACTGTGTATATTTATTGAACGCCGTAGAAAGTGAATGGCAGCCCAAACATTTTGGCCGAAAACCACCCGCCAATCTTCCTCTGCAGCCTTATGGAGAGCATCTGGACGATTATGCACGCCTAGCTTACGTTGCCAGCACGCGTAGTAAAAGCTCACTTATTATAAGCAGCTACGAGCTTGATGGTAAAAGTCAAAAAGTACTAGCCTCGCCATTTTTCAGCAGCATACCAATAAAAAGTAAGGGTGGCCAATCTCAAAATATAGATCAAAATATAAAGTTGTTACAGTCAGCATTAAGCTGGCCGCGGCTTGATAACGCTAACGAAAAAACCCTACTTACTCCTAGGATTAACGAATATACTTTGAGCGCAACCGGACTGCTACAGTTTTTAGACATAACTAATGGCGGACCAATGAATTTCCTGGAAAAACAGCTATTAAAACTACCTAGTGTAAATTCACCACATATGGCTTACGGAAATGCCGTGCATAAAGCGATGGAAGCCGCTCAAAATCTTTTCAATAGGGATAAATTCGACATGGAACACGTGTTAAGTTACTTTGATGAGGCTTTAGAAAAACAACTGCTGCCGATAAATGAATACCAGCGCTACCACGATCATGGAAGGCAAGTAATAAAAAGTTTATTCCAGGAAAAGAAATACAATTTAACAAATAATGCCCTGGCCGAAGTATCATTTGATAACGTAGTTCTAAATAATGCCACGCTTAAGGGTGCTTTGGATAATGTTTACTTGGATAACAATAAGCTTATAATTTCAGACTATAAAACTGGTGCGTCGCTTAAAAGTTTTAGTTCGCGGTCACAGTCTAAAGCTATTAAAGCCTGGAGGCATAAGAACCAGCTTTTATTTTATGTGCTTCTGGCCAGGCAAAGTGGAAGATATAAAAACGTTAAGCGCTACGAAGCGCGTATTATTTACGTTGAGGCTGAGGATCCAGGCGAACTGGTGCTCAGTCTTATTCCCGATGAAGATGAACTCAAATATTTAGAAAGATTGATTTCTTCCGTATGGAAAAAAATTAAGACTTTTGATTTACCGGACACTACTAAATATAGCGAAGATATTAGTGGCATATTAGAATTTCAAAGAGACTTACTTAAATAAAAAACTGCCCTACGCGTTGCCGCAGAGCAGAATATTTTACTTAGAAAGTAAAACTATTTTTTTCGCGATGTTTTCTTTTTAGCTGTAGCGCGCTTGGCTACAGGTTTTTTAGCTGAAACTGAGCTTACAGAACTAGACGAGACAGCAACGCTGCTGGTAGCTAATGCTTCTGGCTCTGCGAATAGTAGAGCGTAAAGATTAGTACCGATTATTGCTCCTAGAACAGGTCCTAGTACATATGTGCCCCAAACCCAAGATTTTGCACCAAGTGCAACGGCTGGGTTCAATAGACCTAGTGATGCTGAGCCGGCTGTGGCTACAAGAATACCTACTGCGTAGGCAAGTCCTGCATAGCTAGAGTTAGCGGCTTTACTGAAACCTTGATATACAGTCGATGCAAACCCAAAGCTAAGTACTGCTGTACCTAATGCTTCTGCGACTAATATTCGTCCTGTATAGTGTCCACCTACGTTTGGTAGGTGCTGGTTCAAAAGATATGTAAATATGCCAAATGCAGCATACGCACCCGCAAATTGCACAATTATATATGCAAGACCAGTAACAGTTGATATTTTCCTAGCTGTCCATAGCGCCAACGTAATTGCTGGATTGAAATAACCGCCAGAAGCTCCACCGTATACGTATCCCAGTAGCGCGAATGCCATTCCAGTAGCGATTGCTACAAAAAATGGTAGACCAATTTGAGAGCGTTGAACACTCAATATTGTTATTGTTAATATTCCTGTACCTAGAAACTCTCCCACAAGAGCAGCTGCTTTTCTTCTTCCAAAAACCATTGGAACCTCCACTTTATTTTCTTAAGACTAAGATTACAGTTACTTTATAGTTTTGTAAAGGGCTTAATACCGCGCTTGTTTTTCTAGATGGCATCAGTGCGGTTGAGGAACTACGCCGTATAGACGAGGAATTAAGCGCCAGTAGAGCTGCTTAAATAGCTACTTTTATTAAAATTATCTACGATTATGTCGTCTGTGTAGACCTGCTACATGCAGTCTAACTTCTGATCTATCAATTAGCTGTTGAGCGTGTTCAAGGCTTACTGCGTCCTTAGCTTCTACTTTCATTTTCTGTGCCCGCTCAAGTGCTTTCTGAGCTTCGGCCTCGCTTATCTCGTCAGCTCTATCAGCTTCGTCCACTAAAACTCGTAGAGTGTTGTCGGACACCTCTATTGCTCCACCGTTGGTCGCAAAAAATTCTCTGGCACTATCCGGATCTTTAGGATTTCTCCTTACCATTATGGCTCCTGAAGTAGCCACGCTCACTAAGGGCATGTGATCTTGAAGAACGCCAATTTGTCCATCCAATGTAGGAAGCACTACTTCGTATACGTCTTCATCAAATTTTTTACCGCTAATACTGACTAGTTGAAAATGAAACATTAAATCTATTTGACCTCCGAAATATCACCCTTCATGTAGAAGGCATTCTCACTTTTATCGTCATGTTTACCATCAAGAATTTCCTTAAAACTGCGAACTGTATCGGTTAGTTTTACGTATTTACCTTTATTGCCGGTGAACTGTTCGGCAACGAAAAAAGGCTGGCTTAAGAAACGCTGAATACGTCGGGCACGACCGACTAACTGTTTGTCCTCATCCGAAAGCTCTTCCATGCCTAAGATAGCAATAATGTCCTGAAGGTCCTTGTACCTCTGCAAGACTCTTTGAACTTCACGGGCAACTTGATAGTGATCCTCTCCGACTATCTCCGGGTCAAGAATGTTAGAGTTGGAGTCTAAAGGATCAACTGCCGGATAAATACCAATTTCAGTTAAGGCTCGGCTAAGAGTAATTGTGGAGTCTAAGTGAGCAAAAGTAGTTGCCGGTGCCGGGTCAGTTAAGTCGTCGGCAGGAACGAATACCGCTTGGACTGAAGTAATTGAACCTTCTTTAGTGGATGTAATTCTCTCTTGAAGAGTACCCATTTCTTGCTGCAAGTTTGGCTGATAACCAACTGCGGAAGGTAGGCGGCCAAGTAGTGCCGACACTTCGCTTCCAGCTTGAGTAAATCGGAATATATTATCTATGAATAACAACACATCGTTACCTCTATCTCTGAAGCTTTCAGCAATTGTTAGGCCGCTAAGTCCGACTCTTAAACGAGCACCTGGTGGCTCATTCATCTGACCGAATACTAGAGAGGTATTTTTAATAACTCCAGACTCTGACATTTCATTATATAAATCGTTTCCTTCACGAGTTCGCTCACCAACGCCGGCAAAAACTGAATAGCCGGAATGAAATTTAGCTATATTGTTAATAAGCTCCTGGATAAGAACTGTTTTACCGACTCCAGCACCACCAAATAAGCCGGCTTTTCCACCTTTAGTCATAGGACAAATCAGATCAATAACTTTAATCCCAGTCTCAAGTATTTCAACCGTTCCAGCTTGGTCAATAAGTGGAGGCGGGGACTTATGTATTGGTGCGTATTCACTAAAATGATTATCTTTACTGTCGATTGGATCGCCAGTTACGTTAAACATTCTGCCTAAAGTTTTCTCCCCGACGGGAACACTAATAGCCGCGCCGGTATCAGTTACATCACTACCGCGCTTTAGTCCATCAGTCGCATTTAAAGAAATGGCTCTTACGCTGGATTCGCTTAAATGCTGAGCTACTTCCATTGTCAGGGTATGGTCACCCATATCTACTTTTAGCGCATTATATATGGCGGGTAAGTTATCCGTTCCGAACTCAACATCAATAACCACGCCAACGATTTGCGTAATCTTGCCTGTCTTAGTCTTATTCTTAGTCGCTGTTGCCATTATTCCTCCGTATTAATCTTATCCACTTAATGCTTCCACGCCACCGGATATTTCGGCTAATTCTTGCGTTATCGAAGCTTGACGTGCAGTATTCAGGGCCAAAGTATAATCATCTATTATGTCGTTGGCATTATCCGTGGCATTCTTGGTAGCCATCATGCGCATAGCATGCTCACTAGCTAAACTCTCTAAAATTGCCTGCCATATCTGAGCCTCAATTAAACGAGTAGTAACCTCGTCTATTACAGTCTCAACATCCGGTTCAAAATTACTTATGGTAACGCTAGAGCTATCGACATCAATTAGCGGAGCAGGCAATAACTGTAGTACTTGCGCTTCTTGTAATATGCCGGATTTATATACTGTATATATTACTTGGACATCATCTACTTTTTCTTTCCTGTACTCATCCAGTACCATGTTTAGTATCGGTCGCATTTCATTAACGCTAGGCTGATCACTAAAAGGCGGGTATACGGCCATTAGATAATTATCTCCAAGGCGCCTAACAAACTGCGCTCCCTTGCTGCCAATAGTTATCACATGACTTGCTACCTTTTCGTTTTGATCACGTTTAAGTCCCTGGGTTAGTAGTTTTAATACATTGGCGTTATACGCCCCAGCAAGTCCCATATTCGAAGTTATAATTACATAAAGTCTATTTTTAACTTCGCGCTTTTTAAATAGTGGCTGCTGTTCAACTTCACTCATGGCGTTTAGTTTAGTTAGCAAGTCATATGCCAGATCACGGTAATCGCGGCTTCGCTGTGCATAGTCCTGCGCCCGCCTAAGTTTACTAGCAGAAACTAGCTCCATGGCTTTGGTTATCTGTCTCATATTTCTGACAGAGGTTATACGCCGCTTAAGAGTAATCATGCTAGCCACGACTCATCTACTCCTTAACCGCTTTTTCGTTAACTTTATAGGTATCTGCAACACTTTTAGCAACTTTTAAGACTTGCTCATTCTGAGCGTCGGTCGGCTTTTCTCCAGTATTAATTTCCGTTGTAAGCTTAGCGTGCTTAGCCTTAAGCTCTCGTAGTAAACTATCCTGTGCCAGTTTTATCTTTTCGACCGGCACTTTATCGAACGCGCCATTAGTAGTTGCATATAAGCTGGCATACATTTCCCATACCGCGTACGGATTGTACTGTGTTTGCTTGAGCAGTTCTGTAAGCCTTTGACCTCGCTCAATCGTTTTCCTGGTTTCTGGATCCAAATCCGTAGAAAACTGGCTAAAGGCAGCAAGTTCTCTAAACTGAGCTAGGCCAAGTTTAATACCGCCACCGACAGCTTTAATAGCTTTTGTTTGAGCGTCACCACCAACACGGGATACCGATAATCCAACTGATATAGCAGGACGAATACCCTGATAAAACAAATTGGTTTCTAAAAATATTTGCCCGTCGGTGATGGAAATAACATTAGTTGGAATATAAGCACTAATTTCACCGGCCTGAGTTTCAATGATCGGCAGGGCAGTGAGAGATCCTGCACCCAGTGCATCTGAAAGTTTTGCGGAACGCTCCAGTAATCTAGAGTGTAAGTAAAATACATCTCCCGGGTAAGCTTCACGTCCGGGTGGGCGTCTAAGCAGCAGCGACATTTGCCTGTAAGCAACAGCATGTTTAGAAAGATCGTCATAGATAATGAGGGCGTGGCCTTTGTTATCTCTAAAGTATTCACCAATGGCGCAACCGGCGTATGGAGCTAAGTACAACATGGCTGCAGGGTCGGCTGGGCTAGTTGCGACTATAATTGTCTGGTCCATTACACCTTCTCGCTGAAGCCTCTCTTTAAGAGCTGAAATCTTTGATAATTTCTGACCTATGGCAACGTATACGTTTATAACCCCAGTTTTCTGTCGCGACTGGTTTACCATTGTGTCTATAGCTATAGCGGTCTTACCAGTTTGTCTGTCGCCAATAATTAGCTCTCGCTGGCCTCGTCCTATAGGAATCATAGCGTCTATGGCCATTAGACCTGTCATTAATGGTTCGTGGACATGCTTTCGTTCTAATACTCCAGGTGCTGGTCTTTCAACTCTATACGATTGTTTTGTTTTTATCGGTCCGCCACCATCAAGAGGGTTTCCAAGTGGATCTACAATTCGACCAACTAGCTCCGGACCTACCGGAACCTCCAGTACTTTACCGGACAATCGTACATTACTGCCGGCTTTAACTTTAGTGTCATCGCCTAAAATTACAGCTCCAATTTCGTCCTCCGCAAGATTCAATGCAAAAGCCGTAATCTGCTGACCATCATCTCCTTCAATTTCTAACATCTCACTATATCCGGCCTGACTTAGACCATATATCCAAGCAATCCCATCGCCGACTCGAGTAACAACTCCGACATTTTCTATATCTGGTCGGTTCTTTAGTTCAGCAATAGCCGCTCGAATGTCTGCCGAAAGTTCTGTAATTGATAATTCTGCCACTAGTTATATTCCTTTCCTGTCATGGTTAACTGCTTGAATTTGTTGATCTTAGCCTTAAAACTTAAATCCAGTTGTTGATTAGCGAAATTAAGCCTAACTCCACCTAAGATTTCCGGATCAAGAATTTTAGTGATTATTGTCTGCTTAGTCTTTGGATACAGTTGATTAACTTTAGTTTTAATCTGTTTTTCAATTGCGGGAGTAATAGTATGAGCGCTAGAAGCGATTACCTCTAGGTGTCCTGCGTCTGCCCAGTCGGCCGATACGTCCCTCATAATGGAATCTAAATCTCCCACGCGTCTGTTCTGAAGTAAATAAGCAGCTATTTCTTGAACAAAATCTTTCTTAATGCCACTCTTCAATGATTTATCGGCAATAAATTTGGCTAATTTAAGGCGTGAAGTCTTCATGTACTAATCCCCTTAAGTGTCCGCTCTATAATCTGTATGTCTTTTTTATCATCAACTTTTTCGCCAATTACGGCTTCTGTGGCGTCAGCTATAAGTCCAACAACTTCTTTTTCAAGCTTTTGACGAGCTAGGGCAGTTTCTTGCTGAATTCGCTCTTCGGCGGATTTTATAACTCCCTCGGCCTTAATCTTAGCTTTATCTTCGGCTGCTCGAACAATTTGTCTGGCGCTATCTTGGGAGGCGGAGATTATTTCATCAGCTTTAACCCTTGTTTCTTGCAGTGTTGTTTCAACTTGTGCGGCCAGTTCTGCCTTATCCTTTTGCATCTGCTCGCCAAGCTTTACGCCCTTATCGATAGTTTCTCTTCGCTCACGAAGTACTTTTAAAATAGGGCCAAAAGCGTAGCGCTTTAAAACAAAGTAAGCCAATATAAATGTAATGAGCTGTATGACAAATGCTTTAGGATCAAATCCCAGTGCCCCTATGCCAGATGAACTAGCGCCAAATGTTGAGATGTTCGGTAACATGTAAACTTTAAATGTAACTCCTATTTAACAATGAAAATTGATGCGAAAGCGAGCAATCCAAATAGCTCTACAATAGCTACGAAAATAAGCGCTTGTCCTAAAAACTTAGCCGCTTCAGGATTTCGACCAACAGCTTGTAAGTAGTTGCCGCCGATAAGTCCAATTCCGATACCCGGGCCAATAAACCCGCCACCGATCATTAGACCCTTACCTATGATTGCCGTATTAACAGTATCTGCAATTATTGACATAGATCTTTCCTAACTCCTTATTAAAATTAATATTTTTTCATAACCAAACTTAAAATTACCCACGAAGACCCCCAGAAGTTTGTATCCCCATTGTTTCAGGTACACCATCTTCGGTCAAGTCTTCACTATTCTCATGCTGCTGGGAATGATTTACAGCTATCGCCAAGTACATGACGCTAAGAATCGTGAAAATATATGCCTGAAGTGCAGCGACTAAAACTTCTAGTAAAGTAAAGGGTAGGGCTGTAACGGGAGCGGCAAACTGACCTAAAAAGGCAAAAACCGCTATAACAATCTCACCAATGGTTATATTTAGAAAAAGTCGAAGCGAAAGGCTTAAAACTCTGGTTAGATCAGTAAACATTTCAAGTAGGCCAATTACAAAATACAGTGGGTTTTTAGGACTACCGACAAAGAAATGTCGCAAATATTTTATTAATCCGCCAGATTCTTTAATTGACGCTCCGTAAACCAATAGCATTGTAATTACGCCAAGTGCCAGAGTCCCGTTCAAATCTCCCGTAAACGGCCTAAGCAAGGGGTGTCCGCCACTTTGAAATCCCTCGCCAACTATAGGCAGTAGTCCTAGCCAGTTATTAAACAAAATGAAGAAGAAAAGTATTACAAAAAATGGCGCATATCTTCTGGCTATCTTTTTATCGTCAAAGCTATTTTCAACAAGGTTTGAAATGAAATCGACGCCTACTTCAACTATCTGCGTAAAACCTCCGCGCGGTTTAACCCGAACTTTTTTAGCAGTCCAAATAAACAGCATGCAAAGAATAATTGCGCATACCCAGCCGTACAAGATCGAATTGGTAATGCTCAGTCCGCCGATATGTATCACCTGTCCTGGAGAAATGAATACAGTAGGCCCGGAGTCTGCCAATTTATTAAAGAGAGTGCTGATCATTTATTTTTCTCCTCGTATTTAACGGGAATACTGTTGGCTATTTTAAGCATACGCCATAATACCAAAGCCATTCCAATCATAGCTATGACAAAACCAACAATAGTGATCAGGGGAGTAGTTTTTAACTTTTTATCTAGTTCAAACCCACCAATAATTGGTACCAGAACTACAATTGCCAGTCTCCAGCTCATATCAAGTGCCAGGCTAATAAAAACCGCACTGGGGCTACCGGTTTGTCCCACCGCGGACTTTGCTAGAAAATCTCTTTTCTTAGGCGATGGCGTCGATATTGGCGTCTTCGTCTGAATCATCTTCTTATATTATATCAGTTGTGATCTATATCACGCAAGAATAGGAATAAAAAAGAAAGGTGCTTTACTTTATATAGTATAGTGATAAAATTAAACTACAATGAGCGATAAAAAAATAACAGTTTATGGAGCGCAGTGGTGTGCATTTTGTCACCAGGCTATGCATTATTTTGATGGTTTAGATGTGAAGTATACATATATAGACGTAGATAAAGACCCAAAGTCCGGTCTGGAAGCTTTAGAAAAGTCCGGTCAAAGGGGAATACCAGTAATAGATTTAGATGGCGATATAATTGTGGGTTTTGACAGGCCTAAAATTGACAGTTCTCTAAAAGCTAGACAATTAGCTTAATACAAGCATATTCTTCACAGACTTATACCTTTAATTTGTAGTACTATTAAAACCTATAGTTATGGCTTTTGAGGATTATAAAACTAAAGATTCTGTGGTAATTGTCTATACCGGCGAAGGCAAGGGTAAGACCACTGCCGCACTTGGACTCATGACCAGGGCTCTAGGCAGTCGGTATAAAGTAGCTTTTATCCAGTTTATTAAATTCTGGGGCGTCGGCGAGCATGTGTTTATTAGAGACATTATGCCCATGTATAAAGATCAGCTATTTTTTTATAAAGGCGGCAAAGGCTTCTATAAGGCCAAGGATCTTTCCGAGCAACATATATCTAATGAAAAACATGAAGCTTTTGCCCAGGCAACCTATAAAGTAGCCCTGGAATGTGCGGTTTCAGGCAAATATGATCTAGTCATATGCGATGAGATTAATAACGCCGCCAAAGAACATTTAATATCAATATCGCAGCTTGAAGACCTCATTAAAAAGAGAGCCAAAAATACCAGTCTTTGTCTAACTGGCAGAGACTTTCCAAAATCTCTCATGAACTATGCTGATATAGCCACGGACATGAAAAAGATTAAGCATCATTTTGATAAAAAGTACTTGGCTAATAAAGGGATCGATTTTTAGCCCAAGAGGCTGATACACTTAAAGCTAATGGAATCACCTAGGCTATTTATATTCATCGGTTATCCTGGAGCCGGCAAAACCACAATATCTAAGATAATAGCCGAACAAACAGGCGCCAAGCATTTATGGGCTGACGTTGAAAGGCATAGACTTTTTCCCAACCCAACTCATTCGCCGCAGGAAAGCGCTGAGTTATATGAAAGACTTAATGAGGCTACTGATTACTTATTAAAGCAAGGTAAAAGCGTAGTATTTGATACTAATTTTAATTTTTTTGTTGACAGAGAAAAACTTAGAGAAATAGCTAAACAGAATAATGCCCAAACTGTGCTTATTTGGGTAAATACACCTGAGCGCATAGCAAAGGAAAGATCTGTTAAAACAAAACAAAGCCGTAATTTATACTCAATGAATATGTCTAGCGATCAGTTCGATTCAATCGTTTCAAAAATGGAAAAGCCAAAAGAAAAAGAATCGGCAGTTATCATAGATGGCTCTAATTTAGACAAACAAACGGTACTGGATCAACTTAACCTTAAGCCACATTAGCCGTTGGATCGACTCGAGACAGCGTAGGTCGCGGAGACACTAAGTGAGCCCAGCTAAATTTATCTAATTCTTTATCATATCCACGGTAAAGTATCTTGCCCGGTAGATAACATAGTGCACATACCATAACTACAGGATAGATATGCTTTTTAACTTTTATTTTATGCAGGGCATACGTTCTAGGACTCATATTAACGTAGCTCATAAAGTCTAAAAAATTCATATCTATTCTTCTAGACGAAACAAAAGCTGTTAACTTCTCGTCCTGAATAATATTGCCCCCTATAGCCGTCAGATGAATAGCAATATCAAAGTCTTCATGTAAATTTCCGCTGTTGCAGAGACTATTTCTAACGGCTGTCCACGCCTTTCTTCTAATAGCCATATTAGCGCCCCATAAATACATATCTTTTTTTAGCTTTTTAGATAAGCTTCTCCTGAAAAACAGATCGACAGAGTCAACCAAATCGCTGGCAGCGACATTGTAATAATTGGCGACACCGGTTACTGCGTCGATGCTCTCATCTATAAATATTCTCTTAATATTAGCTGTCCAGTCTTCTGGAATAACAGTATCACCATCAATTCGCGCTATGATATCTCCACTCGCTTTATCGAATCCTAGAGTTCTAGCATGCACTACTCCCTGCGTTTTCTGTTGAAGAACAGTAACGAACCCAAAACTTCTGGCTATAAACTCAGTATTATCTGATGAGTTGTTATCTACTACTATCACTTGGTGTGGCTTTAGTTTCTGCCTAGAAATAGCAAGCAAACAAGCCTCTAGCTGTTCGGCTTCGTTGTATACTGGGATGACAATGCTTATTTTCATTTAACTTCTATTTAAATTATATGGCAAAACCTAACATATCGTATAAAAACCAACTGTTAAAACGCTTAAAGACTCGTCTTATTAGTTATTGGCAAAGAAGCCTGCTTACTAAACTTTTCGTGATTGTCATAATACTCGTCATTGTCTTAACGCTAGCTATGTTCGGCGTAGGTCAGTGGTATTTGTCAAGTGAAAAAAGTAAGCCGCTGCAACTCGGTGTTAGCTTTATTCCTGACTATGCTCAAAGTTTGGGGGAAAATCCACAGTCAGCAATGGACGCCTTACTCTCTATTGGAGTTAGGCAGTTTCGACTAGTAAGTTACTGGAGCGATATTGAAACTTCGCCTGGACATTACGATTTTTCTCAGCTTGACTGGGAATTTAAAAAAGCCGAGTCCAAACATGCAACTATTATCTTAACCCTCGGACTGCGCCAGCCTCGGTGGCCAGAATGTCATGCACCGTCCTGGATCAATATATCGGCCCCAGAAAAATCCTGGCAGCCAGCACTGGAATCAGTGATGCAAAAAGTAGTAGATAGATATAAGGGTTCTCCCAGCTTAGAAGAATATCAATTAGAAAATGAGTACTTCCTGCAGGGATTTGGTAACTGCACTAATTTTGATCGTAATAGATTAGTTAGTGAATATAACTTAGTTAAGACTTTAGACCCATCCCATTCGGTAATAATTGGTAGAAGTAATAATACTATTGGATTTCCATCAGGAAAGCCTAGAGCAGACATATATAGTATATCTGTATATACAAGGGTATGGGATGCAAATGTCTCACATCGCTATTTAGAATATCCGTATCCTTCTTGGTACTATGCATTCCTTGCCGGATTTGAAAAAATATTTTTGCACAGAGATATGATAATAGCTGAAATGCAGGCCGAAGCCTGGCCTCCAAACGGTAAATCAATTACTGATATTAGTTTAAGCGAACAAAATAAATCACTAAGTGCAAAAAGGTTACAGGGCAGGTTCGAATTTGGTAAAGCTACAGGAATGAGACAGATAGAAATGTGGGGATCGGAATATTGGTATTACAGATTAACCGTATTGCATGACCCAAGTCTTTGGAATGTAGCAAAACACGAATTTTCGCAGAATTAAATATTAATCAGTAATAGTTCCAGGTTTTTTACCCACGCCTAAACCTTGAAGCATAATTGCTGCATGTAAATTAATATCGTTTGCACCGGCATGATGCATGCCTTTTAAGCGCAATGCCTGAACGCGCTTGCCGTAGCTTGCTATTAATCTACCTGTTAGGAATTGCATCGGCACATCGGGTGCCAGCTCACTTTTACTACCCCACGCAATAGTCATTTCAGTTGGCTGAGAATCAAGCGCTTCTATGGTTGCTTCTTCAAAGTGTTCGTGAGCTAGATTGCTGGCTATAGCAATATTACTTAATCTCATAAGTCCAACTATATAGCTAGCCAAACTGCCAAGATTATCTTTGCCGCGTATTTGACTGTAGGGAGCACTCTCCGCTTGCTTGATATAGCCTTTTACTTTCCTGTTTGTCCACGCAAACCTGGCAGGCAGCCTGATCAAACCCAAAGAGACTACCGCTGCGGGTTCAGCGTAAACGCCTTTATCTACATATTGATCGTATTGCTGTGAGTGAACGGTAGCAGTTACGGCTTTATTGGCCCCATAAGAATAACCGAGATGTGCCGTGTCTGTAATATTGCTATCATATAGATGTTCTAATAATGGCTCAACAAATGCTTTTAAGTCATGATTCCAATAACTGCCAAAAGCTTCTTTGGCAGTTATTTTACCCATATCGTGACCGGGGCTGCTTGGATTGCCGACTAACATCAACCTTTGGCTAGGGTCGCTTCCAAAGAGTCGCATTCCGTTCATAATCATATTTTCATCAAGCGAACAACCCATTGGAAGATGGTAAACACGCATAGCTGATTCATCAAAATCATCTCTGGGCACAAAAGTTAGTATCTCTATAGGGTTTTTACTGTGTTTTGGTTGAACGGTACGTAAATTTTCATCAACCCTATAAAGAGCAGCTAACTCTTCAAAAGTTTTTTGATCTTGCCATGCTGCTGTTTCACCAATTGCTTGAACAATTACTGGATCAAAATCAGCATAACCGTGTAAATATTCCAAAGATTTCATTAATTAACTATTTTAACATAATTATAGTTGTTTGTCATCTGATGTGAACTTGCTTACAATATAAGAATGACTAAAAAGAATCGCAGTCAAACCAAGAAAATAACTAACCGACGAGCCTACTACGATTATGAACTCGGCGATTCTTTAATAGTGGGCATAGAACTGAGTGGACCTGAAACGAGAAGCCTAAGGATGGGTCATGGCCAACTGCGAGGAGCATACGTAACGGTGAAAAATAATGAGCTTTTCTTAATAAATGCCACCATTACAGGATCAAGCGGTGTGCCGATTGATGAAACAGATAAAACTAGAGCCAGAAAGCTGCTGGCTAAGCGTAAAGAAATTGCTGCGCTAATTGCTGTAAAACAGCAAGGGAAAACAATTGTACCCTTGGAATTACTTACGAATGGTAGATATATTAAACTGAGAATTGCATTAGGCAAAGGTAAAAAGCAATACGATAAAAGGCAAGCGTTAAAACTAAAAGATGATAAGAGACAAACAGACGCAACACTTAAGTCGATCCGTTAAGACAGACATTTACAATCAGTTATTTAGCCGTTAGAATAAACAAGTTCAATAGTCCGGGGTAGCTCAGCGGTAGAGCGGGTGGCTGTTAACCACTAGGTCGCTGGTTCGAATCCAGTCCCCGGAGCCAAGATTTAGTTTTTACCATCTCTGCGATAGCATCAAAGGGCTCTAACAGATTAAAAACCAGCCTTTCACCGTCCAATTTCGCGTTAGGAAGTAAAAAGTTAATTAGGAACCGTTTTTGTTCGAGTTGCGTACTTGCAGCTTCAAATAGTTCAGCACCACGGCTTGCAACGTCCAATATGTACGATGCACCAATAACAAAGGCTTTGTCGCCACTAGCGTGGTCTTGCAGCTCCTGAGCAATCATCTTCTGTTTATCTTCTCGCTCTTTAACCATATCCTCAAATAGCTGTGGGCGCGTCTTAAACTGCTTTCTATCGTTGAAAAGCTCCTTTATCTCCTCGTCAATGGCATTAAACTGCTTTTGGAGTCGTGCCCGATTACTCTTATAGTGGGCTTGCTCGCTATCGTGGTTACGCTCAATTTCGGCGATGATATTGGGCAATTCCTCTTTGGGCACCTTAATTGAAGCCAGTAGCTCTTTAACCTGGGCTACTAGCTTATCCTCGTTAATATACTTAGCGCCGTGCTTGCCAGCATACTCAGTGCACTTCATTATGTTGTACTTATCTTTTTTACGGTCAGTGCTAATACTGTAGCCACACTCGTTGCACTTTAAGTTCTTAAACAGGAACTGCTTGCCAATGTAATTAGTCCGATTGGTAGCGCGCGCTTGCTTTACCTCTTGGCACCTATCCCACAGCCACGGCTGTATAAGAGCACCGTAATGGTGGTCATATTTTCCGCCGTTATAGCGCATGGTGCCTATGTAAAATGGGTTATTCAGGATCTCTTCCCATTGACCCTTGGTAATGGCCTTGCGTAGCTTAGTGTTGCTCACCAAGCCAGCTTTTTTCATAGCATTGGCGATTGCCGCATATGATAAACCCGTAGAGCGCAGCTCAAAGCCCTTAACGATATGCTGGCTACGTTCGGGGTCAGGTTTTATATGTTTAATGGGGTCGCCTTTGGCATCTTTACCTTTTTCATAGTTGATGTAACCTAGGGGGGCTTTGCCAGGCCACTCGCCATCGTTTAGTTTTTGGTCAAAGCGGCGCTTTACGTTATCCCGTATGGCACTAGAGTAGTACCCAGCTAGGGCTATGCCAATGTCCAATCGGAACAAGTCGGCAGCGGGTGAGTTTTTATGCACAAACAGGTTGTCGCCAGGAAAGTGTATCTCTATCTTACCTTGGCGGAATAGCCTCGTAAGTATTTGGCGTTCCTCTGATGAGCTGTCCCTAGTAAAGCGGTCAATTTTATCAAACACAACAATCGCAAAGTCATTGCTGGCAAGCAGTGGCGCGATTACATTTTCATGGAACTTTTTACGGTTCTCCTTAAAGGCCGTTTCGTCAAACTCTTTATAGGTATAGTCTTTGCCCTCTACCCAGTGTCTGTCGTTGGCGTAATTGAATAGTTTTTGTTTTTGAGCTGGCAATGCTTCAAGTTGTGCTGGGTCTGAAACCCGTGCGATTAAATAGTTCATGTTATCTCCTTAAATTGATAGTACAGGAGGTCACCTTGATGCGCAGCTCCTGTACATTAAATGTTAAATATCGTTATCCACAGAGGCTGCTTTTGCTTGTTCTTCCAGCCAATCCTTATGCTGTTGGTCAAGCACAATAAGCAGTTCAATATACCGAACAAGGTTAAACCTCATCTCGGCCTCTTGCTGGGCAGTTAGCTGCCTACCATAGAGCTTCTCATAGCTGCTCTTAAGCTCACCGTCATCGGCGGGTGGCGCCTGTACTTGTGGCTTATTCATCGTTAGCCTCCGCGCCTAGGCTGTAATATTTGGTTTTACCCAAACCTGCCGTTTCCAAAACTATGCCATCAGAGACCACTTCCTTAAGCAGTTCGCGTAGCTTGTGCTCGTTGGTTTTTACACCAAGCTTATCCAGGCCAATCAATAACTCCTTTTGGAATAGCTTGTCATGCTCGCTAAGTAGTTTAAGGGCAGCATTTTTAATAACCTGGTTTCTATTTTCCTGCACCTTCATTGCGCCTTGGTAATCAAACTTAAAACTATCGTCATCGGTTACTACATGCACCTCAAACGGCTCAAGCTCCTCGGCATAGCGGTTTTTACCCTGGTGTAATGTCAAGCTTTTATCTCTACGCCTTAAGCCAATATGGCAGTCTACGGACGCTAATATGTCTGACGACCCGCGCATTTCGTTGCTAATTCCATTACTGTTAGCGCCTGGCTTGCGGTTATGGTGTGTTACGAGTACCGCAATGCCCTTAGCGGCAAATCGTTTGAGCTGCTTAAACACCCCCGACATATCGCCCGCGCTGTTTTCATCAGATCCATGTACTCGCACTAACGAGTCAATTATTAGAAGTTTAATGTCGTTTGTTTTGCAACTTAGTATTGCTGCGTCCACATTGTCGTCGTTAAGGACAAAGCCTGGTTGACTACTAAAGTAAATTGGCAGGTCTGCGGTTGCTTTTAGTTTAAAAAGCCGTTCCTGCAGTAGCCTCTCGCCATTTTCTTCGTCAATTATTAGTACATTCCCTTGGCTAGTTTCATAGTTCCCAAATAGTGGCTCGCCTTTTGCTACACACAATGCTGTGTGTAGTGTTACCCATGTTTTATATGAGGCGGGTGCGCCCGACAGTATGGTTATGGCTCCTGCTGGAACCAGCTTATCTATTAGCCATACTTGCTCAGGGAAACTCCGCCACATTAATTGTTCTAGTGTTACTAACGGTTCCATACCAAAATATTTCCTAAACTAAAACCACCCGACGGATTGGTTGGTAGTCAGGTGGTTTTTTACACCAATCCACTAGCATAATAGGTACTAGCGGGCAGCTAAGCAGGTCCTATTTAAAGTACCTTTTTAAGTGCTACTTTTTATCTTTTGGATAATATCTATAGTAGTAAGACTTTAGGCTAAACTCATCGCTAAGCCAGTTCTTTGTATCTGTTTCGCCTTGGTAGTAAGCTAATTCTCCAGTCGAGTATAAGGCGTATATATCCTTAAACTTTGTTTTTGGCTGACGATGCCGTGCTTTAAAAATTGCGTAAAGAAGTTTGGGGTCTTCTGGGGTTTTGCGCTTTGTGGGAGCAATGTTTAACAGGTCGGCCTTTAAGTCTTGTATGGTATACCATAATACCTCAAAGTCTTTTTGTGGTATATCGGGCTTAACTGTAACCTCGACTACCCGTTCCTCTCTGTTATAACTTACTCTGGGGTTGCTATCTCTATTAAGCTTTCCTCCACGCTGATAGCGTAGTCTGTAAAACTTAATATCATCGGTTGATATACCGAATGCTTCCGCCAATTGATCTAGCTTATTCTCAAAGATGGTTTCATCAAAAACCTTAGGCTTTGTTTTCACTTTTATAGTAGGCTTGCCGCCGTATTTGCTATCAATGTAAGGAACTAGTCCCACATACTCGCTTAAAAACTCTGGGTCATTATATACATAGTAGATGTGCCACTCATGCGGGCTTACATAGTTAGCTTTCGGGTATCTCTCCATTCCAATCCTTATCTACTCAAATACTACCATGCAGAGGTGTTATAATTCCCATAACACTAAAAGTGTTAAATACAATTTGGCATGACCTAAACTGACTAGCCCCAAAGGCAAAAGGCATGGTTATAAATCCACAGAGCGTACTAACCCCGTAGTTAGGTACTGCTCTGTGGTTGCGGCTGGAAACGGCCGTAGGTGGCGCAAGTCATCGCTTAGCTGCGGGTTTTGTGCGTCTGCGGCTAGGCTACCAACCGTAACCTAGGGGGACAGAATGGCATTTGACGCATTTAAACGGGCTAAGCAAGAGCTAGAAGCCAAGAAGCTTGGCATACCTGCCGACCAAGCCGCTACGCAATTTATCAACCAAAACCTAATAACCGACCTGGGTAAACGTGGCGAAAAGCTACTTGCCCAAAACCTGGAAGCTGGCGAGCAGGTGCAGGCCAAACTAAAGGGCGACTTTGGCCAAGGCTTTGTGGTTACCAATAAGCGGGTGCTAGTCATAAAGTATGGCTTCCAAAGCGGTAGTACCTTTGGCGGCAAATGCATTAGCTACGTCTATAGCAACATTACGGGCTTACACATCAACAAGCAGGCACTAAAGGCCATGGTGCAGGTTCTAACACCCGCTACCCAGGCCAACGTAAAGCTTAGCTATTGGGGCAGCCGTGGCAGCCAGAATAACGCTGTTGAGAGCGATTATGCCGTAACCTTTAGCAGCGCCAGCGTACCCTTGTTCCAAGAGGCTGTACGTCTGGCACGCGAGCACATGGATAGCGGTAGTAACAACAGCGCCACAAGCGACCTAGACCAATTGGAAAAGCTGGCCGACCTAAAGACTAAGGGCATTATTAGTGAACAAGAGTTTGCCGCTAAAAAGCAGCAATTACTAGGGCTATAGGGTATATTAAAAGGTAATTATGGCTGACACCACGCCGCAGGAAAGAGATAAAACATTCAACATCCGAACCAACGGCATGCTGGACGAAATAAAGCAGTATCTTGTTGATGAAAGCACAGAGCAATACTCGCCAAAGTACACAGGCATATTAAAACAGCCCGCCAAAGCAACAATTGAAAAGTGGCAAAAGCAAGTTGACGCGCTGGATAAATACTTCCGTGACGACCAAGAGCTAGGCTACATCTTTTACAAGCTTTTGCTATGCCAAGCCCTGGTCTATTACCTGGACGGCGACAATGACAAGGCGCTGCACTTTTTCAATGGCGCAATGACCTTTGAGAGATATGACGTGGTGCTCTACTACCTAGGTATTGTACGCAAGCTCGGCGGCAAGGTGCCAAAGGTGCATGACTCCAATAAGCGGCCACAAAGCTCACTAGCCTTTGATTTAGCAATGACAGATGAGAAGGGTAAGGTACCGCTTATCAAGCACCTAACTGTCGGCCTGCCATACGCCGTTACTAGCCACTACAGCCAGTGGACTAGCGAAGAGATAGACCGATATGTATTTCTGAGGGCTATAGAGTGGCTAGCGCTACCTGCCTTTGTGTTAATCGGCTTGGGGGCACTACTGCTTTTAGTCATACCTCCACTACCACTCATTATCGGTTTAATAGTGGTCAACTTTACTTGGTCGCTTTTTGCAACGCGAGCTGTAAGCCTAGGAGTTGCAGAGGTGAGCGTATATTTAAATAAGCTAAAGTTTATAACTATACCAATTGCCACAATAGTTCTGGCGCTTAGGCATGACTACAAGGTTGCAGTCCTGGCCTTACTATGGGCAGTCGTAGGCATACTAATAAGCCTTATACGGGTAAATGACAAAAAGGGCATTATTGCCCATAAGTTTAAGCAGCAAATATTTCTAAAAACCCGATAAAAGCCTTTTGCCCACACTACAAAAACTCCAAGCTAATTAATGCAGTAGAATACGCAAATCCCGTATCTGTAAATGCCTAATGTGATGTGCAAAAATTAAGCCACCTTTTTTAGAGTTTTTGTAGTAAAAACGAGGCTATTTATAGGTGCTACTTTACGAAGACCGTATTTTGGCATAACGGATACGGACAATACCCCCAAAGGCTCCGTTAACTATTCCGCAGGTTAGCGCATCATAGCTGCAAAGCTTACCTTGGGGGCACGCAACTTATACTTCTTGGCTAGCTGGCTGGCGGCTGTGTTTATGTCGTCAATTATGGGCTGTGCTTCTGCCTTAGCCTGCTCGTAGCTAATCTCATGGGTTAGCATACGGCGACGTATGTCAGCTATCTTTAATTGATTGCTTATGGCAGTTTGCATAGATGGGTTACCTGTTGAGTGAAGCCATCTTAGTACGGTCTTGGCTGCAGAGCAACTCCTTATTTTTGCTTAAGGTATAGTGCTTTGATTGCGGTTTCGTTTGTGAGAATTTTTTCTAAATCGGGTGCTTGGTCGGGTTTCATTTGGACGACATTGGACAAGAAAATTAAAGACTTTGTCGCGGCTGCAACGATATCGACCTTGGGTACAAAGTGTAATTTTGCCCAGAAATTGTAATAAGGAATTAGCAACACGCGGGTCTGTAGCTCCCCAGATAGCGACCTAAAAGTTTCGTGTGCTTCATTAATCTTTTCTTTGGGCATTGCCCCCAAGCTTGTGTACTCGCGGCCGTAATAACTTATCGCACTTGCTATGTTGCCAATAACCTCTTTGAACTTTTGTATGGGGTCAATAATAAACTTAGAGAGTAGCTGGCTTAATACATACACCAGCGTGCCAGTAATAACGGTAATAAAGACTTCCAATGTTGCTCCTTTGCTTTTGCTACTATTTATTTTACCGCTATAAGCTTATAAAGAGTAAACTTATAGGGTAAACGGGAAAATAACATGGATAGAGAACTACTTCGCCACCTTTTATTTGGGTATTTGAAGACTGTTGAAAATGCGCCCAACACGCAGCTAAGCACCATTTATGGTAGCGTAGCCACGCTAGCCGTTGACGGTGGGCACTTTCCCAGGCCAAACAACTATGTGCCTGGCTCTGGCTTCCTAAGCGTGGAGATACTACCAGAAAGCGATAGGCTTATTTTACAAGAGCTAACTTGGGAGATGATTATCCAAGGCGTCTTGGCGCCAGGTGCAGACTGGTCAAACCCAAACCTACCCTTTGTCCGAATAACCGAGTACGGCAGGCGCTGTTTGGCCGAGAGCACCATACTGCCGCACGACTACGGCACTTACCTGGAAGCCATTAAGCAGGTAACGCCAAGCACTGACCCTACGTTCTTGTTGTACCTAACGGAAAGCGTGGAAGCCTTTAATAAGGCGCTCTACATAAGCTGCACGGTTAATTTAGGCATTGCCTCGGAACAACTGACTATTTTGCTAGTTGACGCATATAAAGGTGCCATTAAAAGCACGGCCAATAAAACAAAGTTTGAGCAGGCAATCAATAAGCAGCGCCACATAGCCTACCAATTTGAGGAGTTATTTAAGCGCTTGGTAGCTAATAAAGCGGCGTTCCCAGCCGACATTGCCGACAACCTGGATATGATTAAGTTCTTAGAAGAGATTATTCGCAAAGAACGTAATGACGCGGGACACCCCACGGGCAGAACCTTTACACGCGAGGAAGCCCTGGTTTTGTTAATTGCATTCCCAGCCCACTATAAAACGGTTATAAAGCTATTGGACTGGCTTAAAGCAAATTCAGCTACTATTTAGCCAGTAAATACACCAGCGTAATGTTATTATAAGACCATGAAAACAGTATTAGTAACAGATAGCCTTTTTATTTTCCCCGAACATGAACAACAACTAAAAGATGCTGGGTACGAGTTTGTGCGGCTGGACAAGCCGCAAGCTAGCGAAGATGAGCTGTGCGAGGCCGTTAAAGGCAAAGCGGGTTATATCCTCGGCGGTATTGAAAAAGTAACCACAAAAGTTATTGAAGCTGCCGATGTTTTAGAGGCAATTGTGTTTACAGGCATTGGCTACAAAAGTTTTATACCAGGCTGGGAAGCTGCCACGCAAAAAGGTATTGCCATCTCGAACGTGCCTGATGGCCCTACACAACCCGTGGCCGAATGGTCTATGACCGCAGCACTGGTTATGAATAGAGGCATATTTGAACTTGGCAGCCCTGATGGTAAGACTTTTCTTACGACTACTGGCTTAGAGGGACTAACAGTCGGCATTATTGGTTTAGGTCGTATTGGTGGCCGTATAGCCGAAATGTTAAAACCGTTTCGCCCTGCCAAAACACTTTATTACAGCACGCACCACCACCAAGACAAAGAGAGCAGCCTAAGCTTGGAGTATATGCCTATAGACGAGCTGCTACAAAAAAGTGACGTGGTGTTTTTGTGTGTGCCAGATGAAGTTGGACATGGCTTTTTTACGGCAGACCACTTTGCCCATATGAAAGAGAATGCCTTGCTAGTTAGCTTCATGCACGGCGACATTATTGATATTGATGCCCTTTATGGTGCACTGGACACTGGCAAAATCCGTGCCATCTCCGACTACCCAATGGACGATAGGTTTAACAAATTCCCGCTCTCAAAGTGGTACAGCTTTAAGGCTTCCAATGCCTTTAACACAAAGCAGTCATTAAAGTTCACCAGCGACAGAGCTACACAAGCATTGCTAAACTTGCTGACCACAGGTAAAGACGAAAACAGGGTCAACTAATGAAGACGGCATGGCTACTGCACGGTACTGGCGGTAGCGATAAAGACTATTTTTGGTTCAATGACACCAGCCAATATTTAGCTACCCAAGGCTACCAAGTATGGTGGCCGTTGTTACCGCATACCGAAAAGCCAGAGCTTGAGGAAACCCGCAACTTTATTGAAGACAACATGCCCCTATTTGACAAAGATACCGTCATTATTGGGCACTCGTCGGCCTGCCCAGTGCTGCTTAGTTTTATGCAGCATATGAAAGTGCCAGTCAAGCAAGTCATTTTAGTGTCTGGCTTTTATACGTCATTAAATGATGATGGTTACTCCGACCGTATGCTCCAACCTGATGATTATGACTGGGAAGCCATTAAAAAAGCTGCAAGCGAAATTATACTTATCAACTCGGATAATGACCCATGGGGTTGTAATGACACGCAAGCACGGCCAATAGCCATTAAACTTAATGCCTCGCTTATAGTTGCCACTGGCCAAGGCCATATGGGTTCGGGTACATACAACCAACCGTATAAAGAGTTCCCGTTACTTAAGCGATTAATACCATGAAGCTGCGTACTTTTCGTTTAAAGCCAGGCCAAGACATAAAGAGTGAGATTGAGCAGTTTACGCAAACAAATAAGATAAAGGCTGGTTTTATCGTTACTTGCGTGGGTGGTTTGCAGCAAGCAACGCTGCGTATGGCAGGTGCTACACCTGACAGGCAAGATATAAGAACATTTGAAGG
This sequence comes from Candidatus Saccharimonadota bacterium, assembly GCA_003153395.1. Classification (GTDB taxonomy): domain Bacteria; phylum Patescibacteriota; class Saccharimonadia; order Saccharimonadales; family UBA4665; genus PLYP01. The sequence goes on from PLYP01000006.1 coordinate 88,370, forward strand.
GCATTTTGAAATTACGTCGCTAGTGGGCACGCTGTCAGCAAATGGCTGCCATCTGCATATGACGATTAGTGATACGGACGGCAACGCGTTTGGTGGCCACCTGAAAGAGGGTTCAATAGTTCACCCTACAGCTGAAATCGTGATCGGTGAAGACCTGACCATGGCTTATACTCGCGAGCTAGATGGTGATACTGGTTTTACCGAGTTAGTAGTGCGTCCGAGGTAGTTATGGGGCAAGTAAGTTACCGCTTTCAAAAGGGTTTTGAGGCTCTTAAATCTCTTGAGCAACACCCCCGTTACCAGGCAGCTTTTATATTTGGCTCAGTTGCCGAGGGAACAGCCAACGATAAAAGCGACATGGACGTAAAAGTTATTGTTGATGAAGACAATCCTTGCAGCAACATAAACCACCCCGTTATTGATGACTACAAGCTAGACCTTACCTTCCCATCGTTTAAGCAACTTGAGGCTTTTGTAGAGGAAGAGATACGGAAAGGTGACCGTGAGCCAAACTTAGCACGGGCAATAATTGTCTTTGACAAGACTGGCCAACTAACCAAACTACAAAAGCGGGTTACTAAAACTAAACCGTTTAAATACAAGCAAAGTGATTACCAGTTTGTGCAGTTTATGCTCTACCACGCCGACAACAAGGTAGGGCGTTTTATTAATGATGATCCGTTAGCCTCGCTATATTCCATGCACGCGAACATTGGCGAAGTGCTCAAGAATTACTACAAGCTAAAAGGTCGTTGGTGGGTTAGCAGTAAAAAGGTGCTAGCTGACTTAGAGCAGTGGGATAAAACATTGGCCAATTTGGTAAAAGATTTTGTGAGCACTGCAGACCTGCAGCAAAAGCATGCGCATTGGTCGGCAATTATTGACCATGTTACAGAGCCTATGGGCGGTCGCCAGCCAATTAGTGAAAATAACTGCGGCTGCAGTGTTTGTACTATAGACCTACAAACTTTGTTAGCGAGTTAGCCCCTGCCTGGCATAAGTAGTCCTCATATAGACCAACAACTATCCGAAACCGCATAAACGAGGCTTACTATATATATTTAGTTTACTCGGTTTTGTAAATGCCCTTGATTAGTTCTTTTTCTTGGTTTTTATTTTGCTAATCTCCTTAATGCTGGCCTCAATGTTTTCTTGTTGGCCTTTTTTAAACTCGGCAATGTAGCCTGGTAGCTCTGCCTTAAGCTTCTTCTCGTCATAGTGCGTAGTGCTGAACCACGGTACTGCAACCGATAGCCACCACGCGCGGTGCTTCTTTACATAGCCAATCTTACCCATAAGCTCATCAAGGGTCTTATCGGCAGCTTCAATGAATCCCTTAATCTCACCAAGCTGGTTAATGAGTGTCGTGGAGTTAGCAGTGTAAACCGCTTGAAATACTGCGTTCTCTTGTAGGGTTTGTTGGCCTTGTCTTTTTAGCACGTCATCCATTAGCTTTTCGGCGAACTTTTGCAAGGCATTTAAGTCATAGTTTATTTTTTCTATGTCGGCAAAATAGTTAAAAACGTCATTTATAAAATTAACATTTTTTAAATCTTGCAGTCTAATAGGGCCGATCGGTATCTCTTTAAACTCAAGGAAGTGTACGGGCTGCTTCTTTTTTAGGGCATCAATCATTTTGTCGGCTACGTCCAAGTTAGTACCTATCATGTTCAAATGCTTATTAAGTAAATACTCAAGGCTTACTATGGTGTCCACGTTTAACTTTTCGCGCTGCGATAGCCTAGTAAACAGCTCTCCATATTTAACAAATAAGTAGGCAAAAGCCGCACCGCCAAATGCTGTAATGAAGCTGTCCCTGGCCACCACGTTTTTAATGCTTTTGTCTACAATTCCAAAGACTATGGCTACCATGGCGGCGGCAATAGCAACCAGCCCTAATTTACTAACAAAGTATGCAAGACGCTTCATGGCTTCGCTCCGCCGTTGCCGCGGTTAATTTCCTTGTATTCAATCATAGCGAGTATCAGTAAAAGGTGTAGTAGCAAGTTAGCCTGCTGCCTATTGGCGCTACTGTATTCTAGTAGGCCATGTGCGGCACTGTCTCGCAGGTCAAGCCCGCGCTTGTCCCACAGGATTAGGCAAAAATACTGGTACATGTCTGGCGACATAACATCTTTGAAATTAGCCAGGGCTTCGGTCAGGTAAATAACTCGCTGCTCACCATTGTCGCGCGAACGCATTGCCGCCTTGCCAATTTTGCGGCTGGCGATGCGTAGTAGTTGTTCAATTTGTGGCACTATAGTGGTAATGAACGAGTAGTGCTTGTCTTCAAAATATAGGCTTAGGGCTTCGCTAACGGCTGGGAACGCCTCATTGTCAAAGAAGTCATGGCGCGATAGGTAGGCCGCCAAGGTTTGGGCGTCCATACCCCTGCGCTTTAGCTCATCGAACAAGAAGCCAAGCGACATGCCCTGGAACGATATATCTTCACTCAGTCTGTTAAGTACATGGTCTTCGGTAAGCTCAAGGCCACCTGGCGATATTCTAACTACGCGCCCGTCTTGTAGGGTGGTTTTACCAAAGATATGCTGCATCGGATACTTCTCGGCCATCTCCTCGGTCATTTCCCTCGCGCGTTCAAGGCTAGGTATCATGCCGCGCATCAGTGCGATACGGGCAAACGATTTGTCCATGTCTTCAACCAACACCGAGTCAATATATCGCTTAATGTCTTCATTCTTAATCGTAAAGTCAAAGGACACTGACTTCATTTCATCTTGGCCTTGCAGGTTAGCCTGTTCTATAAGGTGGCGTAATTGCTCGGACTCATCGGCGTTTATTACACCAGAACCGACCTTTAATGCTTCGGCCAGGAAATGTGCAGCAACAAGGCCGCTATTAGCCTTGGTATCGGCTTCGCGCAGGTAAGAGTCGAACATCTCACGCTTAACCTTTTTCTGCTCGTTAGTGCTGCTCTTGACTGCGGGCAACTGCAACTTGAGCTCCATAAAGCTTCGGGCGAGATACTCATTCTTAGCCTGGTTAATATAGTAGTCGGTTGCGTCATTTATAAAGCCAGGCAGCTTGGCTAGTACAGCCGCTGGCAGCTTATTGGTGTGGCTTAATAATTCTTCGGCCAGTTCGTGTACTATGCGCGGTCTGTCGGCGGCGACAAACTCTTGCATCTTAGTAGATGCGTAGTTTATGGCAGTAGTAATAGTTGATGAGTCATTTAGCGTAAAGCCAATTTCAAGGGCACGCAGAATGTAGCCTTGGGCAGTAAGTATGCGGTCATCGTCATTTAGGGCAAGCTCGGCGCCCGTAGCAAGCAGGTATTCCTTGGCGGCCTGTTTACCAAAGTTCGCCTTGTCGGCGCCCTTACTAAACTCAAACACCATGTCGCAGTAGACCGCTTTGGAAACGGAGTTATTAACTTCGCTAACTCGCTTCTTGGCATAGGCAACAAGGTCGGCATTAATCCATGCGGGGTCGGGGCGAGCAACTTCGCCACCGTCCTCGGTCTTAAAGGTCATGCGCGGCGCAAAGCGACCCCACTTGACCTCACTACTTGCTCGGCGAGCCTTTGGCTTTAGAGTATAGCTAAAAATTAAAGCATCTTTGGCAATCTCATCTGCGCGGTCAACGTCGCCGCGCTCTCGTAAAATCTTTTCCGCAGCGAATAAAACATCGGCACGCTGGAACATCCAGCGGTAATCCTCGTTAGTTTCAAGGGCGCGCGTAATAAGCTCGTCTGGGTTGCTTGGCGTGGTAAGCAGGGCCTGCAGGTCTTCTTCGGCTATACGGTACTCTTTGCCAACACGCTGCGCTTTTAATTTGCCCTGCTTAATGTAGCGGCGTAGCGTAACGATGCTGATACCCAATTTTTCGGACGCCTGTTTAAGCGTATACATTTTTTACCCTCACTTATCAATAGTTATCACTTAACTATCAATAGCATACTCTTTGTTTATTCTAGGCGCAAGCAATAATCGCCTAACAGGTGCGATGCCAATTTAAGCTGTGGGATATTGAACCAGGCCGCTACCCAGGTACTCTTTTGCTAGTTCAACCTGGTTGGCGATATTCATAACTGCCTGGTAATACCTGGTGTGGAGTATGCCCGCTAGCTGGAGCCAAGCATAAGCACTTTTGAAGAAGTGCTTGTTTATTTGATATAGTTGAATTATGACCAAAAAAGATATTGCCACTGGTGTGGTGCATGAAGTGCCGGCGGATTTACGTAAAGCCCTGATATCTGACGAATCTGCTTTAGAAAGGTGGGAGGATCTCACGCCACTGGCACGCAATGAGTGGATTTGCTGGGTAACCTCCACCAAAAAACCAGAGACGAGAAGAAATCATATCGAGCGGACAATTACTGAATTGCTGCAAGGAGTGCGCCGCCCTTGTTGTTGGCTCGGCTGCATTCATCGTTGAAGAAACCCCCGACAGGATCATAAAAGTTGTTGCGAAGTACGTCCACTAGGTGAGCCAAACTATTTACAAATACAGTACTTTATGGTACTCTATTTTTATGTTATCCCCCGCGTCTAGGGAATCTTATCCGGTTGCAGATGTTGGTTTTGACAAAGAAGAAACTCTGGCTGATCTGCATATTGCCGACCTGATTGTGTTATCCTTTCGGTACTCGCAAGGCAGCATCCATCTTGGCAACCGGCTACTCGCTTACGTCGTCCAGGCTCACAAAGAGCAATTTCCTAGTGGTAGAATTCCGGAAAGGGCTATCGAGCTGGCGGTACCAATTGTCCAGAGCATTCGTCATCATGGCCATCCCGAATACACCGCAAAGCTCCAAGCAGATTCCTCCCTGCTGAGGCAGCCCTTGCCGCCCAAAACCGTCAGAAGGGCTATCGACAGGCAAGTAGAGAACATGGGGCATTACCCTGAAACTCAGCCGGAGATTGAGCTCCCTACTATTGCGGGACTGATACTTCAACGAGACGCTCACTTTTTGCTCGATGCCGAACCCCGCTCGGGCCGAGAACAGCCAGGCAGGCTTAGTGCCGGCAAAGCCCAGGCTATAAATGCCACCTTCTTAAGCCACTACTGCTTTTATGGACTGGCTGGTCGCCCTGCAGGTCCTATAGAATATAACGAAATTTTTGCCGATATCTCCAGCCCAGCATCAATTCGTAGTTTACCAGCTACAAAAATACCGTTTTTTGAGGCCGTCGATAATGAAAATATAGTTGAAACTGAAATCGATTTTGACATGGACCGCTTCGAACGCGTGATGCTGGTTCACTTCAAACATAACCCTGGCGACTTAGATAAGATAACGGAAGCAAAAAAGGCGGCATTGGGCGAGGTGGTCAATGAGGTTACCGCCGCGGCATTAGGTCTATAACTAACCAAAACGGCACTCAATTTGCTTTATAGCTACCGAAGTACTCCGCTAGGGGGAGCCAAGAATAAGCAGCAGGAAAGAGTTGTTTATATAACCATTTTCTCTGTAAGCCTAGGTAACGATTACGCACATCTTTTTCGTATAGTGTCTGATTATTCAAAAAACACGGCTGAACCTACCACTTAAGATATACTACAGGGGGCTTATGTTAGACATTTCTAATAAGCGGTACCAGTACAAGTCAATTTTATACGCACTAAGCTTGCTGTTGATTCTTTCATTTTGCCTGGTCACAATTGAACTGTACGCTTCAAATAACCTCAATAAAATTTTGGAGCTCAGACGTGGTGATCAGCTCCGACATGATCTTGCTGACGATACATTATCCGATCTTGAAAGCGCGGAGACTGGACAGCGTGGATATCTCCTGACAGGCGATATAAATTACCTGAAATCTTATGTAGTGGCCCAGTCTCATATTCGTACGGATCTGCAGACACTGAAAAACCTTCGCAATTCTTTTTATAATCCATCTGCCATCGATAAATTAATATATCTCATTGGTAATAAACAAGATGAATTAAAGCATACTATCGATCTATATGATCAGTCCGGCATTGAGCCAGCGCTGAACGTGGTACGCACCAACGTCGGCAAAAGTACGATGGACCAGATACAAAACATTATTAACGGCATTCAGACGAGACAAGATAATATCTTAACGAAATACGAACATCAGCGTACCGAGTTCCAAAGAACTACATCGATCATTGCTCCTTTAATCTTGGCTAGCAATACATTCCTGGCACTTGTTACTTTGTATATGATCAATAAAACAATCAAAAAAGAGAGGCAGATAGAAAGCTTACAAGAAGATTTCGTAACAATTGCATCACATCAGCTTAGGACGCCCGCCACTGCAATCAAACAATACCTATCCCTAATGCTTGAGGGTATCTACGGCAAATTACCAAAAAAACAAAAAGAGGTGCTTACAATAGTAAATGATGCCAATAACAAGGAAATCGATATTGTAAATAGCCTGTTGAATATTTCCAAGTTAGAAACGAGCAAATTGCATATGCAAAAGCAGCCGGTAGATATTGTTGCCTTACTTAAAATAGTCGCGGCGCACTATGGTGCCACTCTTAAAAGCAATAAACAGAAGCTCGTTACAGAATTCCCAAACGGACCTGTTACGCTCACGTTAGATAGGGCGTATATGATGCTAGCATTCGAGAATTTGCTAGATAATGCATGCAAATATACACCCCCCGGTAAAAATATAAGGTTATCGGTAACTGAGACTAGAGATAGCTATAAGATCGCATTTCATGATGAGGGCATTGGCATAAGACATAGAGATATACCAAAACTGTACAAGAAATTCTCGAGGTTGGATAACGCGGCAGTAACAGACGTAAGCGGCAGCGGTGTCGGTCTATATATGGTAAAGCATATCGTCCAGCTACACGGTGGCACGATTCGTGTACGATCAAAACTGCATAGCGGTACCACATTTATGATAACACTCAAAAAAGAGCGATCGTGACCCAGGTACTAATCATAGAAGACGACGAAACGCTTCGTACTGTGTATGAATTCGTCATTAAAAAGTCTGGCTATACAGTAGCTACAGCCCGTAATGGACAAGGGGGTCTAGAGCTTTTGGAGCGCTTCAGTCCAAAAGTGGTACTGCTCGACATGCTCATGCCAGTCAAAAACGGTATGGACTTTTTGAAAGAAGCCAAAGTAAGAAGCCGCTTCCCTGATACCGCGGTAATTCTACTGAGTAACTTATCAGAATCAGCCCTGCTCGAGCAAGCTATAAAGCTAGGCGCAAGAGAAACCCTGTTAAAAGCAAATATTATCCCCGCTGATCTCATAAAAATTGTTGCGAAGTACGTTAACTAGGGAGTGCCAAGCACAACCTCAGCATGCTTCAACTCAGCTGCAATTTTCATAATTGCACCATAATACTTAGTTCGAAACATGTCCGGTAGGGGAAACTAACCTAGGGCTAATCCCCCAAATCGCCGGAGTAATTCAGAATCGCTTGCGTCTTTAATGCCTTTAGTATCGGCTTTTGCGAGCACATCCAATGCAGCTTCAGCATCTTCAGCGCTTTTTATATCTACTAGACCACCGCAAATGTATGCAAAGGGAGCATCTCCTTCATACTCAACTAACATACGCAAAACACGTATTTTAGGATGGCTCATTAATTTAATAGTGCCATCTTTTAGTGGTGCTAGACTAAGATCACCCGATTCTGTGACAGTAACTTTCGTAGTGCCTGTAGGAGCCAAGCCAAGTAACACGCCACCTATATCCAATTGTTCATTGAGAATACTCATCATGCCTTTATTTCGGTTACTAATCCCAGCCCTTATATCTTCAGCATTAGGTAGTTTACTGATTTCTTCTTCGGTCGAATCTGTTTGAGGAATACTTTTATATATATCACTACATATAACTTGAAGTGTCGAAATAGCTGGAATTTTTTTGGGAGTCCCATTAAAAACAAATATATGGCCGATCCTAGTTATCATTTCACTGACTACGATAGCCGCCGATCTAGGCTGATAACCTCGATCATGTAAAAGGTCGCTCATCTTTTTTAAAGCAAAGGCAATATCCGTTAAATTGTCATGTCTGGTAATTACGGCGATATTACCTCCAGCATTTAAATATTCACCCGCCTCAACTATTTTTTCTTCTGTGCCTTGACGCTCGGCTAACGCATCCCTAGCGGATATATAATGCTTTTGTGCTACCACCGCAACCTTGTCTGTTATATTTCTCGGTTGAGGATAAAATCCCTGAACGTGAGGATTCATAGGATCTTGCCCAGGATATGTGCCTGGGTCATAGTCCAAAGACACCATAAGTCCCGCAGATGCAGCAATATGCGGAGCGGCAATACGCTCGACAATTCCGGAAATGTCAGCAACGAATTGAAGTTGCTCCTTATTTAAAGTATCCATGCTTTCAAGCATAATACCCCAACAATCTCATTTATTACAAGGCGGGGTATTTTATCCTGAGCGCTGTCCTTAGCTGGTTGAGCAATCGCATACGCGTCGCTCGAAAACTTATGTACCGATATAATTTGATCCAGACTATAATGCTGAGCCTCGACTTTGAACTCTGTTATTTTCATTTACCCCAATGCGAACTTAGAAACAGGCCCCTGTTGAAGTTTTTTTGATATTATATGTTAGTGAAACCTGCAGTAAAAATCAACAACCTATCTGTAACCCTAGGCGGGCAAGTTAAGGCATTAAAACATATTAATTTAGACCTACCCAATGGCAAAATAACCGGGTTCATAGGTCCCTCGGGTGCAGGTAAGACAACTTTGATAAGAAGCATTGTCGGCAGACTTCAAACATCAGTGGGCTCAATAGAAATATTTGAACTTCCTGCGGGTACGGCCAAACTTCGTAGCACTGTAACTTATATGACACAGGAGTTGTCGGTCTATTCTGACTTAACAGTAAGAGAAAATCTTATTTATTTCGCCAGGATGTCAGGACAGTCCAGAGCAGATGCTCAAAAATCTGTTAAAGAGCTGCTCGCAACTATTGATATGCCCGATAAAGCCAATGCTCTTACAGGTAACCTTTCTGGTGGTCAAAAACAAAGGGTTTCATTGGCCATAGCCTTGATAGGCACTCCAAAGCTAATGGTGTTAGACGAACCGACTATTGGTTTGGACCCTGTACTTAGGGATAGGCTCTGGCGTCTTTTCAATGAGATAGCTGCTCGAGGTACAACCTTAATAATATCCAGCCACTCTATGGACGAAGCCAGAAGATGCGAGAACCTGGTGCTAATAAGAGAAGGTGAAATCATCGCGCATAGTTCCCCTAAAGAACTTTTGCAAAAAACAGGCACTAGTTCAGTAGAGCAAGCTTTCTTGAAGCTCGTTGGAGATAAAGTATGAGCTCGGTCAAAATACTTGCTACAGCAAATCGCGTGCTTAAACAACTCAGGCATGACCCCAGGACCTTAGCGCTGTTATTTATCATTCCCTCTCTTTTAATTGTCCTGTTGAAGTATGTTTTTAGAGGCCAACCTCGGACTTTTAATACGTTAGCTCCCATGCTACTTGGTATTTTCCCTATGGTGATGATGTTCCTGATAACATCCATTGCCACGTTAAGGGAACGTAGGAGCGGGACTTTGGACAGGTTGATGACTATGCCTGTCTCTAAACTTGATTTTATCCTGGGGTACGCCTTAGCATTTTCCCTAGTTGCCCTGTTACAAGCTGTGATAACAGCTTCCGTCTTATTGGGAATACTTCAGGTCTCCGTTCTTGGCGGGACTATAGCTACAATTATTGGGGCTGTATTTGCTGCTTTACTAGGAACTGCACTAGGGTTATTTTCTAGTGCTTTTGCGACAAGTGAATTTCAAGCTGTGCAATTTATGCCAGCCTTTATTTTTCCTCAGCTACTGGTATGTGGACTTTTTGTGGCGAGAGAACAAATGGCTAGACCGCTCCAATGGTTTGCAGACATTATGCCTTTGACTTACAGCGTTGATGCGATGAAGCAGGTTACGGTTCATTCAAATTGGACTTATACTCACTCAAAAGACCTTGTAGTAGTTATAGGGTTTACCGTTGTCGCATTGATACTAGGTTCAATCACTATTCGCCGTCAAGAGAAACCATAGCAAACTTTGCTATTGCTAATTAGCACCTGAGTTCTAACTTCCACCACTATGGGGAGCCAATAATAATGGCTGGCGTTGGGAGCCTAGTTAGTAGGCTTGTCGCAAAATAAGCTTTATACGTATTGACAGGTCTAGAGCTCCCACTTCCAGTTTTGTATTTCAGGCATATCAACACCGTGCTTATTAACATAATTAGTATGTTCAATGAGTTTTTCTTCCATCATTTCTTTGAGTTGAGCAGCCTCATCTCCCTCGACCGGTGCCCGCTCAATGACATCAATTACTAGATGGTAGCGGTCCATGTCGTTACGCACTGTCATGTCAAATGCGGTAGTTATAGTGCCTTCTTCCTTGTAACCACGTACATGTAAATTACGATTTGATCGCCTATAGGTCAAACGATGAATGAGCCAAGGGTAACCATGGAAGGCAAAAATGATTTCTTTGTCACGGGTAAATAGTTCATCGTACTCAGGATCGCTTAATCCGTGTGGGTGTTCGGTGTTTGGCTCAAGTCTCATCAGATCAACAACATTAATGACACGAATTTTTAGTTGTGGCAGATGTTTTCGAAGAATGGATACAGCGGCCAGTGTTTCCAGGGTCGGTACATCACCAGCACAAGCCATAACAACATCTGGTTCACCAGGTTGATCTGTACTAGCCCAATCCCAGATACTGACTCCGCGAGAACAATGCGTTACAGCCTCTTCCATAGTAAGCCATTGCGGGCTGTCGTGTTTGCCAGCGATGGTCAGATTAATATAGTTACGGCTTCGTAAACAATGATCCATTACCGATAGCAGGCAGTTGGCATCGGGAGGTAGGTAGATCCGGGCAATCTCCGATTTCTTATTCATTATGTGGTCAATAAACCCGGGATCTTGATGGGTAAAGCCATTGTGATCTTGTCGCCAGACATGCGAGGTCAGCAGGTAGTTAAGGGAGGCTAAATCGTTGCGCCATGGTAGCTCCGATGACATCTTGATCCATTTGGCATGTTGATTGACCATCGAGTCAACTATGCGGATAAATGCTTCGTAGCTATGAAACACACCGTGTCTACCGGTAAGCAAATAGCCCTCAATCCAACCCTGTGCTTGATGCTCACTGAGCATTGAGTCTAAGACAGCACCGCTGGTTGCCAAAGACTCATCAGAAGGTTTTATACGGGCCAACCACTGGCGGTCTGTTGCTTCAAACACTGCTTCCAAGCGATTTGACACCAGCTCATCCGGCCCAAATATTCTAAAGTTATGATGTTCTTGATTAAGCTTAATCACATCACGAAGATAGGGACCGAGAGCGTGTACATTACCTTCATTGCTGATGCTTTTATATTCTACTTCAACTGCATAGTCTCGAAATTCTGGCAAGCGGAGTTCGCGCAATAAACCGCCGCCGTTTGCATGAATGTTTGCACCCATACACCGCTCATCTGTCGGCGCCAGTTCAGCAAGTTCCGCTATCAATCGGCCTTTATCGTCAAATAGCTCCTCAGGCTTGTAGCTTTTCAGCCATTGCTCCAAGATTTCCAAATTATCGGCATGGGATTCGTCAACTAGAACGGGTACTTGATGCGAACGGAAATTATTCTCGACTTGGTGACCATCGATAGTTTTTGGGCCAGTCCAGCCTTTCGGTGAACTCAAGATTATCATAGGCCATCGCGGTCGGGTAGTATCATTATTGTCCCGAGCATTTGTTTGAATACGTTTGATTTCATCCATCGCCTCATCGAGCTGGGCTGCCATAAGTTGATGCATCCGAGTCGGATCATCACCTTCAACAAAGTAAGGTAACCAGCCATAGCCACGAAAGAGCTGCTCAAGCTCCTCGCGTTCTATACGTGCTAGGATTGTCGGATTACTTATCTTATAGCCGTTCAGGTGCAAGATTGGTAAAACAGCACCATCAGTTTTGGGATTAAGGAACTTATTTGAATGCCAGGCTGTTGCTAGTGGCCCAGTCTCGGCCTCTCCATCACCAACGACACAGGCAGTGATGAGATCTGGATTGTCAAAGACCGCACCAAAAGCATGGCTTAGTGAGTAGCCAAGCTCTCCACCCTCGTGCATTGAGCCAGGCACTTGCGGTGACACGTGGCTGGATAAACCGCCCGGAAAGGAAAACATCTGAAATAGTTTCTTAAGGCCGGCTTCATCCTGACTCACTTCCGGATAGTACTTACTGAAGGTGCCTTCCAAGTAGACATTCCCGACTACTGCCGGTCCACCATGACCAGGTCCAGATATATAAATCATGTTCAGATCATATTTTTTAATGATTCGGTTCAGATGCACATAGATAAAGTTCTGTCCTGGTGTAGTGCCCCAATGGCCCAACAACAACTTCTTAACATGCTCAAGTTTAAGTGGTTCACGAAGTAGCGGATTATCACATAAATATATTTGTCCTACAGAAAGATAATTCGCTGCTCGCCAGTAGGCATCGATATTATGTAACGATTCTTTAGTTAAAGGTGAGTCAATCGAGTCCATTGCCATCTTCCACCCGGATAGTATCCTGATTGATTACATTTATGGCTTGTTTGGCAATAACCAGCGCTTCGTCTGTAGGTATGATATGTACGCCGACCCCGCTATGAGAAGCAGATATAAGTGATGCTTGCTGTTCATTATTTGTCGCGTCAAGTTCAATTCCTAAAAAGTTGAGCCCCTTGCAAATGCGCTCACGAATCACTGGTGACTGCTCACCGATACCACCTGAAAAGACTAATGAATCTAAACCACCAAGAACGGCAACAAGTGCGCCGATTGATTTTTTAGCCTGATAACAGAATAAACTTATTGCCTCAGCTGCACGCTCATTAGTAGCTTCATTTTTGAGCAGGGTATGCATATCTGAAGATAGCCCCGAAACTCCGAGTAGGCCAGACTCAAAATTCACCATATGGTTGTAGTTTTCCAAGCTCATATCCACTTGTCGGTGCAAGTACCAGGCAATGCCCGGATCAAGATCGCCGGAACGGGAACTCATCACTAGGCCAGATGCAGGCGTGAGGCTCATGGTAGTGTCTACTGGTTTGCCATTATGTATGGCTGCCAAGCTGGCACCACTCCCGAGATGAGCAAAAATAATACGGCCATTGGCAGCAGTTTCTCCAGCTGCTTCCTGGAAAGCTGACAGCAGATAGGTATAGGATAAACCGTGAAAACCATAACGTCGCAAGCCTTGCGCTTCGTATTTATTAGGCAAAGGTACAATTTGTGCTACACGTGGCAAGTCGTGAAAAAATGCAGTATCGAAACAAGCTATTTGTGGTATATCGGGAAAACGTTGGCGTAATGTGTCGATGAGTTGGAGGCTAACGGATGCATGTTCAGGGTCTAAACTAGCCAGTGATTGCAGCTCTTTCTCAAGGTTCTCAGAGATAATTTCCGGCTGGCTGTACTTTGGTCCGCCATGAACAATACGATGGCTAATTGCTGATATGTCTCGGCCGGACAGTTTATCGATTAACCAGTCTAGGAGTATCTTCATAGCAGTGGGTTGATCCGCCACTACGAGCTGCTGGGTTTGCTCAGATTCCGGTGGTTCATGGGTGCAAAGGGCAGCAGTTGATTGTCCAATATCCGTAATTGATGCTTCTAATACTCGTTCCAATGATGTATCGGAAGAGTCTGTCGAGAACAAGGCTAACTTGATGCTGGAAGATCCGGCGTTGATAGTCAAAATGTTTACGCTTGTTCTCACCTAACAATGATACCAGGATTAAACATTATGTGCTTAACGACGAGTGCCGCTGCATTGAATAGTTTTGACGGCTACCTAGACATAAAAAACAAAGCCTATTGGGATTTGTGCCTGGCGAACTCAATATGGCCATCGGCGGAATAGCCAGTTCTGGAAAATCCTTTATCGTCTAAGGTCTTCTGTGCAGCTATGTTTGTTCGATCAACTGTAGCATGTAGATGAGTGAGAATTTCTACAGAAGGCTGATGCAAAACATACTCTACGAGCTGAGAACCGATACCTTGTCTCCGGGCCGAAGGTTTAACCATACATTCCAAATAACCGACATGTTCTTCATTTAGCTTCACTGTGGCAATGGCCAGAACTTCATTATCTTGCGTGGCAGCCCACCCTTGCATATCTGAGGACGGCGACAAAGGCGTAACAGGCTGTTTGAGCAATGTTTTGGTAGCGTTTTGACTAGTAGCCCAGCTTTCAACTTGCGCAAGATGCTTGGGCTGAAGGTCTACGATCGTAACATCGTGTTGCATATTATTTTAAGTATAGCAGCATCAACAGCGGCTTTAGGATTGTGTGTCATATTCTATGTTCTCTGTCCGATTATAATGAGGTCCTTTTAATGTAAATTAGGTTTGAGATTTTACGCTAAAGCAAAGTATGCTGTAAGCATGAAGCTAGACAAACGATTAAGCCGGCAATCCCTACGGCTTTGGCTTCTGGCAGTAACGATAGGGTCTGGGCTTACTCTTTTTGCTTATACAGCTACCCAGCAGTCTTTACGTTTAGGTCTCAATGACCCTCAGTGGCAGATAGCAGAAGATACCGCAAGCAAGCTTACTCAAGGAGCTAGTCCTGTATCAGTTATACCTAACAACACAGTAGATGAATCGAGCAGCTTATCCCAATTTGTCACCATCGTAGACAAAAATATCCACGTATTGGCTTCGTCAGGCAGAATAGGCAACGTAGTCCCTCTGCCTCCACCTAGCGCATTTCCTGATGCTCAAAAGCGCGGGAATAACTGGTTTACTTGGCAGCACGACAATAACACCATTAGAGATGCGACTGTAATTATTCCTTACCATGGTCACAATCAAGGCTATGTCTTAGTAGCACGATCAATGAGTCAGGTTGAAAACACTATTGGGCATATCACCGTTCTTGCTGGTTTAACTCTAATAGGTGTGCTGCTTGCTCCAGCACTTATTATATTGCTAGTCTAGCCCTAATAGCCCTTGCTATATTTCTCGTTCTACGACTATGGTGCATTCTGTGACAAGAGCGGCAATAGCACCGACAGCTGCCAATGGTGGGACTAACACGGCACCGACCACACCTATTGTTAGCGGGATTTCCACCATTGTTTTACCATCCTTATTTTTTATGGTTATACGTCGGATGTTTCCTTCATTTATGAGCTGCTTAACTTTTTTAAGTAATTCTTCACCGTCCACCTTAAATTCTTCTTTACGCTGCTTAGTCATAACTTAACTCCTCAATTCTTTTTATGCCTTCAAGAGAAATAGTGCGTGGTAAACAACAAACGCTGGCCAAACAGCCGCTTTTAAAAGGGCCAATACGACGCCCCAAAACCCCACTGATGTATGTACAAAATATACAGCTGCACCAATGTACGTCACTAAATATATACCACCAAACGATCCATGCTGGTTGATAATTTTTACACTATTCTTATTATTATCCTTTCCCATACTTTCCTCCTTATATCTGACTTTAAGAGTACAATGTGTGCAAATGTCTAGCAGTGATACTAGTCACTATAGGTACACGACCTAGCGGGTCAAATAACAAACTTGATTAAAATCACTAGTAAGTATTGGCTATAGTCATAGTTAGTGCTGAGGATACGCAACAAAAGGCTCCTCGCGGCAGCCTCTTGTTTTCTGCTATAGTTCTATCAGGAGTAGCAGTGTCGGAATCTATATCAGAAAAAATTCACGCAGAGTTCTCAAAATATCCCAAACGTTCCTATCCAAAGGGGCAGATATTAATTTTTGCTGACGAAACGCCGGAACATATTTTCTATATAACTAAAGGTCGTGTGCGTAAGTACGACGTATCGTATAGAGGTGATGAAGTCATTGTTAATATATTTAAGACGCCAGCGTTTTTTCCAATGTCGGAAGCCATAAACCATACGCCAAATCATTATTTTTATAAAACTGAAGTAGCTACCGAGCTATACCTCGTGCCCTCTGACTCAGCTCTAATGTTCATTAAAGACAATCCTGATGTCATGCTTGATCTCCTTAGCCGCATCTATAGAGGTATAGATGGCTTGCTAGGCCGTTTGGTTCATTTAATGTCTGGCTCTGCAAAAAGCCGGCTGCTGTATGAGCTATTAATAGAAGCTCGCAGATTTGGTAAAAAGAATGATGATGGTAGCTATACATTAGACGTTTCTGAGGTTGATCTTGCTGCTCGTGCCGGAATGTCGCGCGAGACCATCAGCCGCGAAATGAAACAGATAAAATCCAGTGGTTTAGTAGAGTTAGGCAGCAAAGGTATAACAATCAAAGACTTGGCTACTTTAGAAAGTAAAGCCGGTTCTGAATATTAAGCTTTAGGCTTTAGATCAAACGATTCTATAGATTCAAATAAGTGATTATAATCATTGGAATCTGGATGCGCATAACGCGCCATACGTATCTGAAAGGGGATTATTTTAAATGCGGTATATGTGCCAGCCTCTAGTTTAGCAATAGGCATTACTTTTCCTTGGTTTGCTTCAACACTGGCTTTATTAATTATAGCTGCAACTTCGTTAATATCGTCGGCATTAGTTAGCTCGTGAGCTTCGCCGATTATTTGAGCGACTGATTGGCTGACGGGTTCAAAAACCACTAAAACAACATGCTTATTTCTAATTAGGTTGTCGTATTTTTTAGTGCCTGTTTTAGTTAAGAATGAAACAGTGAAATCTTCTTTATTTATAGCGTGATAAATTACAGTGGCGTGTGGTTCATTATTCGGATCGACACTTGCAAGAACACCTACATGGTTATCGTTAATGAAATCAAATATCCGCTGCTCGCGAATAGTCATTGCCGTTTCGTTAGTTTTAGAGTGAGACATATAATCCTCCTTTCAATTAAGCAAGTAAAACGCCGCCATCGACAACTACTTGGCTGCCCGTCATATAAGAAGACATATCTGAAGCAAGAAAGAGCACGACTTTACCGATGTCATCAGGCTCTCCCATGCGGTGCATTGGAATCCTATTTAAGAAACTTTCTAGCATCTTTTGCATATCTACTCCTTCTGGCATTTGACCGCTATCCTGTGCTGCCTGTGTTCCTGGCGTGGCTACTCCACCTGGAGCGACTGCATTAACAGTTATATTATGAGGAGCTAACTCCAATGCGACGTTTTTAGTAAAGCCCCAGACACCATGCTTGGAAGCATCATAATGAGCAAGTCCAGCCGACGAAGGATGCAAAGCGTCAATTGATGTGACGTTAATGATTTTCCCACCAGTGCCTTGATCAATCATTTTATTTGCAACAGCTTGTGTGGTCATGAAGACGCTTTTAAGGTTTACTGAAAGTACGTGGTCAAAGTCCTCAAGGGTCATGTTCATTACTAAGATACTTGGGTAAATGCCGGCATTGTTAACGAGAA
This sequence comes from Candidatus Saccharimonadota bacterium, assembly GCA_003153395.1. GTDB lineage: Bacteria > Patescibacteriota > Saccharimonadia > Saccharimonadales > UBA4665 > PLYP01. The sequence goes on from PLYP01000006.1 coordinate 105,744, forward strand.
TATCTACCCCATCAAAAGCTTCGGATGCTACCTTTACAATGTGCTGGACGTCTGCTTCTTTAGAAACATCTGCCAACACATATTCAACATACCAATTCTTGTCTGATAATTTACTTCTAGCCTCGTCTAAATTCTGCTGGCTGATGTCGGCAATAATAACCTGAGCACCAGCTTCAGCCAGGCGATAGCTGATTCCGTAACCAATTCCAACCGCACCGCCTGTCACGATCACGCGTTTGCCTGAAAGGTCTAACAACTCACTAAGTTCTTTCATATGTACCTCCTTTATGAGTCATAAGATATGCGATAGGCAATATGCCGACACTATTGATAATTAGTATTGCCGCAAACCAGCGAGGCTGGTTATTGTGAGCGGCCCTCCAGAGAGCGATAGCTTTCCAGATAATCTCCCAGACAGCAAGTAAACTAAGCACCACAATCCAGAAAGTTGCTATGTGGGCACTCATAATTCAATCCTCCTTTTGGCTTCTTAGTCCGCGAGCACTATCATGCCGTCGCCGTTTAGTTTCGGTGTGTTTATATAGTCCGCTCCTATGTAACGTGATCATATTTCCCTTCAATAGGTTCCACATTATGCAGACACTTAGCTTCTATAAAGTCCACGAAATTTGCAGCGTTTTTAAGATTAAAGGTGCGTAATTTATAATCCCCAAGTCGAGAATGAACTGTGACGTAGCCCATAATTACCGTTCTGGTAAATGTTACGCCACCAATAATCATGAAGGTCAGCTCATCAACATTCATAAATAGCGGCTTTTTATCTAGAAACAGCACCCTTTGATTTGTAGCTATTAAAGCCCCGCGTCCATTGCTATACCTGCCATATACAGAGCCCATGATATGCTCATCTTTATGTAATAAGTGAGGCAAATAGTGCGTTTCTGGCAGCCACATGTTATATGCAACTGCACCACGCTGCCGTAGTTCACCTTTTACATGCTTCAACAGCTCCTTAGGCACCGGCTTATTACTTTTGAAATGATGTGTCTGAGGTGCGCTGAGATCTTCGAATTCATTTACTACGTGTGTCATTGTGACCTCCTATCTACCATTCAAGCATTGCTGGGATTACAAATCATTGACACAAATCACTACTCCGACATGACAACTGTCATGGTAGTCGTTATCAGACATCACGATAATTAAGCGTATCATTAAAGTAGGAGTACTTTATGCAAGATATAATCATCAGCACCATTAACTATCTGCCTCATCCAGAGGAGCCGCGAACCCGGCATCCTTTTCTAGCAAGATTTTACGGATTGACGGAAGCCTGATATGGGGACCAGGTTGACGCATGATGCGAAAAAATTCGTTATAGAACATGAAGTGGCTGTACTCTCGACGCTATCGCACGATCGCAAAGTGCACGGTGCAACTGTTTACTATCGCTATATGGACGGTGACTTCTACATTATAACTAAATCCGGCAGCAATAAAGCTCACAATATGCTAGCCCATCATCAAGTAGCTCTAACGATATTTGATTCTGATGAGATTAAAACCATTCAATTGCAAGGTAAAGCACATATCGAAAGTGATATGAAGACCAAGCGTCTTATCTTTGAAGAGATAGTACATCCTCGACCCTACAAAGGCGAACACCTTATGCCACCAGTATCACAGCTCTCGGCAGGTGGTTTTATTACTTTTCGAATAACTCCTACAAATATCTTTTATATGGATTATAAGGACGAAAGTAAAATCATACGAAGTCATACGTCACATTTTCATTAAAACAGTACCAGTCTATTATTACGCAGCACAACAGCATGTAGGAAGTAGTGATATGACTGAAATCAAGCATTCTGCGCTCAAAAAAAGGCTCGGGCATTATAAGCATGAATTTAAAAAAATAATATAGATCAAAATAGTAATAACTAAGTAGTGTAGAGTTAATTATGTTGATTTTGTTAATATATAGTTAGTGAAAACCTTCATAGCTTACCGCTCTACTGGGGAAGATCCAGTGCTGCTTGAACCCATGTTGACTGCTGTTCGTGATGGATTCAGAAGTAAAGGAATTGATGCGTACTGTACTTTCTTTGATGAGCAATTGTTTAAAGATAAAGTCTATTCTCCACGACAGATCTTGGAGCATGCTTTTAAGATTGTTGATGCCTGTGATTTCTTATTCGTGCTACAGACTTCTGACAATAAAAGTGAGGGCATGCTTATGGAAATTGGCTACACATTAGCCAAAGGTATACCTGTAATAGCGGCCGTTAAAGACACCGTTAAGAAGTCACTGGTGTCAGAGGTTGCAAGGGTCGCGCTGCCTTGGGCGGACATTCCCAACTTAGTAGAAACAATACAGAATTTTGAGTTTGAAGCATAGCTGCGGTATCTTTATTTCCAGTTTAAAAACCTGAATATACATAAGCATATCTTAGATTATAATTTGATACTATATCCGCATGACGGATGTGAAAAAAGTTAGATGTGAATGGGCAGAAACAAATGAATTGTTCATCCAATACCACGATAATGAATGGGGTGCTCCTGTACATGATGATCGTTTGCTCTTTGAAATGCTTAATTTAGAAGGTGCGCAAGCGGGTTTAAGTTGGCTAACTATCCTTAAGAAACGTGGCAATTACAAAGTCGCCTTTGATAACTTTAATGCCCAGAAGATTGCAAATTACGATGAGCCAAAGAAGCTGGCTTTGCTTAACAATGTCGGCATAGTACGCAATCGTCTAAAAATTAATGCCGTAATTGAAAACGCCAGGGCGTTCTTGAAAGTCCAACAAGAGTTTGGCAGTTTTGATGCTTATGTCTGGCACTTCGTAAACAACAACGCACTTACCCATAATAAAGAGGGGCAGGCAACTGCTATAAGCGAAAAGATGAGTAAGGATATGAAAAAACGTGGATTTCGATTTGTGGGCGCAACTATCTGTTATGCCTTTATGCAGGCTGTCGGGTTAATTAATGACCACACTGAGAACTGTTTTAGATTTAAACCTATATAACCTCAGGTAGATCGCAGGATTATGATTTTACATTTTACTCATATTATTGTATTTTATATAAATGTCACAAGATTTGCTTCATGAGGACTTAAACACTAAGAAATCTTTACCAATTACTCCCGTTATTGCCAGCGGTTTAATCGCTTTTGCTAATTGGCAAGGTAACAGTAAAGTAGTTAGCACCTTAACTGATGTAAGGCCTGATTCCTCATGGGTAGAATGGTTGTACCGTTGGCCTGGCTCATTTTTCAAAGCATCGCCATACATGGGAAAAGTAGGAGATACAGCTTTGTCAGTAGGTCTCATTGCAGCAACTATGGCTCATACTGAAAGAGACGAAGGGATAAAGCGAACCTTAAAAATAGCGGCCTTCGGACATGCCTTGGGTTGCGCGGCCACTAGAACTGCTGCAGTAGTTGGCTTGGTACCTAGTGAGCAAATGCATGCCCTCGATGTAGGATCATCCTCTGCTACGGCCGCGTTAGTAGGCAATTGGGTGACTAGATTCTTCCGTGGACGTGATGAACGATTCTCCACAAGGCAAGCACGAGCTATAGCTATGGGCATTGGTGCTATCGGTATAGCTGCGCTTGGAGTACTTGATCCTAGTGTTACTGATACTGTGGGGCATGTAGTTCCTTATGCATACGGTATGTGGGAAGGCGGCAGGAAGCCATTACCCACTCAACAACCTTTGGTTACAGCTGAAGCTTTTACTTAATATTTAGATATTAAAGTTTAATTTACATTTTATTAGAGACGCTCTATAAAACCGTTTATACTTAAGTTATATGAAGAAGATTTATGCTGGGGTTTTGTTTTTTATTATAGCTATTGCATTAATAGCTATAACTTCTGCTACTCATAAGAATACGAATAAAGTTACCGCGAGTCCTACTAAAAACTATGTTGCATTAGGAGACTCCGTTTCGGCCGGAGATGGATTGGAGACATATAGTGATTCAAGTGCCTGCAATAGGACTAATCAATCTTATCCAAATATCGTAGCTAGTAAATTATATTTAAAGCTATCTAGTCTATCATGCAGCGGCGCAACGATTGAACAGGGAATAAGTGGATCACAGACAGTTAATCAACTTGCATTATCCTCACAGTTATCTCAGGCTTACAGAATATTATCAAAACCGGACATGATAAGTATTACTATTGGTGCAAACGACGTACAATGGACAGATTTTATTACTAAATGCTACAGCGGACAATGTGGAACAAGTAGCGACAGCAGCGACGCGGCAGTTCTATTGCAAACATTAAATATAAATCTTAATAACGTATTAACATCTATTAAGGATCACTACGGTGGAGTCTCGCCAAAAGTAATAGTTACAGGCTACTACCAAATTTTTCCTTCATCCGGATCAACATGTACGGATATTAAAGGCATAACGCCAAGTGAAATTATCTGGTTACTCCAGCAGCAAGATAATTTAAACACTACCATAAAATCAGTTGTGGCTAATTATAGTTTCGCAAAATACGCTGCAATAGACTTTTCGGGTCATGAGCTGTGTACTAGCGATCCATGGATTCAAGGCTTGAACGATAAAGCTCCTTATCATCCTACTGACTCCGGGCAAACTCAGTACGCTAGTGCGGTAATAGCCGCGGAAAAAGCTTTTAAATAACTTGGGTATTAAAATATGATTACCGTCAATAAACTTACAAAAACTTATGGAAAAAATGATAACGAGTTTGTAGCGCTTAAAGATGTTAGTTTTTCTATACCGGATAAGAGTACTGTCGCAATTACAGGGAAAAGCGGATCGGGAAAATCAACTCTGATGCATATTATGAGTGGTCTAGATAGACCAACCAGCGGCAGCGTAGTTATAGGAAAGACAGATCTTTATAAAATGAAAGCCAATGACATAGATAACTTTAGAGCGAACCAAATGAGTTTTATATTCCAATCCTTTTTCGTAGAAGCTAACCAAACATGCTATAGAAATGTCATGTTGCCGCTGGAAATTGCTAAGATCAATATAACTAAAAGAAAGTCGCTAGTATTAGAAGCCTTAAAAGCTGTCGGGCTGGAAAGTAAAGTTTACAATTTAGCCGGGACTTTATCCGGAGGACAAAAACAGCGACTGGCTATTGCTAGAGCTATCGTAAACCGGCCAAGCATAGTATTTGCCGATGAGCCAACAGGGAATCTTGATACCATAACCGGTGATAAAATTATGAATTTACTTTTTGGTTTAAATGAAAAGCTCGGATCCACTATAGTTCTAGTCACTCACGATTTAGATTTAGCTAAACGCTGCCAAATGCAGATTCATTTAAAAGACGGCTATATAGAATCTAAAGGTAAACTAACCAGTAAGCAGTTAATCTAATGTATAAAATCGATATACTTCGTAGATCCTTTAGAAGTTTGCTAAGTGCAAAAGCCAGAACTTTATTAACCGCATTTGCTATAGCGGTAGGTACTTTCGCGCTTACTCTGACTCTTGGCGCCAGTAATGGCGCTCGAAATTACGGCGACACTTTAATTAAAAATAATTTTGATCCTACAGAGCTTATTGTTTCGAAAGATAAAAATTTCTTCAGTAATACTAGCAGTAGCCAACCACAGGAGTACAATCCAAGTTTCGGAAATATAACCTCAGACACTGGCAACGTAAGACAAGTGCAAATGCTTAATGATAATGATCTAAGTAGACTAGGCCAAATTAATGGGGTTTCTACTGTCAGACCAGCCGTTTCTTTAGCGCTGCAATATATTACACGTGACGGACAAAGAAAATACGTTGCAACACTTCAGGCTTACAGCGCCTATAAAGCTCCGGATCTTCTGGCCGGTAATATACCTAATAAATTTCCTAGCCGAAGCATAGTTCTTCCCGAGGCTTATCTATCCTCGCTGGGCTTTAACAACGCACATGACGCTATCGGACAGACGGTCCGTTTAGCAGTCAAGAAACAGTTTGATCAGTCAGCCGCATTATCTTCAATATTAAGCGGCAATGCCTCATCTATAGCTAGTTCATTAAATTCCAGCTCTAATTCCGCAGAATTACCATTTAAGATTATTGCTGTTACTCAAAAGCCATCGGCCTTAATTCAACCTGGTTCTGCCTTATACATTTATACAAGTAATACTGACTTAATAACGCTTAATGATTTTACAACTACCGGAAGCGCAAATTTTCACAAATACCTGTCAGCTTACATTCAAGTCAAAAATGGTACGAACATAGCCGACTTAAATGCTGTCCAATCAAAAATTAAGGATGCAGGGTATAGTGCGCAAAGTGTTATAGACACTGAAAAAACTCTGACCCAGGTTATAAATGTTCTTCAGGGAATTGTAACTGTATTCGGACTAATTGCTGTTGTAGCGTCTGTTTTCGGTGTGATTAATACCATGTACATTAGTGTCTTGCAACGAACTAGGGAAATTGGCCTTATGAAAGCTCTAGGAATGCACAAAAAAGATATTAATAGGCTTTTCAGAATTGAAGCGGCGTTATTAGGCTTTCTAGGAGGACTGCTGGGGTCTATTGTCGCTGCCGTAATGGGCACATTATTAAACCCTTGGATATCAAATAAGTTGGGACTGGGAAGCGCTAGATTATTGCAATTCAAATTAAGCCAGGTAGTAATACTTATAGCTGTACTTATATTTGTAGCGATTCTGGCTGGTCTTTTACCAGCCCGCAAAGCTTCCAGACTCGACCCGATTGAAGCGCTACGAACTGAATAGCTATGTTACTACTTGATAAATATGAATCATTTAAACCGTTTAATGAGAACGAGGCTTGGGGCTTATTTAGAATCGCCGCCTTAACGGAGGCGCTAGGCTGGAGCCTTCTTATAATCGGAATCGCTCTAAAAAGATACTTTCTCCATGGAAATGATATTCCAGTTCAAATTGCCGGTCGTCTGCACGGAACTTTTTTCTTGATCTACTTCGCATCTGCAGTTATATTCTATCCGAGTCAATCCTGGTCTAGAAAGCGAACCTTCGTAGCCTTGTTAGCTAGCGTACCTCCTTTTGGAAGTTTAGTGTTTGAACAATGGGCAGCAAAAAAAAGACAAGTCAAACATATTCGTAGAAAAACATTAAATTATATATATTTTGGGCTGACTAATAGTGCTGAGAGAAAAGACACTGCCTTAACTAATCTATCCTAACCTAGAGATATTCAAATTATTATTATATGTTGTATAAACATCAATTTTAGTACCCCTGTTTTATGCACAGATCTATGCTATAATTAAATTGATACTAATAATGTTTTTAATAAATTTGTTTAGAATTAAATGAAATTAAATCTGAACAAAAATTAGATAATATTCCAATTAATGAAAGAGACCAAACAATGTCAAAAGACAGGGGTAGAAAAGAAGTGAAAAAGCCCAAAAAAGCGAAAACAGATTAGCTAGATGACAATATTAGAAACTCAACAGAAATTTTTACTTTCAGAAGAAGGCGTCAAAGCTAAAAGCGATCTTATGATGATGAAAAACAGTACTGAATTTAATACTACGCCGCATTATATTTCTTCATCAGGTAAAGAATTAACTTTTACGGAATTGCATATGAAGTATTTATGCGAGCATCCCAGCGTCAGACCGCAGCACTACTTATCGAATTTAAAACTTATGACTCGTCGCAAGAAATAATAGAAATCCTTCCTCAAAAGTCATTTTTATATACCTAAAGTATACTTTACATCGATTAAGGAACTTAGGTGTTTTTAAAAAGCTAACTAAGCTTAAAATATCAAAACTTACTGCTGCAGAGAATATTTATGTCAATTTTATCTGTGTATTGAGCAAATATAGTCTTACCAAAGTTAAAAGATTTACTACTACACGCGCGAATCGCAATTCTCTTTTGTAGTGATCCTGTAGCAATCCAGGCAGGTGCATTATTATGCCAATTGCCGGTTATAAGATTCCACTGTCCAGGATAGGAGTAATATCCGATCTTTATAAAAACGCCGTATTTAACAAGAGCATCTTTAGCACCGTTTAAAGATGCTCTATTAACATTTATGTCGCTAGACCAGCTATTATCGCTTTCAACATCCAGCCACCAGTTGAGAGAATGAGCATTATTTAAATCGGCATATTTTAATGCATATTTTGCCGCGTTATAACCATAGTTATAAGCCAGGCATATACTGTCAGTTGAAACACAAGCTAGAGGAGAAGATATATACCTTATTCCCAAAGTATTGCCAGGATAGCCGGTATTCATATATAAGTCGTATCCGCTAAACCATGTTAGTTCTTTGGACAGACATGGATTCTGGTGAAAATTCAGCCCTCCGGTAACTCCTATAATTCCCTGGTTATATATAACATTATTTTTACTCGAGCAATTTGGCCATGATACATCTACAATATTGCTGCTATAAGTCAGCTGATTCTTTCCAAAATGAATAACTGGTATAAAAACAATAAGTAGAAGGGGAATGACAAAGAATAATAGTTTGCTTTTCATGTTTATATAATTACACAATATTAATTTATTAATAATAGTAATAATAAAAAAACAGCCCTATTCTTAGCTTAAGGCTGTTCCTTATTTTTTATATTGTTTATGTTCTGGAGCGTTCAGCCAATGAAGATATTTGTAATGTACCGACTACAATTGCATATAGTCCAAGTATCCATACAAACGTAACTCCTCCTTTTGGCTTAGCGAATAGGATGACAATACCAGCAGCTAATGCTGCAAGGCCGCTTACATAACTGAGGGCACGTACTTTAGCAGCTGCAATCTCATTAAAATATGAGCTGACTAATTCGACGATACCTCTAGCTATTAATACGAAACCTATTAGCACGATAAATGTGCTAAATTTTACTGCTGTGTGCCGCAATAAATATATTCCAACTCCGAGCTCGAAAGCTCCTAGTACTACTGACAGGAACCAAGTATCCGCAACGCCAACCGCGCTAAGACCGGCTGAAACGTTAACAACTCCACTAATCAGTACGTAAGCACTGAATAAATAGAGTAATACTAATAGTGTTAACCCTGGCCAAAAGACCACTGCCACACCGAATATTAATGTTGCCACACCCCCTGAGACTAAGGCCATCCAGTTATCTCTGGTGACACTTGTTGCGCTCATGATATTTAACCCTCCTTTAGTAACAATCACATCATCTACCCTAATAGCCTTATTGTCAAACTGCTTATGTGGATAACTTGACAATTACCGTAAATTACCGCTTAAGCCTGCTATCATGAAGCTATGTTAGATGAGGCATTTAAACAGCTTTTTAGCCGACCAATATCCAGCCATAAGTACGATTATGGGCACATACTAGTTATTGGCGGATCTGCGGGTATGGTAGGTGCTCCGTACTTATCTGCTTTAGCAGCCCTAAGAGCAGGCGCCGGGCTAGCTACGGTTGCTTCTAGCGCTAATGTTATAGATAAACTTGAAAAACGGACATTAGAAATAATGACGTTAAGATTATCTAATGAATATAAAGATTCGATTAAAGAAATTCAAAAGTATATTAAATCCAGGAAAGTTAATACGATAGTTTTTGGTCCTGGTTTGCTAAAAGCCAACATTAATATCCTTAAACATCTAATCACAGATTATGATATTCCTCTTGTGATTGACGGCGGCGCACTTACGCTCATTAATGATGTGGAGGAATATATTAAATCTAGGAAATCTCCCGAAAGTATAATTCTTACTCCGCACTTAGGTGAGTTTCAGAGATTATTTAGCATAGCACTACCGAAAGAGACTAACGAATTACTAGCCATTGCAAAATCTTTTACTAGTCAACTTGGCGCAACACTAGTTTTAAAAGGCAACCCTACTTACGTATTAGTTGATGAGCAAATATATAAAAATACGACAGGTGGACCAGCCCTGTCTACTGCAGGAAGCGGTGATGTATTAAGTGGAATTATTGGTGGATTAACAGCGCAGCATTTATTGCCATTTAAAGCCGCCTCCGCAGCAGTTTATCTTCATGGATTATCAGGAGATATAGCAGCTAGCGAGAATACCGAACCCGCAGTTATAGCGAGAGATATTATTGAAAATTTACCTAAAGCTATGAAAAAAGTATCCTCTAACTAGTAACATCCTTACCCTCAATATAATTTATAAGTTATACTGATTCTATCTATAGGACTCAGAAATTGTAAGGAGAAATGTGAGCAGCAATAAAAATGCACTATTGTCGGTTTACGATAAAGCAGGAATAGTTGAGTTTGCAAAAGGTTTAGATGAACTAGGTTGGACGATATATGCATCCGGTGGAACAGCCAAAGTAATCGCTGGTAGTGGCATAAATGTAATTGACATCTCAGAATTGGTAGGCGGAAAGGCAATCCTGGGTCACAAAGTTGTCACATTATCCAGAGAAATTGCAGCAGCCCTACTAGCAGATAAGGACAATCCGGAGGATATAAAAGAGTTATCCGATCTTAATATACCTATCATAGACTTAGTCTGTGTGGATATGTATCCGCTTGAAGAGGCAATAAATAAAGAAGGTGCAACAAAAAAAGGCGTAATCGAAAAAACAGATATTGGTGGTCCTACTATGCTTAGAGCTGCAGCCAAAGGCCGAAGGATCGTTCTTTCCAGCGCAGATCAAAGAATCACAGTGCTAACACGTATCAAGAAAGGTGAGGAAAATGATGAAGCCTTTAGAGATGAACTTGCCGCAAAAGCAGAGTATGAAGTAACGCGCTACGTTCTTAGCTCAGCAAAATATTTAAATGGCCAAAATATAAGTGGACAAATTAATTCAAAATTAACTAACACTAAATATGGCGAAAACCCATGGCAAGCTGAAGCTGCCCTATATGCAGACAATAGAATAAATACAGACAGTTTATCAATGGATAAATTTGAGCATATACAGGGCATGGACAGAAGTTTCATCAATATAACCGATATAGATAGGCTGCTACAGACAGTTACCCATATTGCCGCAGTTTTCGATCAGAATTTTTCTTCAGTTCCCTATATAGCGGTAGGGGTAAAGCACGGTAATGCCTGTGGCGCTGGTGTAAGCGACAATTTAAATGAGGCTGTACAAAAGATGCTTACCGGAGATACAAGGGCTATTTTCGGTGGAGTAGTCATGATTAACGGGCCAATAGACAAAGAAATCGCTGAGACGCTAATGCATTTTGCGATGGACGGAGACAAAGCACGACTATTAGATGGGGTTATAGGTTCAAGCGTGAGCGACGAAGCGCTTCAACTCTTAAGTCGGAACAAACTGCGAGTAGTTGTTAATCCGGCACTCAATAATTTATCAAAACTATCCCTAGATAGTTCCAGAAGGATTAGACCAGTAAGAGGCGGACAACTTGAACAGGCGAACTATAACTTTATCATCGATCTGGGCGCCGAGTATATGCAGGCTTACGGCGAGTTGACTGATGAACAGAAAAAAGACTTAGTGCTCGGTTGGGCAATAGGTAGCACCAGCAATAGTAACACCATTTCAATTGTAAAAAACGGTATGTTAATCGGAAATGGTGTTGGGCAGCAAGATAGAGTAGGGGCAGGTCAACTGGCTTTAACAAGATCTACTAATGAGTTTCCAGAAATGTATAGCGAGGACGGTAAGCTATTTTTAAAGGTAGTTTTAGACAAAGATAAGCTAAATGGAGCAAGCGCATATAGTGATAGCTTCTTCCCATTTCCGGATGGACCGGAATTATTAGCTAAAGCCGGAATATCAGCCATACTTTCTTCTAGTGGATCAGTAGCCGACGAACAAGTTATTTCTACGCTTACAAATTCTGGTGTCAGTGTATTACTAGTTCCGGATAAAATAGGCCGCGGCTTTTATTTACATTAATCTAGAATCTTGAATTCCAGTAGTTATACGTATCTTGAGCTTTCTTGCTAGCGAGTCCTATATAATATTTTTCGGGTTCTTGAAGAATTTGCTTTTCATGATCAGAAAATTTTCCAAAGTATTCCTGAATCTGGTCCGCATTCTGCACTACTTCGAATAGACTTTGACCTTTTTCAATAGCGTTATGTGACAGCTGCTTAGAGACTTCGTGCGCTGAAGTATGGCCGTACTTTTCAAGCAAAAGATAAAGAGGTTCGGCCGCTATAACGCCGCCGCTGGCATATAAGTTTCTCTGCATATTCTCTTTGTCAATTTCGAGCTTACTCATGACTTTATTTAATCGACTCGACATCGATGCCACGCCAGCCAGCATTACGCCGTAGAATCGCGCTGATGCTGAGTCTGTGAGATCTCGCTGATGCTCGCTGCTAAGATTTAAATTAGCGTTTACTATTTGAGACGTGACTTGTTTTGATAGGCTTATAACATTTTCAAAATTCCATGGATTTCTTTTATGTGCCATAGTTGACGATCCAGTTTGACCGACTTCAAAACTTTCTCTTACTTCTGCAATTTCGCTGCGCTGCAAGTGACGCATATCGTGTGACAAGTTTGCCATTATTCCGGCGCTTATGACCAGTTCATCTAACAGCCTGACGTAGGTATCAGCCGGTATTATTTGTGAAGAATATGCTGCTGGTTCTAAATCTAATTTTTCAAGTACCGCTTTTTCAAATCGTAGAGGTTCTTCAACAAATATACTTAAAGCGTTGTAGGCACCGACAGCACCTGAGAATTTTCCTTTAAGTGATTTACTAAGCTCCCTTAGTGCTTCTATATTTTCTCCAAGACGACTAATATATTCGGCTATAGCAAAGCCAAAGGTTATTGGAACGGCGTGCTGTCCATGTGTACGGCCGATTTGTACTGAATCAGCGTACTCATGAGTTACATTTAATAATGTTTTTTCAAGGTCTATAAGTCGAGGTAGTATTAAGTTATCTGTGGCGTTTCTCAGCTGCAAAGATAATGCAGTTGCAACAATGTCATATGACGTTGCGCCAAAATGTACGTACGGTTTGGCATTATCACTTAATTCATTTTTAATACAGTTAACTAGCGCCTTAACATCATGCTTCGTAGTTTTTTCTTCTTCAGCTACTGCTTCAGCCGTTATTTTATTAGCAGCTTCCTCAATTTCATTAGCAATTTCTGTAGTGCATATGCCAAATTCAGCTAATGTTTTCGCAAGTGCTACTTCAACATAGGCCTGATAGGTTATACGACTACGCTCCGACAAAAACTTAGAGATCACTTCGTCAAAATATCTACCGTCTAAAGGATCTATGGAATCATAATTTGCATCACTATTTGGCGAAGGTAGGTTAATAGGTTTCACGTTTGACTCTCAATATATTGGGTGACATTTTGCTCAATTCTATTCAGTATATTTTCCGATGATGCTTTAACGAAAGATTCTCCGGCCATTACCTCATATAGTTCTATATATCGCTCCGATACTTGGTCAACAAACTCGTCTGTAATTTCTGGGACAACCTGGTCTTTTTGTCCACTAAATCCATTAGCCATAAGCCACTCCCTAACAAATTCTTTTGATAACTGTCTGGGTTTTTCATCTTTTTTACCACCTACATAAGCATCATAAGTATCGGCATAGAAGTATCTGGATGAATCCGGTGTATGTACTTCATCAATTAAAATGATTTTTCCATCCACCTCACCAAATTCGTACTTAGTGTCGGCTAAAACAAGTCCTTGAGCTCTAGCCATTTCTTGGCCTCTAGTAAATAGCTTTCTGGTATAGTCACTTAACTCTTGCCATTCTTCTTTTGTTGCAAGCCCATTTTTTAGAATATATTCTTCATCTATATCTTCATCGTGACCAATATCTGCCTTAGTAGTAGGAGTAATTATGGGCTCTGGGAAAGAGTCATACTCCTGCATACCTTCAGGCATTGATGTGCCGCATATCTGACGTTTACCATCCTGGTATTCACGCCAAGCATGCCCAACTAAGCATCCGCGAATCACCATTTCAATTTTTACAGGATTTGCTTTTAACCCAATGCTGACATTAGGATCCGGTACTGCTTGCAACCAATTAGGAACAATATCAGCTGTCTTACTCAAGAAATGTTCGGCCAGCTGGTTTAGGACCTGTCCTTTAAACGGAATGGGTTTAGGCAAAATTACGTCAAATGCTGAAATTCTGTCTGTCGCTACCGACACTAATAGCTTATCGCCAATTGTATATACATCTCGAACTTTTCCGTGATAAATAGAGGTTTGGCCGGGGAACTTAAAGTCAGTTTTAGAAATCCCTTGCATATCCATTACCTCTTATTATACGTTATTATTAACATATGTTCCAAGTAATGCGCGAGTTGAAACGAAGTATAGAAAGATAATCTTAAGTATATGTTTACTATGACTGATATAGTAAGTAGCATAAAAGGAGTATTAAATAATGAGTAATCCTACTGTCGGTATCATCATGGGCTCTGATTCGGACCTTGATATCATGAGCAAAGCCGCTGCAGTTCTGGACGATTTTGGTGTAAGCAATGAAGTCAGAGTTTTATCCGCTCATCGTACGCCAGAAGAGACTAGCGAATATGTTAAAAGCGCCGCCGGCAACGGTATGAAAATAATAATTGCCGGAGCTGGTGGATCGGCTCATTTGGCAGGAGTAACAGCCGCCCAAACTGGTCTTCCTGTTATCGCTATACCTATTAAAAGAGAAGGCCATGACCATGAAGCACTTTGGTCTAATGTTGCAATGCCTCCAGGAATTCCGATAGCCACCATGCCTGAAAACGGATATAAAAATGCTGCATTACTAGCGATTAGAATACTTGCACTTAGCGATAATGAGCTAGCAAGCAAATACGAATCTTTTGTCCAAAAACAACACGATGAAGTTTTAAATAAAGACGCTAAACTTCAGTCCTTAGGCTGGCAAGAATACTTAAAAAGTTAACTTAGCCGTCAATTATGCTAATTATTGCGGTCTCTTGCCAATATCGGTTCTGTACTGCATACCGTCGAATTTAATTAAATCTACGGCTTTATAAACTTTTGCCAAAGCTTCGTCCATAGTTTCACCGGTAGAAGTTACATTTAAGACTCGACCACCGGCGGTCAGTAACTGGCCATCTTTGATTTCAGTTCCAGCGTGAAATATGACAATATCCTCAAGCTTCTCAGCATCACTAACTCCGGATATAGGCAGACCCTTATCATATTTTCCTGGATATCCTGGTGAAGCTAACACAACTGTTACGGCATAGCCGGACTTCCAGTTGATCATCGAGGAATCGAGATTACCTTTTGCGCAGGCCAGAAGTATCTCATATAAATCGCCATCCAGTAACCTCATGTAAACTTCGGTTTCCGGATCGCCAAAACGTCCGTTAAACTCAACAACTTTGATTTCGTCCTGTTTAACCATTAGACCAGGATATAAGCACCCTATAAATTCTCTGTCCCTATCCTTAAGTCCCTTTAAGGCCGGTTCAACGATATGCTCTTTTACATAATTTAACTGATCTTCATCCATCCAGTTAACGGGTGCGTAGGCTCCCATTCCGCCGGTGTTAGGGCCCTGATCATTATCGAATATCTGCTTATGGTCCTGAGAGGGGGGGAACAGTACCGTATTAGTTCCATCACTTAAGGCATGCATTGATGCTTCTTTACCGCGCAGAAAGTCTTCAATCACTACTTTATCTCCTGAGAGACCAAATATTTTCTTAATCATAATTTGATCGAGCGCTTTGTCTATTTCTTCTTCATTATTTGCAATAATCACTCCTTTACCACCAGCTAAGCCATCAGCTTTTATGACAATAGGGAAGCCTCGACTTAATGCGTACTTCTTCGCTTCCTGCGAATCTGTAAAATTTCTATATTCAGCCGTCGGTATATTTTCGCTCTTCATTAAATCTTTGGAAAACGCTTTGGACGACTCAATCTTTATTGCTGCTTTATCCGGACCGAAAATAGTCAGACCCTCTTCATTAAAAGCATCGACAACGCCTGCTTCTGAAGCAGACTCCTGACCAATGACAGTTAGGTCAATATTGTTTTCCTTAGCAAATTTAACCAGGTTTATAACGTCCTCAAACCCAATATCTACATTTTCAATTTTGCCTTTGCTGCCACCATTACCAGGAGCTACATATACTTTCTCAACGCTCGGAGATAATGATAGCTTCCAGGCTAAAGCCTGTTCACGACCGCCGTTACCAATAACTAGAGTAGTAGCCATATATCCTCCGGTTCAAGCACTATTAAATGATATCCTAGCCTTAACAAATGCATCAATATCTATAGGAACGTATTTCTTTTCAACTTTTTGTACTCTTTCGAATAGAGTCTCAGGGGTATCGCCCGGTTCGACAGGTACGCGGTGCTCGGCCAGAATCGGACCGTCATCGTATTCTTCAGATACCAAATGTAGGGTTTGGCCACCATATGGAAGATGGTGTTCAAGTACATAACTTTGTATTTGCGAACCGTACATAGCTTTAGTGTCAGGCAAAATACCGGGATGAGTATTAAGCATACTAGCCTGGTATATACTTGTGTATCCTTCTTGCCAACCAAATTCTTTAATTAAATTTGGACCAATTCGTTTCATATAACCCATTAGAGCTACCAGGTCAAAATTCCCGTTTTTAATTGTATCTAGAATTGCCATCTCTTCAGCCTTAGTTTGAAAACCTTTTGCCACTGCTTCGCCCGGTTGGGCCAGATGAGTGCTTTGGCTAATTAGAAGGCTTTCAATCGACAGTTTTAGTTCCTTATTTAAAGAAGCCAATCGATCAAATATTCCGGCTGTGGGCCGACTTACTATTATCAATCCTACTTCCGAATCGATTGTTCCGGTAGCACTGGCGCGAATAAAGGCTTCTGCGGTAGTTCCATCCCCAGAAGCTAGGATGACTATCTTAGGTCTCATGAACGTGCTTTAGCTGATGCTAACTCCACCTTTTTATATTTGGACCTGGGGAGCTTTTCGCCTGGTTTTAGAATTACTATTTCCTGAGCCTGTTTACCAATAGAAATTGGATAATCACCGTTAAAACAAGAGTTATTGAAAGTGCTTTCTGGTAGACCGGTGGCATTAATCATGCCTTCAAATGATAAGTAGTGAAGTGAAGTTGCCCTAAACTGCTGCCGCATTTCTTCTACTGTCATATAAGCTGCCATCAGTTCCGTTTGTTTAGGAGTATTAATGCCATAGAAATCGGGGTGCCGGACAGGAGGGCAAGTAATCAAAAGATGAACTTCTTTAGCACCAGCTTCAAATAACATGGCAACTAAATGCCTCATTGTCGTACCGCGCACTATAGAATCGTCTACAACAATAACTCGTTTATCCTTTAATAAATCTATAACAGGATTTAGCTTCATTTTTAGATCGCGCTCACGAAGCTGTTCGGTAGGTCTAATAAAAGTTCTATGAATGTATCTGTTTTTTATTAAAGCCATTTCAAATGGAATACCGCTGACCTGAGAATATCCCAGGGCTGCAGGAATACCGGAATCTGGTACAGGAACAATAACATCTGCGTCTATGGGAAATTCCTTAGCCATCTGCCTTCCGAAGTCTTGTCTCACTATATCCACTCTCTTGTTTAAAAGAAGGCTGTCTGGACGAGCAAAGTAAACCATTTCGAATATGTCCAGCTTCAAATTAGGTTTTGCTACTTGAAACGAAGTAAGTTCATTTTCAGTAATTACAACTAATTCACCTGGCTCTACGTCACGGACAAATTCTGCGCCAATCGTATCAAAGGCACACGTTTCACTGGCAACTACATAACCGCCATCAAAAGTTCCAATAGATAGCGGCCTAATACCGCATTCGTCGCGGAAGGCAACTATGGAATCTTTGTTCATTCCAACAATAGAAAAGGCCCCTGTGAATAGGGGCCAAGCTTTTTGGATTGCGGTTGGAAAGTCCATGCCGTCATCCATGTAACATGAAATTGCTGCGGCCATCATGGATGAGTCATTTAGCTCCTTAAGCCTAATACCTCTGCCTTCTAAAAATTCTTCTAGCATAGATGTATCGGGTAAATTGCCGTTATGGCCTAAAGCTATATTATGTTTATTATCTACAAACGGCTGATTATATAAATCATCATTACCGCCTGAGGTCGAATACCTGTTATGACCGATTGCAATATGCCCGGGGAGTTGCTCTAAATCTTCTTCCCTGTAAACCGTAGCAACCAACCCCTGCGCAGCATGACGATGCAAATTATTGCCATCGCTACTAACAATGCCGGAGCTTTCTTGGCCTCTATGCTGCAGTGCCCATAGCCCATAAAAAGTTAAACGGGCCGCTTCCAGGCCCGTATTGTCTCCGAAGTTTTGTCCGATAATCCCAAAGACTCCGCACTTTTCTTTGAGTTGATCTGTACTGCTGACTGCGAGTGGCATCTTGTCTCCTGATTAAAAGGTTAAGAAAATGAAATTAACACTGCTATCTTACTTAGGATCAACCTAGGAAAATTAAATAAGACTTTCATATGCAGTAAAGTCAACTTACTTATCCTTATACTTTATGATAGAACATTTTATATAACTCTGGCAAGAGCTATATAACCTTTGTTACAATGTGTCAGTAAGGGGAGCAAACAGTGTCAGATAGAAGTCAGACCTATGCCGATAGTGGCGTAGATTACAGTTCCATAGATCCTATAAAAGTTCTGGCACAAAAACGCGCCCAAGAAACAGCCAGTAATTTAAACTATTTTAATGCAAGTGAAATGTCAGCCAGCCGCGGTGAGTCGGCATATGTATGGGAAGAAAATGATGCCTATAGATCACTAGTAATTGAGGGTCTGGGCACCAAGAATCTAGTAGCCGATGAAGTTCGCAAATACAGCGGCAAAACTCACTACGATACAATAGCTCAAGATGCCATAGCTATGATCGTTAATGATCTTATTGTGGTTGGAGCAATCCCACAGGTTGTAAATGCTTATTGGGCAATTGGAGAATCTTCATGGATGAGCGACGTTAAACGCTCTCGTGACCTCATTGAAGGCTGGGGCAAGGCATGTAACGAAATTGGGGCAACTTGGGGAGGCGGCGAAACTCCGACTCTCAAAGATATTATTAACCCAAGTACCATAGATATAGGCGGATCGGCCATCGGCATTATTAAGCCGAAAACACACCTTGTTCTTGGTGATAAGCTAAACGCGAACGATGCAATTGTCTTAATAGAAAGCAGCGGCATTCACGCTAATGGAATAACTTTTGTAAGAAAATTAGCCGAAAATAATCCTGAAATATATAAAGAACTACTTCCTAACGGGAATACTTTTGGTGAAGCTTTATTAACTCCGACTCATTTATACGTAAATCTTGTAAAAGAGCTCCTTAAAAGCGACCTCGACATTCATTACATGGTTAATATAACTGGACATGGCTGGCGTAAATTAATGCGTTCTACTAAAAGTTTCAAGTATGAAATAGATTTTGTGCCAGATGTGCCAGACGAGTTTAATTTTATGCAACAAAAATCTAATGCTACTGACCAGGAAATGTACGGTAATTTTAATATGGGTGCCGGGTTCGCAATTTATGTCCCTGAAAATGCAGTCAATCAGGTTATTGAAACGGCTAGTCAAATGAATCTAAAGGCTTGGCGTGCGGGAACAGTAAAAGAAGGTTCCAAGCAAGTAACAATAAAATCTAAAAATATTACCTATAGTGAAGAAAGTTTGGAGGTTCGCTGATGCAGTTATACGGCGATATAAATGCATTATCTGACTTTAGAATAAAAAAATTACTTAAGCAGCTTAAAAAAGTTAATGATTCCATAACTACCGTCAATGCTGAATACGTTCATATTGTTGAGAGTGAGCCGCTAGGAACTGAACACGAAGAGGTTCTAAAGAAGCTCCTAACATACGGCGATCCTTTTAAGGGAAGTAAGAAGGGTTCGCTATATTTCGTTATTCCACGACCAGGGACAATATCGCCTTGGTCTTCTAAGGCTACGGACATAGTTCATAATTCAGGCCTAAATAAGGCTAAGCGAGTGGAGCGCGGAATCGCATATTATATAAATGGCGTGGAGGCTTTGGACGCTGAAATAAGTCCATTACTCCATGACAGGATGACTGAGATTGTGATAGCAGATTTCGATTTGGCGGAACAGTTATTTATAGAACATGAGCCAAAAACTTATGAGGAAATCGATATAAATAAAGGCGGCATGGAAGCCTTAATTGTTACCAATAAAAAAATGGGGCTAGCCTTAAACGATAATGAACTTGAATACCTATTAAGTTCTTTTAAAAAATTAGGTCGCAATCCCACAGACGTCGAACTAATGATGTATGCTCAAGTTAACAGTGAGCATACGCGGCATAAAGTGTTTAATGCACAGTGGACAATTGACGAAAAAAAACAAAACAAAAGTCTGTTTAAGATGATTAAAAACACATACGAAAAAAATAGTGAGAATGTACTTTCTGCTTATAGCGATAATGCTGCTGTTCTTAGGGGTCCAAATGCCGAGCGATTTTTTGTTGACCCGGAAAATGATACCTATGATTTTCATAACGAACCAGTCCATAGTGTCATTAAAGTTGAAACGCATAATCATCCTACTGCTATCTCTCCAGCTCCAGGAGCAGCAACTGGCATTGGCGGAGAAATAAGGGATGAAGCAGCTACCGGTAGAGGAGCAAAGTCTAAAATGGGCTTATCTGGCTATAGTGTTTCTAATCTAAGGATTCCAGAATTTATTCAGCCTTGGGAGGTTAATCATGGTAAACCTGATCGAATAGCCTCGGCATTAGACATTATGATGGAAGCACCTATTGGAGGTGCTGGCTTTGCCAACGAATTTGGAAGACCTAATTTAGCGGGATATTTTAGAACACTAGAGCAGGAAGAAAACGGTCAAGTGTGGGGATATCATAAACCGATTATGATTGCTGGCGGACTAGGCAATATACGAGATGAACATATTAATAAATTAAGGTTGCCAGTTGGTGCTCTCATCATAGTTCTAGGCGGCCCGGCAATGCTTATTGGCTTAGGTGGTGGCGCAGCGTCTAGTATGGAGTCAGGTAAAAGTGATGAACACTTGGATTTTGCATCAGTACAAAGGGGTAATGGTGAATTAGAGCGGAGAGCTCAAGAAGTTATTGATAGATGTTGGGCAAAAGGTAGCGAAAACCCAATAATTACTATTCATGATGTAGGAGCTGGAGGTCTTTCTAACGCCTTACCTGAACTGGTTCATGACTCTAGTAGAGGAGCACTGTTTGAACTCCGCAATATCCCAAACGCCGAGCCCGGATTATCGCCACTTGAGATATGGTGCAATGAGGCTCAGGAAAGATACGTCTTAGGAATTGAGCCTAAAGATTTAAAGATTTTTGAGGAATTCTGCAAGCGCGAGAGATGTCCGTTTGCGGTTATAGGAAAGGTAACTGAAGAAGAACAGCTTATTTTAAAAGATAGACTCTTTAATAATATCCCTATAGATTTACCCTTAGATTTATTACTGAAAAGTACACCTCAGAATCAAATAAATATTAAAAAGCAATTATCGAATCATTCTAAGCTAAATCTAGAAGATATTGATATAGAGTCTGCAGTTCAAAGAGTATTAAAGCTACCTAGCGTTGGAAGTAAAAAGTTCTTAATAACCATTGGAGACAGAACGGTAGGCGGACTAAGCGTAAGAGATCAAATGGTAGGTCCGTGGCAGGTTCCCGTGGCCGATGCTGCAGTTACAGCTAGTGGTTTCACTACGGATTACGGTGAAGCGATGGCAATGGGCGAAAAAACGCCACTTGCAATAATTAATCCTAGTGCGGCGGCACGCATGGCAATTGCTGAAGCTGTAACTAATATAGCAAGTGCGGATATAAAGAAATTACAAGACATTAAACTGTCTGCAAACTGGATGGCAGCTGTTGGATATAATAATGAAGATCAAAGTCTATATGAAAGCGTCAAATCAGTAGGCGAAGCATTTTGTCCTGAGCTGGGTCTAACTATTCCAGTTGGTAAAGACTCACTCAGTATGAGAACTACTTGGGAAGACAAAGGCACAGAGAAAAGTGTAACTTCTCCACTATCTGTTATTATCACGGCCTTTTCACCTGTAAATAATGTTTCACGAACATTAACACCGCAACTAGAAAATAAGTTAGATACTAGTCTTATTCTTCTTATTCCAGCTGAAGATAAATGCCGGTTGGGTGGATCTTCTATAGCTCAAGTGTTTAATCA
Organism: Candidatus Saccharimonadota bacterium; assembly: GCA_003153395.1. Taxonomy (GTDB): domain Bacteria; phylum Patescibacteriota; class Saccharimonadia; order Saccharimonadales; family UBA4665; genus PLYP01. The sequence goes on from PLYP01000006.1 coordinate 127,871, forward strand.
AATAGGCAATGAGGTGCCGGATATTAAGGCAAATAATCTTAAGGCATTCTTTGAAGATATTAGTTCCTTAAAGAGTAAAAATATGATTCTTGCATACCATGATCGTTCTGACGGAGGACTGTTAACTACAGTACTTGAAATGGCTTTTGCTTCGCGCTGCGGCGTTAACTTAGATATTTCTGGTCTTAGTGGAAATCCAATAGAAAAACTATTTAACGAAGAATTAGGTGCAGTAATTCAAGTTAATAAAAAAGACGAAGCTGCTATAAAGAAACTGTTTGGTGAAAGTGCAGTAAAAATAGGCAGTCCAACTTTAGAACAAAAAGTTAACATTACTGATCATGGGAACATTATTTATTCAAATAAACGCGAAACGTTAGAAAGTTGGTGGAGTGAAACCAGTTATATGATTCAGAAATTGCGCGATAATCCTAAAACCGCCGATGAAGAATTTTCGTTAATAAATAATACAAACGACAATGGATTATTTGCGAAAACTACTATCAATCTTAAACCAGGCCAATTTACTAAAGATCCGAGGCCAAAAATAGCAATATTCAGAGAAGAAGGTGTTAATGGACAAGTAGAGATGGCAGCAGCTTTTAATCTTGCTGGATTTAGTTCTGTAGACGTTCATCTCAATGATCTAATTAATGGGTCTAAAAGTCTTGATGACTTTGTTGGGTTAGTAGCCTGTGGCGGTTTTAGCTATGGAGACGTACTCGGAGCGGGTGAGGGTTGGGCCAAATCTATACTATTCAACGATAAGTTGCGCAACATATTTATTAATTATTTTGTTCGCCCAGATACTTTCAGTCTTGGGGTATGTAATGGCTGTCAGGCTTTAGCTGCCATGAAAGAACTGATTCCTGGTACCGAAAAATGGCCACAGTTCCTTAAAAATACTTCTGAGCAATTTGAAGCGAGAGTAGTGATGACAAAAATTAATAATTCACCATCAATATTCTTTAAAGGAATGGAAGGAAGTTCGCTACCAGTCCCCACTGCTCACGGTGAAGGTAGAGCAAGCTTTATAGATAATCAGGATATAGCAAAATTAATTAAAAGTAATCTTATAGTTGCCCAGTATGTAGATAATAATGATAAAGTAACAGAGACGTATCCATATAATCCTAACGGATCTCCAGATGGTATAACAGCTTTAACGAGTAATGACGGCAGGGCCACCATTATAATGCCTCATCCTGAACGAGCTTTTATGTCTAGGCAATTATCATGGCATCCGAAAGATTGGCAGACATATTCTCCATGGATGCAAATGTTTATTAACGCCAAGGAATGGGTCGATAATAACAGTTAGATAATCTAGCTGCGCATAAACTTGATCATGTCGTCGAATTTGGACTTTTCAAGCTTATTTTCGTCTAAAAGAATAGTAAGAGCTTCGGTCATAGTCATAGCAATTTCCATTTTATACCCAGCATCTTCGACAATTTGCTTACCACCCATCTCTCGATCTAGTAATAAATAAAAGCCTAGAACTTCAAGCTGACAAGAATTAAATTGCTCGATAGCTTCAATTTTTGAATCGCCTTTAGTCACTAAATCGTCTATGATGGCGACTTTATCTCCTGCTTTCCATGCTCCCTCAATAACTTTACCCTTTCCGTGTTCTTTTATCTTAGCCCTGGGTTGTATTAGCGGTCTGTTTGTCTCATATCCTACTGCTGTTGCAAGTGGAATTCCTGCTTCTGGTATACCTGCTAAAAATACATCCATCGGTAAATCTTCTAAGAGTTGGGCATAAATTGCTGTAATACTATGCAGTGCTTCCGGAAAAGACTGAACAATACGCATATCAATATAGAAAGGGGAGACTATACCACTTTTAAGAGTAAACTCGCCAAACTGTAAAATGCCGTATTTATGTAAGCTAAGGGCGACATCTCTTTTTGTCTCATCTGAAACTTTGCTCATTGTCGTATTCTCCGTGAATTATTTTGTAAGTTTATCACAACTGTTTATTGAGATATCAGATCTAAAGCTTTAGGGCCTCTGACCGCAACTGTTAAAAAGCCGTCATCATGAAGATCTTTTTCAAGTTTAGCTCTTAAAACAGGATATATAAATCCCGGCTTATAATCACGTCCTACCGTTCCCGTTATAAAATTATGGGCATGCATAGCTTCTTCCAGACCAATATTTCCAGCATTAAGCGGACCATTATTAGATAAGTTAAAATAGCCTCGGTTTACATTAGATCCATTTTTTCTTAAATCGCCAACAATCAATATTACGTTATCTGCGACTACAAGTTTATCCAGTATTTCTCTTTTCTTTTTAAGAGGAATCCTATGCCAGCCGTAATTTACGGTAGCCACAACTACGTCTTCTCGCGACACGTCGCTTAAGTCTAGTCTTTCGAAAGCTTTAACTACGTCACCTTCAATCAGTTGGAATTCACTAGATTTCGGTAAGATCGGCTCGCCACCAAGTTCAGCTATTTCAGCACTTTTGAATCCTAGGTTTTTAAACCATTGTCGGGCTAATGGCATAAATTCAATCTCCATTTGTTCAATAAAACTAGGAGTTGCCTCAATTCCAATAGCGCTTAGTCTCTCAGGTTCTACGCCTAATCCTTTTGCATGGGCTATATCCATCCTATTAAATATTGCTGCCAAGGTAGCGCCTGTTCCTGAGCACATATCCACCAAATGCATTTTACCGGTACGCTCAGCTGAAAATTGCTCAAATATGTGCTGTACAGTCTGAGCTATTGCCCAGTTAGTCGCTACTAGATGGGGCATGCCAGCAACGTCTTTAGATTGCGCCGCTTCCTCGGGTGTTGTTACTAATTGCTTGGCTGGACCAGCCATAGTATTGCCCCTAAAATATGTTTCGTAATTAAGTACAGCTAGCATTTCTTCAACACCCGGTTGAGCATCAGTTAATATTTGATCAGCATGCTCAACCTGAAGTTTACCTAAACGAACTGTTGTCCAAAGTCTGCGTGATGGAATTAGTACTACGTTACCTTCGCGGACATTCGTTACATGGTTATCCCATGTTGCTTCATCAACCGGATATGTTTGTTCGCGGTACATACTACCCGTATTACTTAGGCATACTGCCAAGTCAGTCAATGCCTCAGGTAGCACATCTACCGGTAGTGGAGTACTTCTGTTTCTGATTAGATCTCCGGCAGTAGCCAGATTATCTTCCATAACAAATCCTAAATGGATATCTCTTAAGGCATATGTAATTAAAGCTTGCTGCGTTTTATCGGTTGCGATTCCAGCATCGTGCGCGGTTTCAGTGAAAGCACGAAGCGACTCCGAGGTATAATTAGACATCAAAATATTTTAATATAATTAGGTAATTATGTAAATATCAATATATTCTTACTGTTATCTGTATAGATTGATTAAGTCACGTGTTTCTATAGCTTTAGCTCTAGCTTTTTCTGCGAAATCCTGACCACCAGAGGCATATATTATGCCTCTGGCTGAATTAATTATTACTCCGTCTCCTTTAGAGTTAACTGAAGCTTTAACCGCCGCTTCTGTATCCCCACCTTGGGCACCAATACCTGGAACAAGAAGCACCATATTATCGCCCACAATGTTTCTAACTTCTTTTAGTTCACTAGGATAGGTTGCGCCGACTACGAGCAAGCAGTTGGTGTTGGTGTTCCATTCCTTGCTAACATTTTCAGCAATTTGTAAGTATAGTTTTTTACCATTTAATTCTAAGTCCTGAAATTCTCCCGAACCTTCATTAGAGGCTTTGCACCAAACTATGATGCCCTTATCTTTAATATCTAGGAAAGGCTGAATAGCTTCACGGCCTTGCCAAGATTGCACTGTAACTGCATCTACTCCTAGGTAATCAAACGCAAATTGAGCATAAAAGTTATTGGTATTTCCAATATCTCCTCGTTTGAAGTCTAAAATTAATGGAATATCTGGGTAATCGCTTCTTATGTAATCGAACGTTTGCTTTAACTCTTCAATACCTTTAGCACCATGAGCTTCATAAAAAGCTGAATTGGGTTTAAATGCGCATACAAGATCAGCCGTAGCATCGATAATAGCTTTATTAAATTCGAAAAGTGGATTATTGCTCGATTTAAAGCTATCAGGCAGCTTATCTATATCAGGGTCTAAACCTATACAAAGAAGTGAATTATTTTTTTCCCATATTTTTTGTAGTTTACTAATGAAATCCATATACCCCTAAATCTGTAATTTCCTATATTATATATGTAGAGACCTAAGGAGCAAACTATGCCAAGCCAACCGGCTACAATTTTCGACCCTAGCAAGACATTTGATGACAATTTTGATCACGGACCCTTTACTGCTGATCCCTCCCAGCAGCCATATCAAAATATAGGTGAACCTAAATACGAGTTCTTGGGTCATAAACTATATTCACCATTTGGCATTGCCGCTGGATCACTACCTTCTAGTAACCATATTAAGTACTCTTTCGAACGTGGATTTGATGTGCTTTGTTATAAGACTCAAAGAAGCGTGCCCTTTGAATGTAATGAGTTTCCAAATGTCGTATACCTGGACATAGAAGGCGATCTAACTTTAGAGCAAGCTCAAAAGCCATTAGTCGGGCATTTATCATCAGACAAACCCCTTGAAAAATTAACTATTACTAATTCTTTTGGCAATCCATCCAGAGGACCCGAGTTCTGGGTAGAGGATATGAAAAAAGCAGTCGCTAATCAAGGTAAGGGACAACTACTTATAAGTAGTATTGTCGGTACGATCCAAGAAGGCTTTACGCAAGAGGATTATTATAACGATTTTGCAAGAACTGCAGAGCTTGCAAATTCAACAGGAGTGCAGGCCATTGAAGTAAACCTGTCATGCCCCAATGTAGCAAAAGAGGGGATACTCTGCTATACGCCGGAAGCTGTAATTTCTATATGCAGAAAAATCAAAAAAAAAATAGGAGATACTCCATTAATAGCTAAAGTAGGCTATTATTCGCCGGCTCAACAACCTCTCCTCGAACAAGTTGTTTTGGAAACTAAAGATTATGTCGGTGCGTTTTCGGCAATTAATACAATCCAGGCTGCGGTTGTTGATGAAAAAGGGGAGCAACTTCTTCCTGGTGAAGGTAGACTAAAGAGTGGTATTTGTGGGGCTGGCATACAATGGGCTGGCATAGACATGGTGAAAAGGCTGAGCACTCTTAAAATGAAGCACAGTTTAAATTATGAAATAATCGGTGTAGGTGGCGTGGCAACTGTAGATGACTTCACTTTGTATCGTGACGCTGGGGCAGATGTAGTTCAATCTGTTACTGCAGCTATGTGGAATGACAAGCTAGCTTCTCAAATTAAAACTACTCTTTAGAGTAAATACAGTTTTTATCTATTTTATAAATAGTGCACTTTTACCATGAATAGTAGCTATCTTTGCTAATGCATCAATATCGTATAAGTGTAAACCTTCTAATAAAAACCTTAGTTCAGTCCACATATCTCCATCGCTAAATGGTTTATATATATCTGCAATATCATCTGTGCCAAGTGCAACTTTGACTCCAGCTGGAAGCATTTCCTCTACTGGTGTAAGCGAGTTGTGGCTTGGTGCAGATATCTCATTTCGCCTCGAGTCAATCCAGGCAGAAGGACAGGCTATAACAATAATATCTTGCTCTACTAGTTGCTTATATATTGATTCTCTATATTTTTTGTCCTGAGCAGCTAAAGAAATACAGTGTATTGCAGCTACTTTTCCGGCATAATCATGCTCTCGTGTTTTTTGAATCAATAGTTCTGTGTCCCGTTGATTTGGATCATTAAGCTGATCTACATGAACATGCAGCGGTTTCTTATGTTTTTTTGCAGTATCAAAAAGTATATCCAAATGATCTGCTTTACGATCAACGCCAATCTTTAAAAGACTATCTCGCTCAGGCAGACCACCTATTATATCGACAAACGAAGCTGCTTCTAAGAACCACTTTAGTTCAGTTTTATCCATTAACCCTTTAATTGGTTGATGTATAAATTTCAGATCAATCTGATCTTTATATTTAGTTTTTACGATGTCTGCAGCTCTTAAGTTCTTGTCTTTCACTACGCTGTCACAATCTATAAAAGACCCTAATGCTTGAACTCCCTGAGCTAACTGATTCTCTATTACTTGAGACATATGATTAACAATATCTTCTACAGAAACTTTTGCTTTAAAATCATCAGGATGATCCCATTTTAAATGCAGTGGATCAGCGGTCTTTGAATAATTGGCATCATTAATTATGTAGCTCCTGTCGATATGCGTATGAGCATTTACCCAGCCACCATTATCGGCAATCTTTTGCAGCAGTATTTGTTTAGGATTAATTTGTTGCCAAGACATATAAACTACTCTAGCACGTTTATTAAGCAATGAACTCCACCACCGGCTTTCTTAAATTCGCTCACATCAACTTCGTGAATGTTTAGTCCTAGCTTATGCAAATCATCCGTAAAAGATTTAGGAGTGCCGGCTGAAATTACAATGTCATCACCGCTAACAAACGCATTGGCTGCGTAGGATTTAACAGCTTCTTCGGAAAGTTCATATAAGTTCGGGACAATTTTTTGCAGTAAGTTCTGGGAGTTTTTAGAGAATGCTGCGGGGTAATAAAAAGCTGTAGTTTTATTTATAGGCAAGAAGCTCATATCCAGATGATAGAAAAATGGATCAACTAGTCTTAGAGGCATTACGTCTATGTTTAACTTTCTTGAAAGCTCCTCGCAACTTGATATGCTCGCTCGAAAGCCAGTCCCAACGAAAAGCATATCTCCAAAAAATAAAGTATCTCCGCCTTCAAAAGGAAAGATATTAGATAAGGCTCTGAGCCCAAATCCATTCTCCCTGAACCAGTCTCTATAATATATACGTTCCGGTTGACGTTGTTTGTATCTAAAATTGGCAAGTAGAACCACGCCGTCACGGACTATTCCTTGATCAGTGGCAAATACCATATCCGGCACATCTTCTTTCTGATCTATAACGTCGACTTTTATTTCTAGTGATTGTAATATTGCTACTAAATTTTCCCATTGCAAAAGAGCAATATTACCATCTACCGTATATGGCTTCATATGAGGATTAATCACATAATCCACGGTAAAATATGTCGGCCGGCAGAGCAGTACACGTTTTACCTTTTTACTATCCATAGTGACTAAACCTTGGCTTTAGACAATTTCGCAACCATTTCCTGAGCTACTGATACAGCAGTTATTAGCGGAGTGTTGGATTTAACAGCTTTTTCTCTAATTGTTTGACCGTCCGTTTTCTCTTTATCTTTAACTGTCTTGGGATCCTGCGAAGTAGGTATATTAATTATTAGATCAAATCTTCTGGCATCAAGTAAATCATTTAGGTTTGGTTTAAGCTCAGGAGTACTTATTTTATTGACCAGTATTGCTTCTATCCCATGATTCTTTAGGAACTTATAAGTCTTATAGGTGGAATAAAGGCGATATCCCATTTTATCTAGGGCTTTCATTTGTGGTAATAATTTAAGCTTCTGAGTTCTTCCGCCTACTGCCAGCAACGCGGTTCGTTGGCGCCTTTGTGCCAATTTCATCTGCAGCGTGTAGTGCTCTATAAAGCCGGCAGATGAGTTCTGGTTAAACATGCTTCCATCTTCCATGAAAGTAGCCAGTTTCTCATCAAAGACCGAGTTGGGTGTCTCTACAGCTACGGCTTCAACACTACCTTTAAAGAGTTTGACCGTTACCATTCCGGTGACTTTATCATTAACCTTATCTATATATGCATTTAGATCATCCATTAAAGGCTCGTACCACAAAGCTCCGTAACAAAGGTAAGACCATTTTTGATCAACAATGGTTTTGAATTCGTTTTCTTGTCTTGTAGATGTATATCTCTCCAGCGCCTGATGTGCCGTAATAATAGTTTCGGCTGCCGGCGCTTCGTATATTCCTCTCACTTTAAGACCAATTATTCGGTCTTCCAGTAAATGAACTATGCCAATAGAATGTTTGGCAGCTCTTTTATTGAGCTTTTCTATTATTTCTACCAGCGACATTTGAACGCTGTCTATAGCTACTGGCAGTCCTTTTTCAAACTCGATTGCAATATATTCAGGAGTATTTTTGGCTTTTTCAGGAACAACACAAACCTGCAAGATTTTATCTAGTGGCGGAATCAGTTCGGGCTTTTCTATCTCTCCACCTTCACCAGTCACTCCCCACATATTGTCATCATAAGAATATGGCTTATCTTTAGTCTGTTTAACTGGAATATTATGTTGCTTGCAGTATTCTATCTGTTCGTCTCTTCCCATTCCCCATTCGCGAACTGGAGCTATGATCTTAATATCTGGATTTAATGCAAGCGCTGATCCTTCTATTCGGACCTGGTCGTTTCCTTTACCAGTTGCACCATGTGCAATAGCATCTGCTCCTTCTTGAGCGGCAATTTTTACTGCCCATTTAGCAAGCAGGGGACGGCCTAGAGGCGTTGATAGATAGTATCGGCCCTGATATGACGCATTTGCTTTTATACCTTTAGCTATATATTCCTCGGCAAATTCTTCGCGGGCGTCTACTACTACTGCTTTTACAGCACCAAGCTTTAGTGCTTTTTGCTTTATTTCTTCTAAATCGTCTGTCTGCTGCCCAATATCTATAGTAAGAGCAATAACTTCTGCTTTATATTCTTCTTGAATCCATTTGACCATAGTGGAGGTATCCAGACCTCCTGAGTAAAGCAATACTACCTTTTTAACTTCACCTTTTATTCCTTCATGTGACGCTACCTTGATATAGCTACTTTTACTCTTTAATGCCATATTTTCCTCAAAAAGTTAAGTTAATTTGCACTGAAATGATTAATTTTTACTCAATTACCACTCCAATTACTAAAAAGTGTATGTTTTTTAGACATTTTAGTCAAGTAAAACATTAAATTTACTTAATGCGTCGGTTTTTGTACATTGACAAGCTTTTTGACGTGCTACACTATACTTAAATATGAATCAGGTCGGCACTAACAATCGAATGCAGCTGTTGAGCGGAAGAGCCCATCCTGAACTCGCTAAAGAAATTGCTCAGTATCTTGGAGTAAAGCTTAGCAAAGTACAACTTGGTAACTTTGCGAATGGGGAAATTAGTATTAGGTTCAATGAATCTAATCGAGGTAATGATGTGTTTGTTATTCAATCCCAAGGTGAGCGGGTGCATGAATCTATTTTTGAGCAACTGCTTATGATTGATGCTGCCAAACGTGCTTCTGCACGAAGTATTACAGCCGTATGTCCGCTGCTAAGTTATGCACGGCAAGATCGAAAGTCGGCTGGAAGAGAACCAATTGGGGCACGAATGATAGTAGATATGTTAGCGGCTGCTGGCGCAGACAGAATTATGAGCGTAGATTTACATTCTGGACAAACTCAGGGATTTTTCAATGGTCCCTTTGATCATTTGATCGCTATGCCACTTTTTAAGAAATACATCAAAGATAACTTCGGAAAAGATTTCATGTTTGTTTCGCCTGATGCTGGCAGAGTAAAGCTAACTGAACGATACAGCAGCTCGATGGGTGCAGAGATGGCAATAGTTCATAAAAGTCGCTCAGTGGTCAAACATAATACAGTTGTAGCAAAGCAGCTTATAGGTGACGTAACAGGAAGAACCTGTGTGATTATTGACGACATGATAGATACTGCCGGTACTTTTTGCGCGGTAGCTAATTTATTAAAGGAGAGAGGCGCTAAAACCGTATACGGCCTTGCTACGCACGGGATATTCTCTGCTCAGGCCTTTGAGCTTATCGAACAATCAGCCTTTAAACAGGTTATTGTCACAAATACAGTGCCAGTAGACAGTGAAGGTAAAACTAATAAAATTGAAGTACTCTCTGTTGCAAAATTAATTGCTGACGCTATAAATGCGGTCGCAAACAGTCAATCAGTCTCAGCTTTATTCGAAGGCCAAAACCAAATATAGGAAATCCAGTGCATTTTAGGGTTGCGTATTTGCCTCTGGCAGCGTATGTTAGAGCCTGGTATGCCTTTAGATGTGGTAGTAGGATTACAACGGGGAGATGAAGGCAAAGGTAGGTTCGTAGACCTAATTGCTAAGGACTACTCCGTAATAGCCAGAGGGAACGGCGGGTCAAATGCCGGCCACACCGTAGTACCAGATACTATGGAACCTCTAGCTCTACATCAGGTACCCTCAGGAATTACTAATCCCGGTAAGTTAAACATTATAGGCAATGGCGTATACGTCGATCCCCGGCGACTAGTCAAAGAGATCGAAGAAGTTAAAGCTACCGGACTTGAAGTTTCCAAAAATAATCTGTTAATAAGCGCGTCATCACATTTGGTTCTGCCACATCACATAGGCTTTGATGCATTACGAGAAAATGGTCTAAAAGCCCAAGGATCAACAAAATCGGGTATCTCTTATGTTGCTTCAGATAAATATCTAAGAGAAGGCGTAAGGTTTGAGTTATTAGCCACACCAAAAATTCTATACGAACGAGCCTATGACGGATTACTTAGATTAAACGAGGTGCTGGCAAAAGAAGAGAAACAATCGCCAGATGAAATTAAAGCTACTGTAGAAGACTGGCTAAAGAGCGTTGAAGCTCTTCAAATTCATATGGCTGATACAGTTGAAATTATCAACGAAAGATTAAGTGAGGGTCAGAAGATATTAGCGGAAGGGGCTCAAGGCTTCTGGCTAGATATTAATCACGGAATGTATCCTTTGGTGACATCTTCATCAACTACAGTCGCCGGATTACTGGATGGATTAGGAGTTTCCGCGAAACACTTAAATAAAGTTACTGGCGTCGCTAAATCAGTTAAATCACATGTAGGTCACGGACCGTTTATAACAGAAATAAAAGATAGCGCATTAGCTGCAAATGTTCGTGGTGCGTTTGGTCTGACCGATAGCGAGTTCGGTAAGACAACAGAAAGACCAAGGCGCATTGGTTATCCTGATCTTGTTGAGCTTAGAAATGCCATAAGAATAAATGGCATTGATGAACTTGCACTTTCTAAACTTGATCATGTCCCAAGGTATGGTAAGGAAATTAAAGTCGCGACAAGTTATACATATAAGGGAAGTGAACGCCTAACATCTCCTACTTCCGCTTTGGCGCTTGAATCGTGCGAAGCTAATTATCTGACGATGGATACTTGGGACAAGGATATTAGCGTACTTACTAAGTATTCTGAACTACCTAAAGAAGCGACAAAGTTCGTAGATCTCTTTGTAGAACAACTAGGAGTGCCTATTATTAAGATAGGGGTTGGTCCGGGCAGGCGGCAAGTAATTGAAAAACCCTTGGGTTAGGATGAGATATGACAGATAAAAAAACAAGTAGTCCCATTATTGTAATATTTGGTATTACCGGAGATCTTAGCAAAAGAAAGTTATTGCCGGCTTTATATCACCTTATTAAGCACGACTTGTTGCCTGAAAATACTCAGATCATTGGAACAAGTAGAAAAGACCTAACGACTGATGAATTAATCAGCACTGTTGAATTATGCGTCCTGGAAAAAGATCAAGTTTGTGATCCTAAAGTTATAGAGAAAATTAAAAATACTTGGAGAACTGTAAAGCTAAACCCAAATGAAAAAAGTGACTACAAAATTCTTAGCGCTCTAATAAGTGAGAACGATCCAGGCGAAGAAAAGATACATATGTTCTATATGTCAGTACCGGCTACGGCGTATGGACCAATCATTAGTGGACTTGCAGCAAATAATCTTAATAAGGATAATTCACGCTTACTACTAGAAAAACCTTTCGGCTACGATATGAAGTCAGCTGAAGAACTAATTCATCTCATCAACCAATACTTCAAAGAAAAGCAAATATATAGAATTGATCATTATCTCGCAAAAGATACTGCGCAAAATCTTTTAGCATTTAGATTGCACAATCCTATCTTTAAGCCATTATGGAATAGCGAACATATCCAAAGCATTCACGTAAAAGCATTAGAGACTATTGGCATTGAAGGTCGAGTAAATTTTTATGAACAAACCGGAGCTTTAAGGGATTTTGTTCAAAGTCATCTAATGCAGCTCCTGTCTCTAGTCATGATGGATCTACCTCAAGATATGAGCAGTGAGGAGTTGCATAGAGTTAAGCAAATTTTCTTTGAAGGTCTTGATCCGGCAGATCCAGAAAAAGCATTGCGGGCCCAGTATGATAGTTATAAGGATGAAGTAAAGAACGACAAGTCCTACACTGAAACTTATGCCCGGTTAATTCTTAACCATAGATCTTCAACTTGGGATGGTACGGAAATAATATTAGAAACCGGTAAAGCAATGGCAGAAAAGATAACAGTCGTGACAATAGAATTTAAAACTCCGCACGAAAGACGCCGTAATAGTTTAACTTTCCACATTCAGCCTAACGAAGGTATTAGTTTAGATCTAGTTGTTAAAGAGCCAGGTTTAGAAGACGCTATGCGACACGCAGAACTAAATTTTAGCTACAACGAAACATTTAAGGATTACGAATACATCGACGCCTACGAACGTGTGCTGATGGATGTAGTAAGAGGGGATCAGTCGTTGTTTGCGTCTGACCGAGAAGTATTATCTACTTGGAAAGTGCTACAAGGCGTTCTTGATAAGTGGCAAAAAAACAGCGATGGACTAAAGATTTATTCAGCTGGTTCAAAGGAAATAGAGTTAAATTAATCTGCTAAACTAGAAAGATATTATGGTCATTACCTATTTCCAAGCTATATTTATAGGTCTTTTGCAGGGTATTACAGAATTATTTCCTATATCTAGCTTAGGGCACTCCGTTATAGTTCCGTATATTTTAGGTTGGCATAATATTGTAAACAGCCAAACTAAAACTGAGTCTTTCTTTCTAGCATTTCTAGTTGCACTTCACGTTGCAACCGCAACTGCACTAATAATTTTTTATAGAAAAGAATGGATAAAACTAATAACTGGATTTTTTACCTCCATAAAAAAGAGAAGTATCACTACCTCACATGAAAAACTAATCTGGCTAATAATAATTGCGACTATTCCGGCAGGGCTCACAGGATTACTCTTAGAACACGCCCTAAGGACTCAGTTTTCAAGGCCATTATATGCCGCTATATTTTTAGCTGTTAACGGCTGTATTCTCTTATTTGGTGACAGATATGCGAAAAAAAGAGCTAAAAGAGATAAGGATTTCAGTCTTGATTCTACCGCCGCCCATACGGCTGAGGCAATTAGCCCGAAGCGTGCTGGCATAATTGGCCTGGCACAGACTTTTGCATTACTGTCTGGAATTAGCCGATCAGGAATAACCATAGTAAGCGGGCTATTGAGCGGCTTGGAATACCAGGATTCTGCACGATTTTCTTTTCTTCTTGCCACACCAATTATTATGGGTGCCGGAATCTACAAGCTGCCGGATCTCTTTGGACCACTGGGCAACGGAATAAGAGGGCAAGTATTAGTTGGCGCCATAGTTGCAGGAATTGCCGCCTATATATCTGTAAGATTTCTAGATAAATACTTTAAAGGGAAAACACTTAGACCATTTGGTATATATTGTTTAGGAATGAGTACGTTTGTGTTGTCATTGGGACTAATACGAGGTCATTTTTAGTCCATGCTAATAGATATACTAATATTAGCATTAGTAGTAAGCAGTGTAGCTCGAAATTGGAATAGCGGATTTTTAAGACAGTTTAGTTCAGCTGCCGGTTTTTTTATAGGACTTTTACTTGGTAGATGGCTAGAAACATATACTTTGACGCTAGTCCACACTCCCACCAGTAGAGCCCTGGTCACTATAATTTCAATTTTTGGTGTGGCTTTAATCGGTCTAACAATCGGTGAATACACTGGTCTTCGCTTAAAGAATCGTTTCGTTAGCTCTAAATTTAATAGAGTAGATAATGGACTGGGCAGTTTATTGACAGCCGTAACAATTCTGCTAAGCGTATGGCTAGCTGCATCTGTAATTGGTAATCTACCGTCAACCAAAATAAAGACTGAAATAAACCAATCTCGAATCATATCCGCTCTAAATAAAATTTTGCCACCCGCACCAAGAATAATTTCAGATCTGGGACATTTAATTGACCCAAATGGTTTTCCAGATGTTTTCATAGGCAGCGAACCTATTCCAAGAGGCAACGTAAATCTTCCGGCTTTAGGTGATCTAACTGCAGCTGTTAATGCAGATAAAAACTCGGTGGTTAGAATTCAAGGTGTCGGTTGCGGTGGTGTTGTCAGCGGCTCTGGCTTTGTAGTTGGCAATAATATTGTAGCCACAAATGCTCATGTAGTAGCAGGTATTAGCAATCCATATATTGAAGACGTAAATGGCAAGCATTTAGCACAAGTCATATGGTTTGATCCTAATTTAGATTTTGCCGTGCTCAGAGCAAATAATTTAGCGGGTTCCCCGTTAAAAATAGATGCGTCTAATGAAAATCCTGGAACTCCAGGTGCTGTACTTGGCTACCCTGGAGGCGGTCCATTTAACGCCGGTCCAACTGTAGTTATGGATGAATTTAACGCCAGTGGGCATAATATCTATGGAAACGGTATAACTCTAAGATCAGTGTACGAAATTCAGGCCGACGTCATTCCGGGCAACTCAGGAGGTCCAATGGTAAAAGAAAATGGGGATGTGATGGGTGTTGTATTTGCCCAATCGACAACCTATGCTCATGTAGGTTATGCGCTTGCTATGAATAAAGTTAGTAGTGAAATTAAACAGGCTGCACTAAGTCCGCAACCTGTAAGTTCAGGTCAGTGCGCTGAATAAATTATTCGGCCCTTAGTGCCTCAATAGGGTCTTTTCGAGCAGCTTTAATAGCAGGAACACTTCCAAATACCACACCTACAAGCAAAGATACACCGGTAGCTATAACAACTATTTGCCAGCTAATACTTGGCCTTAAATTAGTGCTTATTCTTATTGACCCGTCAATTGCATAGGCTAGCGCAATACCAATCAACCCTCCGGTTAAGCTAATAAGTCCGGCTTCGACCATGAACTGGCTAAGAATTTGCTTGTTGGTAGCCCCGACAGCTTTTCTGATACCTATTTCTCTTACTCTTTCGGAAACCGAAACAAGCATCACATTCATTATTCCTATGCCTGCAACTAGTAAAGAAATACCAGCGACACCAGCTATCAATCTAGTCAGTAAATCTAGAATACTGTTATTAACTGCTAGGTCCTGACTGCCAGTGAACACGCTAAAACCACTTTGCCCGCCATGTGTAGAATCTAGAGCCGCTTGAATATAAGCTGATACGGACTTAGTCTGTGATGCCTCTGAAGCACGAGCTAGTATTTCGTAAGTTGGGGAAGTGTTGTTACTTAATGATTCAGCAACATCATTGGGTATGAATATAGCGTTGTTAAAATCAGCTTGCTGACTTAATGGCGTAGAAGTAAATTGATTAAATATTCCATCAACAATAAAATCATGTCCTCTAAAATTAAAACTTCGACCTAATGGAACATCTTCGTTAAACAATTTTTGGGCAACGTTTGTACCAATTACCGCAACATCTGTGCCGTAATCTTGTTCAGAAAAAAAAGTGCCGTAAGATAGAGACTGATTTAATAAGCTTGGTAAGTCTTTGGATGTACCGATGACCAGTCCAGCTGTGTACGGACCATTATCGCCCTTTAAAGAACCACTCACTAGAGTCAATGGTGCAGACTCGGCGACTCCATTAACTTTACTTACGGTACTTATATCTTTATTAGATAGTGGCCCGCTGACACTTAGCCCTGTAAGGGCATTTATATTGTTTTGGCTGCTTCCTGATCCAAGTCTAAGTTCCGCGGTACGTACGGTAATTAGATTATTACCGTAATGATGTAATTGTCCTCCAACTTGTTGCTTAATTCCATCGCCCACGGCAACTATAGTAATAACAGAAGCTACACCTATAATTATTCCTAGCATGGTCCAGAAACTGCGAAGTTTAGAATTTTTTAGTGAGTCAAATCCAGCTCTTAAGTGGGCCCGTGTCTTTAAGAAAATCATCAGGCTTTACTCGATTTCTTTGCTTTAGTTTTACTTCTTCGCTTGCTCTTCTTAACGGTGCTTTTTCTCACAGGAACACTAGACTTACTAGGCAGGGCCTTCATGAGCACCGATACACCAGCAAGATCATGCTCTTCGGCTGACGGCAGAGTGTATAGAACCTTACGTGCAGTAGTTGCAACTCTACCTATTGTGCTCGTTTCATCATGGATTACACCTCCGTCATGCATATATACAACCCGTGTAGCGTAACGTGTTAGTTCAGGATTATGTGTCACAAATATAATTGTATTTCCCATTTTATGAATATCCGCCAGTAGCTCCATCACTAGTCTTGAGCTTACGCTATCTAAATTTCCAGTAGGCTCATCAGCTATTATGACTTGCGGGTTGTTTACTAAAGCTCTGGCAATAGCCACACATTGTAGCTGTCCGCCGCTAAGCTGACCTGGTAGAAAATATTCACGGTTCTGCACGCCCACTCTTTCCAGCATTTGACTGGCTGTCTTTAATCTCTTAGTCATAGATAAGCCCTTATACGTAAGCGGTAGAGCTACATTTTCCAAGGCATTCAGTCTAGGTAGCAAGTTAAAAAATTGGAATATAAATCCAAGTTTATCTCGTCGAATTTTTGCAGCTTGATTGGGTCGTAGCCGTGCAACAGATTTACCGTCCAATCTATATTGTCCGTGAGAGGGTCTATCTAATAGTCCGATAATATTCATAAGCGTGCTTTTACCGCAACCACTAGGGCCCATCACAGCCACAAATTCGCCTTTGTCTATCTTTAAACTGACTTCGTCGAGCGCTAGAGTAGTAGCGTCACCGAAGCCGTACAGTTTGCTGACGTCTTGAAGTTCAATTAATGCCATTCGCTTACATAGTTTAACGCCTTATTTGCATGCACCGCAAGATGTTTTTGTAGTAATTTTAGGATATAATTTGGAATGGACTATAAATTTTTTTCAGGAGAGGTGCAAGAGTGGTTTAATTGGCACGCTTGGAAAGCGTGTGTGCAGGCAACTGTACCAAGGGTTCGAATCCCTTTCTCTCCGCCACTTTGATTTATTTTTATTAATTATTTTATGTATGCGATATATTCTTATGCTTGCATTTAATTAATTATTGAATATGATTGCAGTATATGAAAAAGGTTGATGATGGTTACGGAATACCCCCGTATATTCATGAATTAGCATCTACGTACGATTATAGTCCTATAGCTATGTATGGATCGGGTAGAAGAATTCATGCTTCTGCAAAAAAAGAATTATTAGGTGGTGTAGGTTTATTTTTGGCAGGCGAAGTATTACATAAGGTTTCTAGTAGTCGCGAAAATACTATATCTAGTAATATTGGGCGCTTATTAATGGGGGTAGGAACAGCCGCGGCAATTACTGGAGCATATAGACTATCTTTGGCAACTATATTACAAGAAGGGGCTGAACTATTAGTCACCGCCAATGAATACGATACAAAAACGACTTCTAGATAATATCTATTAGGTATAACTTGCAGTACTCTCTTCTGAAACAACAGGGAGTGAGAAGTGCTACAATATTGATTATGTTTATAATCTCCTTTTTCTCGTGGTGGTACGGTAAAGGGTGGGTTCAAGTCCTTGAGAGTTTTAAGCCACGCTTAGTTGCCGTTATGAATCTTTTTTCCGTTCAGCAACTTCTTAAAACCATGTTCGCGCCGTGGAGAAGAATCATATCCTATCCCGGTGCTAGCTTGGGGGACAAATTCCGGGCATGGGGAGACAATCTTTTTAGTAGGACCATAGGATTTTTTGTTAGACTGTTTGTCCTTTTTTCAGCATTATTAATATCCATGTTAATAATGGTTATTACCGCAATAGAGCTTGTTGTATGGCCAGCTCTGCCTCCAGCTATTTTTGGGTGTCTTGTTGTAGGAGCACTGCTTTGAATAATTCCGTAGATTTAAATTCAGCTCGGGCTAAAGACGCTAGACTGAGCAAAGCAATAGGCAAACGTGGATGTACAGTCTTAATAACTATAGGGCTCGTTTTTGCTGCCTTAGCAATAGTTATAGGAGCCACTATTTCAATAGGTTACGGAATTATGTTAATTTCACCCTCGCTATTATTTATCTTACCCGCAATTTGGTGGAAAAGATATTTGAGTATACTGCCAGTACAGGGCGATGATATTTCCGACCGAATGAGTTTAGATTTACTTTCCAGGTTAAATCATAAGGCTCCTCTTAACCCTAAAAATATGTGGGCCGCGATATCAAATCATTGGCAGTCGCATTTTATTCTTAATCATCTACTAATTTCCAAAGATATGATTACGCCACATTTGGATAATATGAATGAAGAGGACGGAGCAAGAGCTATTGCGGCGGCCGTAAATATTGCCAATAAAAATAATAGCCAAACAATTGAGCTTGGCTACTTAGTGGCTGGTCTTCTATTAATTTCTGAAGATATTAAGAAAATGCTGATTGAACTCAAATCCCGTCAGAGCGATATTGAGGAAATTGCAAGTTGGCTTGGAAGAACATTAGCCGATGATGAACGCATGTCAAAGCAAAATTTCGGAGGAATTGGCAGGGATTGGGTTTTTGGTTTTACGCCTATTCTAAACCGGCTAGGGACTAACATCAGTTTAGGCATTGTTAAATACGGTGCGCATTTTGGAGGATTAACTGAATCTGAAAACGTTAAAGCCATTGAAGCCGCTTTCGACAACCATGCCAGCGCAATTACAATTATAGGCCCGGTGGGCATTGGTAAAAGCAATACTGTGTATGCATTAGCACAGAAGCTAATCGAAGGAAGAACCACAGGTTCACTAGCATATCACCAAGTAGTTTCAATTAACGCTACGGACATATTATCAGTATCCAAGGGACCAAGAGATTTAGAGCAAATCATGCTGAGTATTGCTAACGAAGCTTCACACGCCGGGCACATTATACTTTTTCTAGATGAAGCACAACTTTTCTTAAACGACGGTGCGGGCTCCTTTGACGCTTCTCAAATATTGCTATCTATACTAAAATCCAGATCAATCCCTCTAATTCTTGCTTTGACTCCAGGTGATATGGAGCGCTTGAAGGCCCGAAACCAAAGCTTATCGAGTCTACTTGTACCAATAGTCTTAAATGAGCTTCCTGAACCGGATATTATAAGAATACTAGAGGATACTTCACTAAATCTTGAAGGAAAGCATAAAGTTTTGTTGCCATTTAATTCTATTATTGAAGCCTTCAGATTAAGCGGGAGATATGATCCAGACGAAGCGTATCCCGGAAAAGCAATTAAACTTCTCGAGCAAGCCGTGCCATATAGCAATGACTCAGTAGTCAGCGTCACAAGTATTCAAAAAGCCGTAGAAAAAGCTCATGGAGTCAAAGTCGGCAGCGCAGCGCCAACCGAAGCCAACGAATTACTGAACTTAGAAGATCAAATTCATGAACGGATGATTAATCAGACCCATGCTGTGGGAATTGTAGCCAATTCTCTCCGAAGAGCAAGAGCCGGGGTTACAAATCCGCGAAGGCCAATAGGAAGTTTCCTGTTTCTTGGTCCCACCGGAGTAGGTAAAACTGAGCTTGCCAAGTCATTAGCCGCAACATATTTTAAATCTGAGAAGAATATGATCAGGATGGATATGAGCGAATACCAACAGGCTGATGACGTAAAGAGATTCTTATCTGATGGCCAGGAAGAAAATAAAAGCTTAATTATGGCTATTAGACAGCAGCCATTTAGCGTAATACTACTCGATGAAGTAGAAAAAGCTCATCCTAATATACTTAATCTGTTTTTACAGCTATTTGATGAAGGACAACTAACGGACAATTCTGGTCGAGCAGCTTCCTTTAAAGATTCAATTATTATAGCCACCAGTAATGCTGGCGCGCAGACTATAAGGAATCATGTTAGTAAAGGCGAGTCACTTGATAGTTTTCAGCCACAAATAATAGAGGAACTAATAAATGGCGGGCAGTTTAAGCCGGAACTTATTAATCGCTTTGATGAGATTGTTTTATTCCGACCGCTAAATCCTGAGGAGCTGGCACAGGTAGTGAACGTTATGATGAAAGAGATAAATCAGACTCTTTCAAATCAAAATATTTCAGTAAGTCTTACTGCCAAGGCCATAGAAAAAATTGTATCCGCCGGTTATGATCCTCGACTTGGTGCCCGACCTATGAGGAGAATGCTTCAAAAAGCGGTTGAAGATACAGTTGCGCAAAGAATATTAAAAAAAGAAGCTAATCCAGGAGATCATTTACTTCTGGACGAGCCTGATCTATCTATATAATTTAATTGGAAATTGTGGTGCCGACAGTTTCGCCATGCATTGCTTTTAAGATATTGTCTGGTTGCATAGCGTCAAATACTACAATTGGTAGCTTATGCTCAAGAGCGAGCCCCATTGCTGCTTTATCCATGACCTTAATTGCGTTATCTTCTACGGCTTGCTGATAAGTCACGCGGTCCAGTTTCTTGGCGTCTTCGAACTTTGCTGGATCCTTGTCATATACACCATCCACCTTAGTGGCTTTCATTACTACATCACAGTCTAGCTCCAATGCTAAGCTAACCGCCGCCGTGTCAGTCGTTAGATAAGGACGTCCAATACCACCTGCTGCAATTACGACACGGCCTTTTTCCAAGTGTTTGTTAGCAAGTCTATGAATAAACGGTTCGGCAACTTGCTCAGCAAAAATACTCGATAAACAGCGAGTAGCTACCCCTTGAGATTCAAAAATATCGGTTAATGCTAATGCATTCATCATAGTTCCAAGCATGCCAATATGATCGGCTGTGACTCTTTTGATTCCATGACCTGCGAGTTGTGCACCACGTGCAAAATTACCGCCACCAACCATGATGACGACTTGTGTACCTTCTTCAACTACCTTTTTAATTTCTTTGGCTAACCACGCGCCGAGTTCGGCATCGATCCCTCCTTCAAATTTTCCGGCTAGTTGTTCACCTGATAATTTGAGAAGTAAGCGCTTATACGGTGCATCCATGTTACGACACAGTCTAGCAAATAGTAGGTGCTAAAGCTATACTTTAGGCCATGATCAAGCTATTTTCTTGGAATGTGAACGGTATTAGAGCAGTAGAGCGAAAAGGTCTCTGGAAGGAATTTTTGGATAAGAATAAGCCAGATATCTTATGTCTTCAGGAGATTAAGGCAAATCCTGAGCAAATAGATATTAGTATTGATGGTTATGATGCGTTTTGGTACTCAGCAGAAAAACCAGGATACAGTGGTACCGGAATATTAACTAAAACCGCGCCCTTGCAGGTTATAAACGGCCTGCCACAGGATATTATTAAAAAGTTTAAAGTAAGCGGAGACATTTACGGCGACCCTAACAAAGAAGGTAGAGTAATGGCTGCCGAATTTGAGAAGTTTTGGATAGTAACCGTATATACTCCCAATGCTAAAGATGATCTGAGCCGAATCCCTTTGAGATTTAAGCATTGGGATCCAGCGTTTTTAGAATATGTAAAGCAACTGGAGAAATCTAAGCCAGTACTATTCTGTGGAGATTTAAACGTCGCGCACACTGAGGACGACCTCGCCAATCCTAAGCCAAATAAAGGTAAAAAAGGCTTTACCGATGAGGAAAGAGGTGGCTTTCAAGCGTTTATAGACAGTGGTTTTATAGATACTCTAAGACTTTTTAAGCAAGGAAACGGTTACTACACATGGTGGAGTCATTTTAGCAATGCTCGCGGAAGAAATGTTGGGTGGAGGATAGATTATTTTCTGGCTTCAAAAGTTCTTAGACCTAAGATTAAGGCAGCAGAAATACATCCTAACATTATGGGTTCTGATCACTGTCCTGTATCTGTTACACTAAACATATGACACCGGACAAGTTTACTATACAAGAATTCTTTCTTGACGTTGGCGACAAGCACCAAATTTATGTTCAGGAGTGGGGAAACAAAGACGCTAAAGACCCTATATTTTTCTTACATGGTGGCCCCGGCGCAGGCTCTAGTAATAGATATAAAAATCTTTTTGATCCATACAAACAGCGAGTTATTTTTCATGACCAGCGAGGTTCGGGAAACAGTAAGCCTTATTTAAGTGTTCGAAATAATAATACCAATAAATTAGTCGATGATATAAGTAAAATTGCACAATATCTTGAAATAAAAACGTTTACCATAGCCGGCGGGTCGTGGGGGTCTACCTTAGGTTTAGCTTATGCAATCAAGCATCCCAAGAATATTAAAAAGTTAATACTATGGGGAACATTCACGGGATCTACTGAAGAAAGGAATTGGCTTTTTAATGGCGAGTTTCAGCATGCTTATCCCGATGTCTGGGAACAATATCTAGAAAAAACTCCTAAAGAGTACCGTGATAATCCTACGAATTACCATTTAAAACAAATCTTAGAAGGTAATGCTAAAGAAATGAAATATTCTTCATATGCATATGAGAATATGGAATATTCGCTAATTAAAATTGATGAACGCATTCAGCTTCAATCTTATGAAGAATATGAACCCGGTGCAATTAAGATCGAGGCATATTACGCTAGGAATAAACACTTCTTAGAAGAAAATTATATTTTAGAAAACGCAAATAAATTAAGCATGCCTATCTACTTAATTCAAGGTAGGTACGATTTGATTTGTCCTCCTATTGGAGCTTATAAACTGCATAAATCGCTGTCGAATAGTCAGATAATATGGACTATGGCAGGTCATTCAAGTAACGACCGCTCAAACTATGACGTTATTAAAACTTTAATTAGTGTGCAGTCGGAAAACTAGCCAATGAACCGGCCTTTTGCAGCATTTGATATAGACGGAACTTTAATTCGCTGGCAACTTTACCATGCACTGGGAGATGAACTGGCCAGGCGTAAATTAATAAACCCTAATGAATTTAATAAAGTCCGTGATGCAAGGTTAAATTGGAAGAAGCGCACCAGTAATGAATCATTCTCTCAGTATGAGAGTCAATTGATTAAAGTTTTTGATGAAGCATTAATCGGACTTAATGTTAAAGATTTTTTAGATGCGGCTGATGCCGTTTTTGAAGAGTATAAAGAGCAAGTATACATATATACCCGAGATCTACTTAAAGAATTAAAATCTCAGAATTATCTGCTTTTCGCCATATCTGGCTCACCGGATTTAATAGTACAAAAGATGGCCAACTTATACGGCTTCGATGATTACGCGGGAACAGTATTTGCATCCGACGGAACTTCTTTTACAGGTACCAAACAACTATCTATAAATAAAAAGAAACAAATCATAGAGTCGCTGGCACTAAAGCATAATGCTACTTGGGATAAAAGTATTGCTATAGGCGATAGTGAAGGAGATATATCTATGCTAGAAACTGTCGAGCAGCCAATTGTTTTTAATCCATCTAGGCAATTGTTTATTCGCGCCAGGGACAACAAATGGACAATCGTTTTAGAGCGTAAAAATATGATCTACAAATTAGAGTATAAAGACGGTCACTATCAGCTTATTAATCCAACTGAAAATCTTAATTCGTAAATATATTTATGGAATATTGGCATAAACAAGATAAAACCAACCCGTTGTTTGCAGACCTTATCTGGAGCAGACCGGAGCATGCAAAATTAGCAGGTAAACTAAATATAGTTGGCGGGAATGTACACAGTTTTTCTCGTCCAGCCTTAGCTTACTCCGAATCCTTACAGGCAGGGATAGGAGCGGCGAAAGTTCTGCTTCCGGACGTTTTATCTAAAACAGTTAATAAAGTTTTTCCGGGAAGTGAATACGCTCCTAGTACTCCAAGCGGTAGCTTTAGTCGATTAGCTTTAAGCAACGCATTAACTTTATGTGAATGGGCGGACGCAACGCTACTGGCCGGGGATTTTGGCAGAAACTCGGAGACAGCGATTATGCTTGAGCAGTTAGTATTAAAATACGCTGGGGTCTTAGGTATAACTAGTGATGCTTTGGACTATTTTACTAAAAGTCCTTCACTTATACTCTCTAGAGATAAAACTCTACTTGTACTGAGTTTTGCTCAGTTACAAAAAATAGCCATGAATTCTAAATTTGTAAATGCTTTTACTTTTGATATGGATTTTCTAAGACTTATAACACTGCTTCATGAATTCACATCTATAAATAAGGTAATCCTTGTATTAAAACACCTAGATACGTACTTTGTAGCATATGAAGGAAAAGTAAGCACAACAAAGGTAGATCAGGATGCAAAGGCCTGGAGAGTAAAAACCGCGGCTCATAGTATCGTATGGTGGTTACAGAATCCCGCTAAACCTTTTGAAGCTATAAGTTCTTCAATTGTAAATATTTGATAAAACTTTAATAACTTAGGACAATATTTGCTAATTACTTAAAGTGGTAAAAAAATTATAGGTTAGTATTTAAAAAGGCAAGCAGTTCTTCTAAGTCTTTTCTGGAAGAATCATAGTAATAAGTTTTAATACCTGCAGCCTCAGCACTTTTAATTGCATCAGGATTGTGTTCAAAGTAAATAACATCGTTATTTGAAATATCGAACTGTTTGAGCATTATTTTAAAATACTCCGGGTCCGTCTTCTCTGGATCGTGCTCTAGAGTGAATACTTCGTACGGAACGCCTTCCAGTCCCAACTTCTTAAAATGTTCATACTTTGCACCGGTAAGAACTATTTTTCTGTTAGGAAAGGTCTCTAACAAATCGTGCATTTCTTTGAAAACACCTTCGCCCTCTATTACTAGAGCCCCTATTGCATCAACTAAAATTGTTTTCATATTAATAATATACCTTCGGCGTACGTTAGTTAATAAACATAACTATAGTGGTGGGCGAGGAGGGACTTGAACCCTCACGAGCATAAGCTCACAAGATTTTGAGTCTAGCGTGTATACCATTTCACCACTCGCCCTAATAGCCTATTTTTCATAGGCTGCAAGGGGTAATTGTACTATACTTGGATGTATCACGGCTAGCTTCACCGCTAGAGTTAAATTATGGTAGATCAAATTTCAAATAAATCAGGTGACGAAGATAGCAGCGTCGTTTCAGGCGATTTTATGACTGAATCATCTGCAGCTGAGCTAATAAGGCAAAAAGTTGCTCGCTTGTACGGAGAAGAGCCGGACGTAGTTGAGGAAATTACTGAAACAGGAAATATAGATAAAAGAAGCAAGCATCAGCAATTTATGTTTGAGTTAAGTAAATCTGGTAAAGACTTGGCGACAATTCAAACTGAATGGCATTCCTACTACACAGGATTAAGTAATGAGGAAAAGCATAAAGTCTGGCAAGAGTTTTATGAAAGTCAGCCTGTTATAAGCTCCCAGGTGTCTAAGCCTAAAAAGAAGTCTCCAAGCCAGACACTTTCTGCCCATAAACAACAAGCCGCAAAATCTATACGTAAAAAATTACCAGCCATTCCTGAAAATAGATCGACAAGTGAAATAAGAGAATCAATCAGGAATAAGGTAACGGCAGGGGGCCAGCTAAAGGCCAAGCATCATATCCAGTCATTATTATTCGGACTTTCCATGGGGCTAATAACCGTTTTTATTTTTCTTTTTGGATTTTTTAATCAAGTAATTATAGCGCCCTTTATACAGCCCAGCAGGGTAAGCGCCAGTACGCCAATTATCTTGAGCAACTCCGGCGTGGCACCGACTCCCAACCCCGAGGTAATTATTCCAAAAATTAACGTCCAAATTCCTGTCAATTATAACGAAACATCGACTGACGAAAATATCATCGAAAATGATTTGCAAGGTGGTATAGTCCACTATCCAACTACGGTACTTCCTGGGCAAACTGGAAACGCCGCTTTTTATGGGCATAGCAGTAATAACATTTTTAACCCTGGTAAATATAAATTTGCGTTCGTTTTGCTTCATACAATAGTACCTGGCGATACTTTTTATTTAACCAATAACAACAAAGTTTACGTATATAAGGTTATCTCCAGAAACATCGTTGATCCAAGCGATGTAGGGGTCTTAAATGCTGTGCCCGGCCAAACAGCGACTGCTACTCTCATAACATGCGACCCTCCTGGAACTAGCCTAAAACGACTTATAGTTGTGGGGCAGCAAATAAGTCCTGATCCTAGTGGTAATTCAGCGCCCACAAGTAATATAAGCTCTACATCGGCCGCATCTAAATCCTTACCTTCCGACGCTCAATCGCTTTGGTCTCGTATTATTAAGAGTCCGGCTGGTAAAATTATTATCGTCTTCATAATTGGCGGGGCAATAATATTTATAACCAGAAAACTATCTAAAGAATATACTAGATAAATCGTTAAAGATCAGAAGGGTTTAAAAGTGGAGTTTGCTCCATATCATACTGACCCGACGCGTTAACAGATATTGTATATACATACTTATAGTCTGCTGAAAATGCCGGTATATACGCGCCCGAGGCTTTAATTAGCTTCTGCTGATTATTGTTGTCATAGTCTTCAACATATAGCTGACCGTGACTTATATAAGTAAGACGATCACCATCCATCCAAGTGGCATTAGTTTGAGGGGCATCTAAGCCAAGCGTTGACGATTCATTAAATAAATATCCGAGCTTATTCTCAATATCGTAAGTAGCAAAATTAGTTCCGTTCTCAGCTACAATAAACTGAGCATTATTCGAGAAACTTAAGTAATTTGGATTAGGCACATGGAGTACCCACAGTGGAGAAGGCAAGGAATTAGGCTGATTAGATATTTGACCTGCCGGATCTTCATATATATATACGCGGTTATCGGCATTGGAACCAGCTGCCACGTAAAGTGTTCCGCTATAGGTAGTCAAATTTATTAAATATGTTTTACTCGCTGGCAATGATCTAATGTCATAAGTGCTGCCGCCAGCATTGATTTTAACTTTGACTTTATTTTTCTCTGCTCCATCACTCGTTACATAGAGTACTGTTTTATCCCCGTAAGATTTATACGCTAATACGTGAGCAATGAGTGTAACCGGAGCCCTGTTATTTAAATCTACTGTCTGCAGATCTTCGGTGGCTGAATTATATATGTAATAAGAATCAAATTTTTTATTATTTAAAGAAACTACACTAGGAGCAACATTTAATGAAGTATTAAGATTTATTGACTGAGTAGCATCATTGGTGTTTATGAGAATGAATTCAGTCTTATTGTCGAATAAATGTTCCATTAATATATGCTGGTTATCATCGGACCATTCCACAACTTGCCAGCTCTCACTACTGCTTGCTTTCGTTAAAATACCACTTGGTAGCGTTAAGGTTGTAATTACGGGCCTTAGAGGAGTTTTTGAGTCATATAAATCAAAATCCGATATACTACCAACTTTTTGAACTACTAACCATCGATGGTCGGGGCTTTGTGTCATCAAACCGGGTGCCGAAGGGTAGTTTGCTATGGAGTGTGACGACAAAGTATTAGGAAAAAGTACGGGATAATCGAAATGTTCTACCATTCCACCATTGACGATTAGCGACCGGTTCCAGTCCCTGTAGCCGCTTCTAGTAAGCTTGGCCTGGTATATTCCGGATGGCAAAATGATCCGGCTATTGGTAGTTTCTGGCCGAAGGGTACCATTAAGATATATATTTGCACGGCTGGGTTGGCTGGAAAAGAAGACTAAACCATTTTGTATAACTGTGCCGTTTTTATTAACTCCGAAACCATACGCCTGATAAACGAGGATCAAGGTAGCGATTACAATTGCAATTGCAACTAATACATATCCTATAAGCAAAATAATGCGCTGTCTTAATTCTTTGTTGGCGTCTAAATAATCCATGTTTCGTATAGTTAGTATGTAGGTACTTGTATCAATTCACAAGAGGGTTTAAGATGAGTATGAACTTCAAAAAAGAAAAAATATAATTGTCATGCCACAAGCTAATAAAACCAAGCATATAACTGTGAAACAGAGGGCTACTAAGAATGTAGAAGGACAAGGCATCCGCCCTTCAGCTATTAATATAAGTAGCGTGCATAAACCTTCGCATTCGCAAACTCTTATGCGACAAGCTGTTAAAAAACCCGGCCCTAGCTTAAAACGAAAAATTAAAATTAACTCAGCTAATAATTACACACGTAGTTCGATACATTCAGCTTTAGATGTATCGAGAGCCGAGCTGTTAAAACATAAACCTATTAATAAACATGTAAAAGTTAAAAAAAGCGATAAGATACACCATTTTACAAATGCCGAGATCGAGCGACAGCTTGCTACACTCACACCGGAACCAAAGCCTATTCATGAAGAAGATGAAAGTGTTAAGGTGCGGTCTTCGTTTGAGCATGTTGCTCATTCAGATAACAAGCACGTCAAGACAATGGATGAAATATTAGAGAAAGCCTTTAATCAAGCAACTAAGCATCTAGATCCACCAGCTAAACTACCTAAAAAAAAGAACTATAAACTTGCCGGTGCATGGACTATCTCGTTAGTATTGCTACTACTTGTGATTGCCGGCATTGGTTATAACTTCAATTCTTTAAAACTCCGCGCAGCCTCTTCAAAAGCCGGATTTTCCGTATTACTACCAAGAGTCAAACCTACAGGATATTCCTTGGCAAATTTAAGTTATTCAACAGGTACAGCGGCGGCGGTATTTCAAAATAAAAGCAATATTAGTTATAGCATTGTCCAGAAGTCATCTTCATGGAATAGCCGTCAATTGCAAAACAATTTCGTAGCTTTAAACGATAATAATTATGTAGTCGTGGCAACCAGTGACAGAACTATTTATTTATACGGCAGCAGGAACGCCACCTGGGTTAATAATGGTGTTTGGTATTTGATTCAGTCTACTAGTGGACTTAGTGATAGCCAGCTTGTAGATATGGCAAATAGCCTAAACTAATGCACATCTTAGCTTAACTGACACTTTTCTCATATAATTAATACCAATGAGCCCCGTAAGAACCAGATTTGCTCCTAGTCCTACCGGTTTTTTACATGTAGGCGGTGTAAGAACAGCATTATTCGCATGGCTAGTCGCCAAACACTTTAATGGTCAATTCATTTTAAGATTTGAAGATACTGATCAAAAAAGGGAAGTTGAGGGCGCCAAAGATCATTTAATAAAGTCTTTGAAGATACTTGGCATAAACTACGATGAAGGTCCAGATATCGGCGGACCTTATGCGCCATATATTCAGAGCCTAAGATTAGATAGTTATAAGACATGGGCAAACAAGTTAGTTGAATCGGGGAGAGCATACGCCGACCCCTATACGGCTGAGGAAGTACAGTTTTTTAGAAAAGAGGCAGCCGAGCAAAAAAAACCTTTTCTTTATAGAAATCATCGACCATCAAAGACTGAGCAGTGGGACGGATCAAAACCGTTAAGATTTAGATCGGAGCCAAAAGATTATGCTTGGCATGATGAGGTTATGGGAGATCTTTCAACAACTGCGGATGTTATAGACGATTTTGTATTAATAAAATCTGACGGATTCCCAACATACAATTTCGCACATATTATTGACGATCATGAAATGAATATAACTCATGTATTAAGAGGACAGGAGTTTATATCAAGTGTGCCTAATTACTTAAATCTTCATGAAGCACTTGGTATTCAGCCACCTATTTTCGCTACTATGCCTCACATACTGGGGCCTGACGGACAGAAGAAGTTAAGCAAAAGGGATGGCGCTAGAGATGTCCTAGAATATATCGACATCGGTTACTTACCTGAGGCGTTAGTTAGTTTTATAGCAACTCTTGGCTGGAACGACGGCACAGAGCAAGAAATATACTCAACATCAGAACTTATTAATAAGTTTTCATTGGACAAAGTACAGCGTAGTGGCGCTCGTTTTGACGAAAAAAGGCTTAACTGGATGAACGGAAGTCTAATAAGGCAGATGGATATCAAAAGTCTATTTAGTAGTGTCAGAAATTACTGGCCGCCTGAAGCAGCTGATTTTGATGATGCATATAAGGAGAAAGTTTTAGCTTTATTTCAGGAAAGACTTAAATATTTTTCTGAGCTAACAGAACTAAGTAAATTTTTCTTTAAAGATTTACCAGTTGATCCAATTTTGATTAGCGAAAATAAACAGCTAAATAAATTATCCGGTGGTGAGTTAAAAGAACTATTAAATAAAACTCTCACTAAACTTCAAGATTCTTCTTTTAATAATGAGGAGTTAATCGAAAAGTTAAACCAATTATTAGATGAAACAAATCAGAAACCAGCAGTACTTTTTAGTTTAATTAGAATTGCTATTAGCCAAGCACCTTCTAGTCCACCTTTGAGCGAAACTTTGGCAGTACTAGGCAAGGAAAGAGCACTTCAAAGAATAACTGATCAAATATCTGCGCTGTCGAGCTAGTTAGATAGCATAAGCATTGTTATAATAGGGGCATGATTGAAGATATAAAGCCGATTACGGATCGGCCGGTGACTTCTGAGCAAACAAAAATTCAGGAACCTCAAGCATCTCCAGCAACAAGTGAAGCTGAAGAAGTCAGTCCAGAAGTACCAGAATCAAAATATGATTTAGATATAGATGAAAATAATGAACCAGTAAGTTCAAGCGTGAATACAGACAATGGGAATGAACTAAAACCGAGAGGTAAGAGAAGTATGAAAGATAGACTTAAAGCAGCCTGGCCACCATCTAGGAAAGGCTGGGTAGTAATAGTTCTAGTAATATTAGTGATTGGTGGCATTACGGGATACGCTCTTACGCGTAGCACTCCTAAAAAACTCTACGTCGCAAAGTTAAGAGTACCAACGGTGCCTGTTTCGAAATATGTACCATCAACGCTTAGCGGTCTTCCGGTTGATCCTAATATAAATAAGATTCCAGTAACCGGTGTAATGATCGAAAACAGTGATTTTGCTAGGCCACAATCGGGATTGAGTTCCGCCGGGGTAGTGTTTGAGGCAATTGCCGAGGGGGGCATAACTCGCTTCTTAGCCTTATATCAAGATACAGCGCCTACTAATGTCGGACCAATACGAAGCGCGCGGCCATATTATGAACAATGGGCGCTTGGGTTTGACGCTTCACTCGCTCACGTCGGTGGCAGTCCCGAAGCTTTAGCCGACATAAAGAGCTGGGGCGTTAAAGATTTAGATCAATTTTATAACTCAGCTTATTATCATCGTGTAAGCACCAGAGCAGCGCCACATAACGTCTACACTGGTATTGCAACGCTAAATCAAGCTGAGGCAACCAAAAACTTTATTTCAACTAAATTTACTGGCTTTCCGCGTAAAGTCGAAGCCCCGTCTAAAGTACCCACAGCTAGAAGTATTAATTTAGCTATCTCTGGCCCTGATTTTGCAGTGCACTATGATTATGCAGCCACTAGCAATAGCTATAATCGTAGCGAAGCAAGCGCCCCACATATTGATGCTAATACTAATAAACCGATCTCGCCTAAGGTAGTTATTGCAATGGTTATACCTTATAGCCTAGAAGCTGATGGCTATCACTCGGATTACACAGTGATAGGAAGTGGACAAGCATATATTTTTCAAGATGGGATAGTACAGATTGGCCAATGGACTAAGAGTGCAGCTGCTAGCCAGATAGCTTTTAAAACTAGCGGCGGGCAGACTATCACTCTAAATCCGGGTCAGACCTGGATTACTGCGGTAAGTGGCTCAGGTAATATTTCCTATACACCCTAATTTTACTTAAAATGGATTATCTACAAAAACTCATTAACCAGACAAGGATTAGGCTCTTTTTAGTAATCCTGGTGGATAATATTATTCTTATTGGTGGCTTTTGGGTAGGTAATAAGATATTAAGTTTTAATGCGATTGAACTCGTAGGCTTCCTAGGAGCTATAGCACTAGTAGAAACTACACTTATAGCAACTCAGATGGGAAAATACCTTACTCAGCCTGTAAAAGCGTTGTGGCAAGCAATTATGCATCTATCACCGGAAAGCAATGGCATTAGTGCGCCTGAAGTAAAAGATTTGCATATAGGTAGGGAGCTAGTTGCAAATTTAACTTCCCAAATTTATCAGCTTATTAGCGTAGCTGACAAAGTAAATACTGAAACCAACTTAAAAGTTAAAGAACTGTCAAATAATTTTATTGCCCAGAATTTACCTCTGCCTCTATTCGTTTTAGATACCGGTGAGACCGTTAAGTTCGCTAACCAGGCAGCTGCGGAGTATATAGGTATCGCAGCACATGAGCTTATTGGTAAAAATATCTATATGATCCTGGATATGTCGTTCCAGAGCGAGGATACTTTTGATAACTGGTTAAAAAATGTGAAAAGTACTTCCGCTACAGCTTCCAAAAGTTGGGAGAGAGTTAAGCTGGCTGTCAGAGATAATCATCCGACTCTATTATTTGATCTTGCCGCTTACTATAACCGAGATAACCCGGAGAAAAATGAAACAATGCTAATACTTTTTGACCACACAAAGCAATATAGCCAGGACGATCAGGCTATCAGCTTCTTAGCACTAAGCGTCCATGAACTCCGTGCCCCATTGACGCTTCTGCGTGGCTATATAGAGGTGTTTGAAGAGGAGTTAGAAGGTAAGGTAGACGATGAATTACATGGCTTTATGGAAAAGATGCACGCCCAGGCTGAACAGCTTACAGCTTTTGTAAATAATATATTAAATGTTGCTCGAATTGATGATGACCAGCTGGAGCTTAAATTAGAGGAAGCCGACTGGGAGAAAATTCTGCACACCGCAATTGCATCTCTTAATATAAGAGCTAAAGTTAGGGGAATTACCTTGAGCGTTAAATGTGCTCCTAATTTACCTACGGTTGGAGTGGATAGGTTAAGTGTTCAGGAGGTACTTAATAATCTGGTAGATAACGCTGTCAAATACAGCGGAGAGAGCAAAGAGGTAATTATCGATGCTCATCTAACTCAAGATGGTATTGTCGAAACTACCATCCAAGATCACGGTCTAGGCATCCCGACGTCAATTATTCCTAATCTATTCTCAAAATTTTACAGAGACCATCATAATAGAGCACAAATCGGTGGCACCGGACTTGGACTCTACTTATCTAAAGCCATAGTAACCGCACACGGAGGCAACCTGTGGGTTAGAAGCCATGAAGGCGAAGGTAGCACATTTGGCTTTACATTGCTTCCTTACGCACAGCTCAGCGAGGACGCTAAAAAGAATGGTAGTGATAATTTAACTAGAAGCGCACATGGATGGATTAAGAACCATTCACTGTACAGACGCTAGGCATGTTAAAGTAATAATATTCTTATGGAAAATACGACTACTAATAACGGAAGCTCACGCAGCGTTTTATGCATTGAAGACGAACATTTTATAAGCGAACTATACACACGCGCACTTACTAAAAATGGCTACACAGTTACAGTAATCTCGGATGGAGCTGAAGCTCTTAAAGAATCCGAAACAAATAAATACGATATCATTCTTCTTGATCTAATGGTGCCTAACATTACAGGGATTGAGATTTTAAGAACCCTAAGAGATCCTGCACGGGTTCCGCCCATTAAGGCTAAAATAATAATAATCACCAATCTGGAACAGAACGAAAGCGTTAGGGCAGATATTGAGAAACAAGCTGACGGTTACCTTGTTAAAGCAGAACTTACTCCTCACGAATTAGCAGATTTCGTAGACACAATTAAATAAAAAGTCGTTTTATCAGTGATAAAAATCAACTTGGCATTGAAGCATAATCGGCGTTATAATTTATCCTAGCCACGTGAGGACTTCTAGTCACTAGATTTACTTCACGGACTTTATATAAGAAGCCATACGATTTTAGTCCCTGACTTCTAAATCAAGTTCCAGGTTCGATTGAGCAGCAATAGTTTATCGTCTTTAGGCGGTGATGGTGACTTAGCTCATAGCAGCCTTATCTATAAATCCGTTTTTCTGTTAAACCTCTCTTAACGGTTCATTTTAATATTATCTTTAAACCTCTCCCTAAGGAGCTTGAATATCATGGAAACAGCATATTTTACTAATAAAGAAGTTGAGATTACTTCAGTTTATTTTCGCGGAAATCAAAGAAAACAACGTCTAGAAAGTTACCCTAAGAAAATGATATATGATGGCAAAGAATATTCCTTTATTGAAGGAGGGATCCGCTATTTAGTTAATAGGGGACATAGCTTTATTAAACTTTTTGACGTAAGCGACGGAAATAGTGAATACCGATTAAGGCTAGATGAAGCTAACCACCATTGGACCCTTGTTGGAATTAAAAGCGGTAGTTAACTCACTCTAAGAGTTTGAAACACAATCGTATTTGTCCACAGACCAGTTGCTATGAACGTATTGCAATGTCAGTTGGGGAACTGTAGTTGCAGTAACTTTTGTAGTAACTACAGGGGTAAGCGAAACGACAGCTGAATCACCGTTCAGTTTTGAAGTGGCTACCTTAAAGCCAGTAGGAACTGCTCCCTCAGAACAATAAACGGGACTAGTACTGGCAGTGGAAAATCCACTACCGGCGTCGACAGCAGTTTTAAATGTTTTCGTAAATTGACCATCATTTATATGCTTATCAACATAAGTTTTAAGAGAGGCCTTGGAATTAGCCTTCGTATAGCTGAGTAGAGCGGTAGCGACTAATTTGGCTCTGGTTCCGGCGGCTGCACTAGTTTTCGTACTAGTTAAGCTGACTGTCTGGGCTGAATTATTAGATTGTGATGCAGTATCTATAGTATTGTTGGCTTTTTTATTTGCGTTATAAACATACCATCCGGCAAATCCAATGATAGCTATAATAACCACTATAAGTATGGCCTCAACCGAGCTGAAACCCTGTTGATTTTTTATATTCTTCTTCATCTTTAGTTAGTCCTTAAATTAATTATAATTGATATAAGCATAAGCTTAAACAAGAGAAAAGGCAATATTTGCTCACAGATTCAACAAGAGAAAGGTATTAACTTTTTATCTGTTTCTTAATATATTCAAGTATATCGCCTTGATTTTTTAGCTCTACCATCTGTTCTTCTTGTAAATTTGCTAGGTAGGTTAAAGTTTTATGGTCTGTTTCAGCTTTTGCTTCCTGATGATCCTGAATTACATTCTGTCCAACCATAATTACTGGAAGAAGTACTAACTGAAGAAAGTTTTGTGATATCCATGCAATAAGCGTAATTAAACTGGCGGCAATGATCCATTTAGGAAAATCGTGTTTTAAGCTAGGTGATACTAGTACTAAAATAGCCGGTAATGAAAAAAGGGAGAGAAGAGCAAACAAATAGGCACTCCACATCGATCCAACGCCATTAGTTATTTTCAAAGCGAGGGCATTATTGAATCTTTGAATACCTGCACCTTGTTTTACTATTAATTCTTCGGGGTGTACTACGTTTTCGTTTGATTTGATTTTATCCATATGTATATCTTAACAAAAGACAATTAGTGATACGAACTGAATCAATAAGTTTCGGTGACCCTAAGGAGTCCGATTTATAAAGCAACTATTGTAGAAATTATTAGGTGGAATAGTATTTTGAACCCGACTTATTTAACAGCATAGGAAAACATTCTCATATAAATAGATTTTTATAGAAAACCCATTGCTTTATAGACTTAGTGGATTAGACAAGTTGAAATACTAATCTACCTAGTGCAATTACTAGTCCAACCCCAGTTATTCCTACTATTATCCCTACTATACTTAGAATTAGGTCTTCAAAAATCAAGGCCATTGAAATTATTACCACACCTAATGATGGTAGAGTGTCCAGACCTGAAAATGGTGGTGCCAGAAACGCAAACAACGTTAGCACAAAAATAATTAAGCCGATTATCCTAACCGAGACCGAATTACTAAGCGCTCTGCTTAGTCGTGGTCTTGAGTATTTTTCTATTTTTCTTATCAATTTAAGTAGTGATGGCAAGACTGAAGTCTGCAATTTAGTTGGCAGATTTAACTCTCGCCATTTCTTTGGCAACCAGATACTTTTTCTACCAGCTATTAGCTCGAGAGCGAGTAACATGACAATGATTTCAAAGACGTGAGTTATGCCTCCTGTTGGCAAAGGAAGTGCTGGGATAACCATCAATAACAAGAACATGATGGCAAAACTTTTTTCAGCAAAATTATCAATTAAGTTCTGAAGTGTTTTAGGTTTCTTACCTTTAAGATAATCCTGTAACTGCTGGCTAAAGTTTACGTTTGCCACTTAGGTCACCAGTCGGAGTTAAATATTAGCAATACCGGTAATAGCTTGTAATTCTTACTCATAAACTAAGTTTACATCTAATAGGTAGAAGCTATTGGCAGAATAGTTGTAAAACTATTAGATATATTGGCAAAGGGCAGATATTAAATCACCTCACAGTGTCACAAATGGTACATCATTGTTCAAGCCGACTGATAAACTATGGGGGATGAAAGACGTTCTAGCAGTCATTGCAGCCTTGATTGCACTTGTAGGCAATATACCGTATCTAAGAGACACTATCAAAAAGAGAATCACACCGCATCCTTATACTTGGCTTGTTTGGACTATTGTATCTGGCATCACATTATCCGCTCAAATAGATAAAGGAGCTGGTATCGGCGCATTACCTGCTGCTGTAGCTGAGCTTTTTACAATCACCATATTCTTATTTTCTTTACAGTACGGCTTCAGGTACACAGTTAAATCAGACAAATACTTTTTAGCAGCAGCTCTAATTGGTTTAATTCCTTGGATTCTTACAAGGCAGCCAACTATATCCGTTATTATTGCTGTTTCAATTGACCTCATAGCATTTGCGCCAACTATTCGTAAAACGTGGAAAAATCCAAAAACAGAAAAACCAACCTTATATAGTGCTAATGTCGTCAGACATGTTTTGACACTCTTCTCACTGCAAGCCTACAACATAGCTACAACGCTTCACTCGATTGCAATGATTATTACTAATTCAATAATGACGGGGATAATTGTACTTAAAAAGCCTTCGAGAGCAGTTAGTACAATTAATCAAAGTAAAAGTCCTAAAAGATTATATTAGTGTTTGGCAACTCAGATTTAAGCTTGGTAATTTGACTTGGTGATATGGGGTTACCAGTCAGATTAAAAGTTTTAAGGTTGTTTTTTAAGTTAGCTAGTTCATTTGGAAGACCAGTAATGTGATTGTAGCTGTAGTTCAGCGTCTGCAGCTTATTAAGTTGGCCGATTTCTGCTGGCATGCCGGTCATATTGTTGTAGCTGACATCAAGGGTGGTAAGTGGCATTAAACGTACCTCAGCAATTAAAGAGTCATCGAGTAGATTATGGTCAAGTTTCAATACTTGAAGGTCTGTCATTCGACCCATCTGAGATGGCAAGGTTTTAATACTATTATTCGATAGTATTAATGTAGTGGTGGTTGTCTGATTGTATATATCGGGGCCAACACTAGTTAGACCCTTACTGCTATAGTCAAGAACGTCTGCGGTGGTATTCGTTTGTGAAGCTGATTGTCCCGAAGTCGAAGTATTACTCGAAGTTGAGTTGTGTGATTTTGTTTTATCATAAATAAGCCAACCACCTAGTGCTAAGACTATTACAACCAGTGTCACTATTAATGCATTTTTCAAAATATAGCCTCCGCTTTACACCTTAATTATACGCCGATAAACAAGTTATTACTTTGTTGAATTAATTTTTAAGGCCGTTCAAGTGCAGTACGATTGGAACGGCGAAAACAACTGCACTTTACGCCTTAGTAAACATCAAAGAAGACGTTAAGGCGTCTTCTTCTACAAACTTGGTGACCTCACGGAGAATCGAACTCCGGTTGCTGGGATGAGAACCCAGTGTCCTAGCCGCTAGACGATGAGGCCTTAGTCTTATGACAAAGTATACTATCAAATCTGTTAATAAGCGTCCAATTCAATAATAAGCATAAACTCCTTATAAATTTTTGATAAACTTAGTTAAAGGCGATATGAGTATATTTAATTTGCTGAGTAATTCTTCCAATAACAATGGAAGCAACAAAGGGGCGGGTGGCAATGACCAATCGCTTCAATCTAAAGTCATAATAGATAGCATCGAAGACGGTGTGGTTATGATTGACGCGAATCACACCATTAAACTAATGAACCCTGGTGCTGCAGCTATATGCGGCTGGAAGATTGAAGAGGCAACTGGTATAAGTTCAGATCTAGTCATCCAGATAGTAAACGAAAAGGGTGAACTTCTTTCAAACTCAGATAATCCACTTCATAACATTTTTGAAACTGGTCAAAGCTACAGTAGCAATAGCTTCGAACTTCTCACTAGGGATAAGAAAAATATACCAATTAGTCTACATATATCACCACTTTTAGATAAGCAAAAAAATACGTATATGGCTATTGCCGTTATTAACAATGTTAGCGAAGAAAGGACTAATGAAAAGCAAAGGGCTGATTTTATAAGTACTGCAAGCCACGAAATGAGAACTCCTGTGGCTGCAATAGAAGGCTACTTAGCCTTAGCTTTAAACGATAAAGTCTCCACAATCGATAATAGAGCCCGAGGCTATCTTGAGAAAGCTCATTCGTCCACAGAACATCTAGGAAAGTTATTCCAGGATTTACTTACTAGCGCCAAAGCAGAAGACGGCCGCCTGCCAAGCCATCCTACTGTTATAGAGATGGGTGAATTCTTAAGCCAACTGACCAATGATCTTCAATTGGTAGCCGAAAAAAAGGGATTGGCCATGGACTACTCTGCCGGTAACACTGGATCATCAATTAACGCAACCTCAGAACGAGGAGGTGAAAGAGTAGTTAATCCCTTATTTTATGTTTTAGTTGACCCAGACCGTCTAAGAGAAGTGATAAATAACCTGTTTGATAACGCCGTAAAATACACCCCGGAAGGAAAAGTTACTATAGGGCTAACTGGAAATGATCAGGTAGTTCAGTGCTACGTTAAAGACACTGGTCCGGGCATACCTAATGATGACTTGCCGCATCTCTTTCAAAAGTTTTATAGAGTGGATAACTCCGCAACTAGAACAATTGGAGGCACTGGGCTTGGCTTATTTATATGCAGAAAAATTGTAGAACTATATAACGGACGAATATGGGCTGAAAGCGAAGTCGGCAAGGGAAGCACCTTCTATATTAACCTCCCCAGGATAAGCACACAGAAAGCAGTTCAAATGAAACAAGTAGGTCATGATACTAACGAAGTACAACCAATTAGCTCTTTAGCTTCGGCATGATACAATTAATGTGAATTTAAACATAAGCCACATGAAAAAATAGGAAGTTATATGGCAAAATTAATGCTCGTCGAAGACGACAATAACTTACGTGAAATTTATGAAGCTAGGTTACAAGCCGAAGGGTATGACATTGTATCGGCCAAAGACGGGGAAGAAGCGCTAGCAGTTGCTAAGGCCGAAAAACCTGATCTAGTTATTTCTGACATTATGATGCCGAAAATTAGCGGCTTTGAGATGTTAGATATACTAAGAAATACTGACGGATTAAAGACCATAAAAGTCATTATGCTTACAGCTTTAGGTCAGAGCGATGACCAACAGAGAGCAGATAAACTTGGAGCCGATCGTTATTTAGTTAAATCCCAAGTAACTTTGGAAGACATAGTGCGTGTTACACATGAGCTGCTTGGCGATGAAGCAGCCCCAGAAGCTGCCCAAGCAACACCAGAAGCTAACGCTTCAGTTAGTGCTCCCGCTCAGCCTCCTGCTGACCCAGCATCAGAGCCTGCCACACCTACAGCTGCAGTTGTAGAACCACCGCCGCAACCAGCAGCTCCACCTGCTCCTCCCGCAGCAGTGCCACAACCGCCCGAACCTCTTGTAAGTACAGACGCGGTAGAACCTCAACCCGAACCAACAGCGGCGCCACCTCAAGTTGCAGCTGACGAGCCGGTAGATAATATGCCCGCTGCGGCAGCCGAACCTTCCACCACTACAACTGAAGTAGTTGAACCACCTTCAGAACCGGAAGCAGAAAACGCTTCCGAACTACCACCACCATCGTCCACACCCCCTCAAACTACAGATAATAGGGATGAAGCTCAAACTACATCCGAGGAAGAAGAAAAAGTCGAAGCAAAAATAGAAAACTTTGTAGAAGGTGCTAGCACCGAGGCACCACCTCCTGACCCTAATGCTCCTGTAGCTGAAACAGACGCAGACAGCCCAGCTGATGATTCTTCATCTGCTGAAGCAGATGCTGCTTCTGATGATAAATTAATGAGCGATACAGTAGATAAGTTAATGGACGAAGATGAAACTAAAGACGATGACAAGAAAGATCCGGAGACTATTATAGTTACGCCGTCTGTAGCTCCTCGGATCGCACCCGTTGAAGATGAGGCGGAAGATTTGAATAGCGTACCTGATTCACCGGCTAGAAATAATGTGACAATAGCACATAAGAAAATAATATCGCCGCTTGAACAGGGATCTAAACCTGATATTCAGACTCTATATGCCCTTGAACAAGCTAATACCGCTGCCGCCGCTCCACCTCCACCGCCTACAGTCGTGATTTCGGATAACACAACTGGCCCTAAGACTCAGCCCCTGGAAACTAAAAGTACACCTAGCAATGGACCCCAAACACCACCGCCAGATCCTAGCAGTATATCTTTGTAATTATTAAAGCTGGTTTAATATAGAGTATGCGTATCAATAAATACGTTGCGCTTGCAACTGGAATAAGCCGAAGGTCAGCCGACAAGTTAATTGAGGCAGGTCGTATAAAGATTGGCCAGCAACAAGCCAGTTTCGGAAGTACCGTAGAATCTTCCGATAACGTTTTCTTAGATAAAGTAGTTATCAAAATTCCTGAAGAAAAAACGACTATTCTGCTAAATAAGCCCTCTGGTTATATATGTAGCCGGGATGGCCAGGGGAGTAAAACTATTTATGAATTAATCCCAAATGAATATTCAAAATTAAAACCCGTAGGTCGGCTAGATAAAGATTCATCAGGGTTAATACTCCTAAGTGATGACGGAGATATGGCACATAAGCTAACGCATCCTAGTTTCATTAAAGAGAAAACCTATATTGTTCAATTAGATAAGCCACTTCAAAGAACTATACAAACACAGATTGAAAAGGGAATTAAATTGAACGATGGAATCAGCAGTCTTAAATTAAAACCTTTGGGGGTGAAGCGATTAAGTTGGCAAATCAATATGCATGAGGGAAGAAATAGACAAATAAGACGAACTTTTGCGTCGGCTGGATATAGCGTATTAGCCCTTCAAAGAATCAAGTTTGGTGAATATAGTATTGATAATGTACCTGAAGGTAAATTCATAAAAATATCTAATAACATCGGCTGAAGATAAGTCAACAGCGTATATCTGTTATAATTAGCGTAAATGAGTAAAAAGTTACCAATAGTTGCTATTGTCGGAAGAGCCAATGTAGGCAAATCCAGCCTGTTCAACGCGATTTTGGATCGCCGTGAAGCTATTGTGGCACGTGAGGCAGGAACTACAAGAGACAGCATAATGGCTAAGGCTGAGCATAATAGCAATAATTTTTGGCTTGTAGACACTGCCGGTATAAAAGATCCGGCCGACGATTTCGAATTTACTATACAGGAACAAATTCTGCAGGCTGCTGACAGCGCTGATGTTATTTGGGTGGTTGTTGAAGCAGATATTCCTATCCTAGAAGAGGATCGTAGAGTGGCAAAGTTAGCACTTAAAAGTGGTAAGCCTGTTTTTCTAATTGTAAACAAGGTAGATAAAGCAAAGGGCGTTGATCTAAACAAATTCGACCGTTTAGGAATAAAGGTTATTGTTCATACCAGCGCCACACAGTCCAGAGGAGTAAATAAGCTGCTAGATGAGCTAGAAAGCGTTATACCATCTGCCACGCAAGAAGATGATGATGACAGGCTTAGAATAGCCATAGTAGGCAGACCAAATGTAGGCAAGTCCCAACTCTTCAATACATTATCTAAAAAACAGCAAGCAATAGTAGCTGATAGGGCAGGTACAACTCGGGACATTAATAGAAGCATAGTTAGATATAAAGGAAGAGAAGTTGAATTCCTTGATACGGCAGGCATTAGGCGCAGTGGCAAGATAAAAGTTGGAGTTGAAAGATTTAGCGTAATAAGAGCCTTAAGCGCTATTGAACAGGCTGATGTTTGTTTAATGCTCATGGACGTAAATGAGTTAAATGTCCAGCTGGATCAAAAAATTGCCGGAATGGTTAAAGATGCCGGCAAAGGCCTAATACTTATAGTGAGTAAGTGGGATACAGCAGAAGACAAGGATCCATATACAAGAGATATTTTAGCTAAGAAGATAGCTGCCAATTATGAGTTTGTTCCATGGGCTCCCTTAGTTTTCACTAGTTCAGTAACTGGCCAAAATGTAACAAAACTATTTGATTTGGCAATTGATATAGATGCTGAAAGACAGAAGCGTATTTCTACCCGAGATTTAAACAAATGGTTGAAAGAAGCAATTGACTCCCACCCACCAGCTGGGCTGAAAAATCGCAATCCAAAACTTAACTATATGGTCCAGGAAAGCGATAATCCTATCCCTGCATTCAAGATTTTCGGCAGCTCCACGAAGTATATACACTGGAGTTATAGAAGATATCTGGAAAGCAAACTAAGAAAATCTTTCGGATACGAAGGCAGCCCTGTCCAGTTATGGTTTTTAGAAAAGCATGTCGCGCATAAGCATGGTGTGAGTCCTACTAAGGAAACTTCGTAGCATGGCGTGGTTACAGAAAAGACCCCAGGTTAGTGATCCGGTAATGTATTACTCCGTCGGATTGAATAAATCTGTTTTAATTGTGGGACTCGGTAATCCTGGCAAGGAATACAACTTAACCAGACATAATATTGGATTTAAATGCGTAGAGGAGTTTGTAGCTTCTAATGATGAGATGGGAGAGTGGATAGTTAAAAAAGATCTCAAATGCCTTTTAAGCACCGGCCGAATGGGTGATGCGAAGATTTTTGCAATAAAGCCTACGACTTTTATGAATCTAAGTGGCCAGGCTGTTGAAGCAGTTTGTAATTTTTATAAGATACACCCAGATAACATTGTGGTAATTCACGATGAAATAGATATTGAATTCGGACAGATTCGATTGCGTGTTGGCGGTAGCAGCGCCGGACATAACGGCATAAAATCCATTACTAAATCAATTGGCGAGGACTACGGTCGAATAAGAATTGGCATTGGTCCAAAAACTCCTTCAATAATTAAAAGCGAAGATTTTGTGCTACAAAAATTTAGTAAAAAAGAACTGGAAGAGCTGCCGAATTTAATAAAAGAAGTAAATTCAATTTTAAGTGAATATATATTTGGCGGCAAATTACCTAACGAAACAAGAAACTATATTATTTAGCGTAAATTAAAACAGGCTAACGAGAGGGGGTGGGCACCGCTCGTTAGCCTGTTTCAGACGAGAAAATAAATTCTCGCCGTTACCCTTCAACCCACCCCAGCGAAGCATCGATGTCTATAAAAAATTAAAAGACCGTGCCAGTC
The DNA here is from genome assembly GCA_003153395.1 of Candidatus Saccharimonadota bacterium. Classification (GTDB taxonomy): domain Bacteria; phylum Patescibacteriota; class Saccharimonadia; order Saccharimonadales; family UBA4665; genus PLYP01. The sequence continues at coordinate 171,293 of PLYP01000006.1, forward strand.
CAATAAAGAACTACCATTTAGGCTCACTTTGAATTGGGGACCCCGGGACATAAATGTCGAGGAATCTAGTTAAAGGGGTTAGTATGTTTTAGAGCGTGTTTAACGAATAATTTCGCTAAACTCGCATAATAAGAAAGTGGAGGGTAACAACTTTCTAAGCGCGCTCTAAAACAATCTAACAATAGCAATGCTCACTAGTGAACAAAGCCGTTAGAATGGGGGTAAAAGGTGCTTGAATTCCCTTATGAGGAATCATAACTTGCTATTTTAGCAAATGCATGTCCTTATGTCAATACTTTAAAATAATTTTAATATTTTGGCAAGATTCTTAAGCTTAAAAATACTGCTTCTAATTTTAAGTGTTATTTAATTAGTGCTAGACTTTATAAGCATGAAGCTTATGATTTTAGTTTCAGTAACATTGTTTGGCACTATAGGCGGTTGGATAGGTGCAGCAATGAACCATGGCAACTGGTTTGGCGCTTTAAGCATTATTTTAGGCACAGTAGGATCTTTTTTTGGTATTTGGGCAGGGTATAAGGCTTACCAATACTTTGAAATCTGATAGTTTACTTAAGCAAGATTAATATTTAGTTGCATTCATAACTGAATTGCGCTTAGATGTAGGACGTTATATGGCAAAGAATTTAGTAATTGTAGAGAGTCCAGCCAAAGCTAGAACCATTGAAAAATTTTTAAATAAAGATTTTAAGGTCAAAAGTAGCTTTGGGCATATTAGAGATCTGCCTAAAAAAGGACTCAATATAGACATTGAGCATAATTTCGAGCCTAAATATGAAATATCAACAGACAAAAAGAAAATCGTTAAGGAATTAAAAGAAGCTGCCAAAGGTAGTGAAGTCTGGCTTGCCAGTGATGAAGATAGGGAAGGTGAAGCTATAGCCTGGCATTTAACTCAAGCTTTAAAATTAGATCCTAAAAGTACTAAGCGAATAGTGTTTCACGAGATTACCAAACCAGCTATTGAAAGAGCAATCAGCAATCCTCGAACAGTAGATTTAAAACTAGTAGAGGCTCAGCAGGCAAGAAGAATACTAGATAGATTGGTTGGATACGAATTATCTCCTGTTCTATGGAAAAAAGTGCAAGGTGGACTTAGTGCAGGAAGAGTTCAATCCGTTGCCGTACGACTTGTAGTCGAAAGAGAAAGGGATATTAAATCCTTCGAAGCCGAAAGTAGTTTTAAAGTTATAGGTGAATTTGAAGCCGACAAACAAAAATTTAACGCAGAACTTTCAACAAGACTAGGTGACAAAGAATCTACAATTAGCTGGTTAAACAGTCTCAATGATTCTAAATACAAAATTATTAAACTTGAGAAAAAGCCTTCTACGCGTAATCCAAGTGCTCCATTTACTACCAGTACTCTTCAGCAGGAAGCCAGCCGAAGATTAGGCTTTAGTGTCCGGCAGACTATGACTGTTGCTCAAAGATTATATGAATCAGGTCATATTACATATATGAGAACAGACAGCACTATTCTCTCCGATATCGCATTGAGCGCTGCAGAATCTATGATTAAAAAATCGTATGGAGCAGATTATTATAAGAAAAGGCAGTATAAAACTAAGCAACAGAGTGCCCAAGAGGCTCACGAAGCAATTCGTCCAACAGATTTCAACAAAAGATCAGCCGGCGCAGATAGTAATCAAGAAAGACTATATGATCTCATTTGGCGACGAACTGTAGCCAGTCAAATGTCTTCGTCTAGTTTTGAACGAACTGAAGCAACTATAGAAATTAGTAATAAGCCAGAAGTATTTTTAGCTAAAGGTGAAATACTAAAATTTGAAGGATTCATGAAAGCCTATGGTGGCACAAAAGACGATGTCATTTTACCTGGGCTAATCAGCGGCCAATCGCTTGATGTTCTTGGCATTACGGCTACTGAGACGTTCAGCAGGCCACCGGCGCGCTATTCCGAAGCAACTCTAGTACGTAAACTCGAAGAATTAGGCATAGGTAGACCAAGTACCTATGCCCCAACCATATCTACTATTCAAACTCGTGGTTATGTAGAAAAAACAGACTTAGAAGGCAAGGAAAGAGAAATAAATGAGCTTAAGCTTATAAACGGAGAAGTAAAAGAGACTAAGACACAAGCAATAACTGGCGCCGATAAATCTAAACTTATACCTACAGGAGTAGCGGAGGTAGTTACAGATTTCCTGGTTAAGTATTTCCCATCAATCGTTGATTATGACTTCACAGCAAAAGTCGAGGCTGATTTCGATAATATCGCAGAAGGTAAACAAACTTGGGAACAAATGATCGCATCTTTTTATAAGGATTTTCATCCGTTAGTTATACAGTCCGAAGAAGTATCTAGAAGCGAAGTATCTAAAGCCCGCGAGCTTGGAAGCGATCCCAAATCAGGAGAAATGATATATGCAAGATTTGGCCGATACGGTCCAATGCTTCTAAAAGGTGCGACGGAAGATACCGAAAAGAAACCCCTATTCGCTCCGATGCCTTCGGGTAAAACGTTAGAAACAGTTACGCTGGAAGATGCGCTTGAGATGTTTAAGTTACCAAGATTAGTAGGGAAAACTGAAGATGGTCAGGAAATAAAAGCCAACATCGGTCGATTTGGGCCTTATATTCAAATAGATAAGACTTTCGTATCAATAAAACCAATTGATCCAAATGTAATAACCTTAGAGGAAGCACTAGATCTGTATCAAAAAAAGCTGGAAAAAGACGCTGCTAAAAATATTCAGGAGTTTAGTAAAAGTGGCATAAAAATTTTAAATGGACCTTATGGACCATACATAACAGACGGTAAAAAGAATGCACGAATAGCAAAAGAGATAGATCCGGCAAAAATTACAGAAAGTGAAGCAAAGAAGCTTTTATCAAAGGCGCCTGCCAAATCTCGACGATTCAAGCGTAAGAAAGCTACTACAAAGTAAATATAATCACTATCAAGATATTTGCAGTTAAGTAAAACCTGTGGACAAGTAATATTCTTAGACACTTTAAGCGCAGTACTGTCAGTATTGTGCTACAATAAGTATTAGACAAAGACTACCAAAAGTGTTGACTTTTAAAAGTTATAGTTTTATAATAAGCACTATAAATTATTTTACAGGGAAAAGTTTTCTACATGGCGCAGAGCAAAACATCTACCACACTATCGACTGAACAAATCGTTAACACTGTTCTTGGCTGCATCGAACGAGAGAGAGAACGAGAAATAGTTGCTCGACGTTTTGGTCTTTTTGAGAGAAAAGAGACATTAGAGCAAATTGGTGAAATGCTTGGAATTACTCGAGAAAGAGTAAGACAGCTTGAAAAATCAGTTGTTACAAGACTTAGAACAATGGCAGAACAGGGAACTATTCCTAATCTAGTCGATTTTCAGACAAATGTATTAGACATACTGCAAAAAGACGGAGATGTAGCTAGGATAAGCAAAATAACTGCTCTAATAACTGAAGATCCTAATAGGGAAGAGCAATCACGAGTAGCTTTCCTATGCCAGCTCTGCCCAGAACTTACTGTAATTCAAGAGGACGATAATTATTACAATAGCGTAGCTGTTAAAGCTAAATTAGATGAGAAAGCCTTAAAGGCAAAAATAGAGAATTTGGCCGAAAACATTAAGAAAATGGGTGAGCCAAATAAAATTGAAGAAATTGCTAAATCTGCCGATATTGCAAATCCTAAGGAAGCTGAAGCTTTAGCCAGCACTTCTAAGAAGCTTGCAACCCTAAATGGTAGATGGGGGCTAATTAAATGGCCTATGGTCAACCCTAAGAACATTAGAGACAAGATCTACGTCATACTTAAGGAACGCGGCAATCATATGCATTTTAATGAAATTGCCGATGCTATTAAGAAAAGTGAATTTAAGCGAAAAGATGTAACTACACAAGCTATCCATAATGAACTTATCAAGGACAAGCGATTCGTTCTAATAGGCCGTGGTATATATGCACTTAAAGAATGGGGCTACGAAAAAGGTACAGTAGCGGATATAATTACTGACGTTTTAAAGGAAGCAAACGAACCATTACATAGAGACGAAATTGTAAAACGAGTCCTTAAGAGTCGATTTGTTAAAGAAACTACTATTTTACTTAACTTACAAGGTAAACCACAGTTCAAGCGCGTAGCTAAAGCTACTTACGCACTAGCCGAATAAATACGAACACACCTAGCTAAAAATGTTCGCATAATTAACTGTACATTTTGCGAACAAGTATAAGCAGGATAACGGTCGGGTAGTATATACGTAACATATATTGTTTGAGACAAACGGGCAGAGTAACATTATATCCAATTATTAATAATTGGATAGCAGACAACAGAAAAATAAAATCATAAGGCGGGCAGAGTAACGCATGTTTGGTACATAGACATGATGTCGCACAATATATCTTTTACGACACACATATTGAGGTTTAAGATGATATTCCATACCCCTCCTGCAGGGCAGTATTAATCGATGATATTTAATTTTGTATAGTTTACTTGCTTATAGGCTTGCTAGCTACACTGGTTCTATTGTTATTGCTTTAGCCTATATACTACTCCAAATAAGCCCTAGTGTTTGAATTGTGATTTACGACACTATTTGACTTTTCCACAATAGTGTCGTGAAACTATTGCTTTTTTAGCAATATATTTTAATTTATTTTATCCCCTGCCTTTCTTGATAATTATAAAATATTTGACATTTTCCCTTTCACGTATTGTTATATAGTTTTTTTTATAAAATATCAAATTATTATATGGCGTACATTTTACGAACACATGAAGAGAAGTAGAGGGGGGTTACTGATAATACGCTCTGCCGGCTACCCTTACATCCACATATTTTGATGGTGTTATACTCTGACCCTGTAGCTGATTAATAGTAGCCAGAAAAGTTCCGGCTTGTTGCCTAGCGTCATTATTTTCCAGATTAAACTTAGCTATATACGGCTTCCCTACCAAAGCTACGTCTAATTCTCCTATTGAAGGAGGAAGAGTCATACTAGACACGATCACGTTTTTAGCTTTTAGCTGTCCGATAATGGTCTGAATAAAGGTTACGTAGTTAGCGGGTAAAGCCAGCTGATTTAATACTATTTTACTGCTGCTTTGATCTGTTAATAAAGGTAGGGCTGTTTGTGTTTTTGCTAACGGATCGTTGTTTTTAAATATAGCCCGACCAGTATTATCTAACACAAAAGCGCCGTTTGCGGATACAAGTATCAAAGATGGCTCTGAAGGTGTTACATAGATAGAGATTTTACTAGATAATACGGGAACTGAAACTGTAACACTACTTAAGCCTGGATACTTATTTAGCAGGTATTTACTGAGAGAATTATCATCTAAAGTGATCTTATTTTCGTTCCAAAAAGAGCTTTTTAAATAGGCAGCTGCAGATTCTTGATATTTTGTCTTATCAACACTAGAAATAATTTTATTATTATCTCCTGAAGCAATTATAGTTGGCGATTTAGAAACTCCGAGTGTTCCAAAGACTATCGCCACAAATAACACTAGTACCAGAGCTAATACGCCCCGCTTTATCCAAGAATTGCGCGATTTTAATAAGGCTAAATTAATCTTTTTGCTTTCTTCTGTTTTTCTACCTTGATTGAAAGATTCTTCACTCCTCCTAGAGCGGTATGTAAAGGTAGGAGCAATACTCATCCGCTCTTCTGATTCGGCTCTCTGTCGACGCTGATTGGAATCAGATTTTTTCTTATGTCTGATGATTTTCATTATTTTTACCGGTTTTTACGATTATGTCTGCAATTATTTTAGCTGCGTCTGGCTTAGCGAATTCGCTTAAATTTTCACCTAAAGATTCTTGTTTACTAGTATTACTCAGTAGATTACTGATTTCTTTTGCCAGTCTATTAGCATCCTCAATTAATTCCTCCTCGTTCAATACAATTGCGGCACCTTTATCGCTCAAGTATTCGGCATTCTTTAACTGGTGACCTCCTGCCAGGAAAGAGCTCGGGACAATAATACAAGCCTTACCCTGCTGAGCAAATTCAGCTATATTTGTAGCCCCAGCTCGTGAAACTATTACGTCAGCAGCTCCACTATATTTATATACCTCTGTTGTATAACTAATTACCTCTACCCTGCTCTGCTCTTCAGTATTTAAAGTTTGGTTATACTCCTCATTTAATGAATCCTCGTTTGATCTCCCTGATATGTGAAATATTCTTAAGTCCGGATATTCTTGTAGCAAATGAGGCGCAATATCAACTACTGCTCTATTAATGTTCTGAGAACCTAGTCCGCCACCTATTATAAATAATACCTTTGTGCTAACTGGGATATTGAGCTGTTCACGATATTTGTTTTTTGCTATAGATGTAACTTTCTTAAAGTTCTCACTGACAGGAATCCCAGTAGTGATAGTCTTGTCTTGCGGATACGGATAAATATTTTTAGGTAAAGCAACAGCATGTAATTTGGCCCACCTAGCAATGATTCTGTTGGCTAAACTAGGTATGGAATCTGAATCATGCGTAATATAAGGTATCTTATGTAAGGCAGCTGCAAGTGCTACGGGTACGCTTACATATCCTCCCCTACTAAAAATAACGTCGGGTTTTAAGGTATTTAATAATTTCCAACTCTGAAATATCCCAATTAACACATAGAAAAAATCTCTAAAGTTTTTTAGGAAAACGGATACATTAAGAAACTGCCCTAGGCCTTCGCCGTAGAATCTCCTAAACTTACCCGCCCTAATAGTGTAAATCTCATCTAAATTTGGATCTTCACGAGGTATATCAGCTAGTGAATCACCTGTCTGGCCTATATATATAATTCTTGCTTTAGGATCTTTATTTTTAAGTTCAGCAGCAACTGCTAAAATTGGCGTAATATGACCGCCTGATCCACCGCCGGTTAGTACAATCGTCAATAACTAGCCCTCCTCACCATGTTTTGTCGATAATTGCGCTTATCAACTACGTTGTCTGCTTTAATCTTAGGGGTATTATAGGCTGTATATTGTGAAGCCTGAAATACTAGGCCTATTGCGGCAGTTGCAAAAACGACACTAGTGCCTCCGTAGCTAATAAAAGGTAAGGTTATGCCTTTTAAAGGCAGCAAACCTATCATGGCCCCAATATTCACTAACGTTTGGACACTTAACCACGCCAGCACCCCAATGACAAGAAGGCGAGTAAAATCATCAGTTGATCTTTCGGCGATTGTCTTTAACCTTGTAAAAAAGCCCACAAAAACTGCTAATAGAACAATGCTTCCGATAAATCCAAACTTTTCGGCATAAATAGCAAATATAGAGTCATTTGCAGCCTCTGGAAGATAACCATAAGCCTGTACACTGCTTCCAAGCCCTAAACCAATCACACCGCCGGAGCCAACAGCTATAAGCGCCTGACAAGCCTGATAACTGCTTCCCTGGCAATTGGATTGGGGGTGTATGAATGTTTCTAGTCTTGCCCTTCGATAGGGAGAAATAGAGATCGCCAGCGTCACTCCTATTAATACTATAGCGGCTATTAAAGTTATCCTACCTAATGGTAGACCGGCTACAAATGCCATGCTACCAACTATTGCTACTATAACGCCTGCTGAACCAAGATCGCTTTGTATGCCTGCCACAACAAAACCTGTAGCCAGAAGTATATACAAAAGAGGCTTAAGTGTTTTGCTTGTACTAGTAATGGTATTCTGACGGATTCTTCCGGCTAGAAAACTTGATAGCCAAATTAAGCCAGCGAATTTCACAAGTTCTACGGACTGAAATGAAAAAGAGCTTAACCTTACCCAGCGATGAGCGGGATATGACGGATTTACGGGTAAAACCAAAGCCATTAGGGTAGCTAGCCCAGCAATTATTAATAACGGCTTATAAGCCTGCTTCCACCATTGGAGCGGTACCTTGTAAGTTATAAAGAAAGCTACCAAACTAAGGCTGATTGCTATTAATTGCTTATAAACATAATAGTTATTTCCTACATGATATGTTTCGGAAAGCGCTGGACTAATTGCATATACAACAGTTAGACCAATAGCCAGCAATAGAGCACACCATATTAATAACCAGTAGTCTGGTTTATGCTTTCTTCCAAGCTCCAGTGGATTATTTAGTGCAGGTGAACGTCTCCTGCTTGCAGTTTGCCTGGGAAACATTTTGTTAACCCTTGTGTACCATGAGAAAGGTAATGAGTCCAAGCACACTTGCTACTTGCCCTAATATCCAGAATCTCATGGTAACTTTAGTTTCTGGCCAGCCTATTGCTTCAAAATGATGATGTATAGGAGAAGATAAAAATACCTTTTTACCATTTCGTAATTTTCTTGATAAGCGATTAATAATTACCGACCCTGTTTCTACTACGTAAACTGCGCCCATGATCGGTAAAACATAAATGGTATCTGTTTGAAGAGCAATTATCCCTAAGGCCGTCCCTAGGGCAAACGCTCCCACATCTCCCATAAAAAAACGTGCCGGATAAATATTAAACCAGGTATAACTAAGTAATGCACCAACTACTGTTAGACAAAAGCCGGCTAATGCAAATTTATGCTCTACAGAACAAATAATCGCATAAGTAACAAACGATGAGGTTAGTAGACCACCTGCCAGTCCATCTAGCCCATCGCTAAAATTAACAGATATTGCGGTCGATATAACTACTAACCAGAAAATAGCAATTACTAAAATGCCTATATGCCAGTGACCCAGACCAGGAATAAATATTGAGTGTACCCCTAATTTTGAATAAAACCACCAGCCGCCAATTAATACAACAATACTGTATAGACTGAATTTAATTTTGGCACTCATACCGGCAATTCCCAGTCCACTACTTCTTATATTCATGGCATCATCGACAAAGCCAATTAAGCCTGAAGCTAGAAGCCCGGCGAGCGGTAGCCATGTTTGGCCTCTGTTAAGATTCACAGATAATGTTACTAAAGTGATTGAGGCTACGAATATCAGCCCAGCCATAGTAGGAATATTACGTTTATGTTTTTCAGCGTGTAGCTTTTGATAAACTTTTGCAGTTCCTCCGCTCCAGGCTTCTGTCCTTTGTTTTTTCCACCATTGGTTTTTATAGGCAAGCGTCGTATAGATTGGGGTTATAAGCATTGATAATATAAAACCAGCAAAGCCCAGTGAAAATATTCGGATTAGATTGTGTGCGCTAATAACTATATGTAGAGTGTTCATGAATCAGTTTCGGTTTTTGTTTTATTATACCATCTAGCAGTAAATTCATAGGTGTTTTTCATATAGCTTAATGACTTTTGGGAGAAACGAATGAGCTGTTAATAAGCATATGTGCCAGATCCGCAAATACCGGTTGTCCTCCATAAGTTCCTGCATAACCCGGAACCTGAGGTTGCATATTATATACAACTATTACGTACTGGGGCTTGTCTCCACCCACAAAACCAACATAGGTGCCATTATATTTATCCGCATAGTAGCCACCTCCCGGTTGAGCAATCTGGGCTGTTCCAGTTTTACCTCCGACAATATATTTTGAATCAAAATTAAGATATGGAAAACCAGCTGCAAGATGCTGCTGAACAACGTTTTCCATTAATGATTGCATATCTTGTGATACTTTAGCTGATACTACATTCTTAACTAATACTTTCGGAGATACATTTACAGTCTGTTTATCCGCAGTAATATAATTGTCGACTAAATGTGGCTGATAATAAGTGCCGCCGTTTAATACGCTAGAATCGGCAGCAGCCATTTGTAAAGCTGTAATCTGAAGTCCTTGGCCAAAAGAAGTATTGGCATAAGTTAAATCTATGCCTGCTCCGTTATCTTGTGGAGGCGGAACTAAGGCAGCAGATTCATATCCTTGCTCAACACCTGTAGTTTGACCAAGCCTAAAGTGTTTAGTCATGTAGTCGTACCAAACATTTCTAGCCTTTGTATTAATCTGGCCGCCTCCCATTTGCATAAGCATCCAGGTTGCACCTGTATTTAGAGAAAGGTTTAGTACACTAGCAATGTTTTGCTGCCTTGCGCCACCGTCCTGTTCTATGTCTGTAATGTTAAAGCCATCAACTATCCAGTGTGCAGGATCATAAAAAGTTGTGTCTGGCTGTATGACCCCCTGATCAAGTGCGGCTGCGGTTGTTAATATTTTCATTGTCGATCCAGGTTCTATTGCGTTAGATACAGCTGCATTATTAAAAAGAGTAGGATCACTTACGTTGGCATAATTACTTGGATCAAAAGTTGGAAAGTTGGCCATAGCTTTGATAGCTCCTGTATTGGGATCCATAATAACTGCACTTAGGCCTTGAGATTTTGTATTTTTATAGTCTTGCTGAAGTATTTGCTCCATCTGGGCCTGCATAGAAAGATCTAAGGTAGTTACGACTGTATCGCCATTTTTAGGAGCCGCATCTATGTTATCTTTACTAGCTGCAAGTGGAACACCATTTGCATCAGTTATTGCCTTTAGCTTACCGGGTTTTCCAGCTAATTGGTTATTTAGGGCCTGTTCAATTCCATAATTACCCTTCCCGTCAACACCGACAAAGCCTAGTGTTTGAGAGGCTAATGATCCCTGAGGATAAGTTCTATAATCAACTCCCTGGGTTCCTAGCCCAGGTGATTTAAGTGACAGTATTTTAGTTTGCTGCTGAGGAGTTATTTTTTTAGCTAATACAACATACCTAGTGTTTTTAGTTTTCATGAGTCCCGAGTATGCTGAAGCCGATCCTCCTACTATTGGTACAAGTTGTTTAGCAAGGGTGTCTGGTTGCTTTATAAACGTAGGATCAGCGTATAGAGTATATAGCTGCTGATTCAATACAATCGGTATAATACTTTCTCCATCATGCGCTTCAATGATGCCCCTTGTTGCGGGAATCTGGTACTGCTTCAGCTGATCGCTGAGTGCGGCTGCTTTATAATGACCGTATTGAATAATTTGAATATAAAATAATTGCAGCCCGAATACTGCTAATACTAGTATTAGACCTCCGTACCACACGCGAATTCTGCCTACGGGTTTTAGGATTTCGTTTTTGTTTGGCAAAGCCATTAGAATAATTATAAAACTTCAACGACTATTTGTCGAAGTTAGAAAACAAATTAATTGTTAGTTTTGTACTGTAGATGAAGGTGCTACCGGTACTAGGCTTTTATCTACGCTGCTGTTTTGTACGCGACTTAAGGATTGTAACCGTGCAGAATCTACTTCCAAATTATCGTGCTGGCTTACTAAACTTGCCTGCGTCTTCTGTAAATTGTTTATTTGATAACCGAAGGCATTAGTTTTTGTAACCTGCGTCAAATATAAAAGACCTAAAAGACAAGCTAAAACAATCAGCGTAATTGTGTTTGAAATCGGACCTAAAGTACGCGCTTGTACGCGAAAACTTACTGAGTTTTGATTTCGACTGGAGAACCTTGAACGGTTCATTGCTAAAGAACTTGAATAAGTCATGGTACCTTTCTTTTTGTTTTGGTCCAGCCCCGTTACTAAACGGGACTGGCGCTTTTTTGCCCTTAGACCACGCGAACGTGGATCTTATAGGCGCGGGAGCTACTTTTTACCCTAATAGGCATGTTAGTTCCCTTTCTTTTTTATTTTCACTGCGACTCTAAGCTTAGCGCTTCGAGCACGCGGATTAAAGACTATCTCTTGAGGGCTTGCTAAGACTGGCCGCTTGGTAAGCAACTTCAACTCAGCATCGTATTTATCGCCTGAAGCACCTTGAAATGCTTTTTTAACGAATCGATCTTCCAAACTGTGAAAGCTTATTACCGCGATTCGTCCACCAGGTTTCAATAAACTGATCCAAAGTGGCAAGCTTTTTTCTAGCAGATTAAGCTCATCGTTAACAGCTATCCTGAGAGCTTGAAAAGTTCTAGTAGCTGGATGAATCTTGCTGTAACCCGGCCATTGCTTAGAGGCAATGGCTGCTAACTGATCAGTGGTCTCAATTGGTCTTGCTTCAATAATAGCCCTAGCAATCTTCTTAGATTTTGGTTCTTCACCATATCGCATGAGAATATCGGTTAAGTCTTTTTCGCTTAGGTTATTAACCAAACTGCTCGCAGTAATTTCCTGCGATTGATCCATGCGCATATCTAATGGACCGCTATGTTTTATTGAAAAGCCACGTGAGCCCTCGTTAAGGTGCGGTGACGATACCCCTAAATCGGCCAAAATGATATCAAATTGCTGCTTTTCAGCAACTAGTTCTCGACTTACAGATAAAAAATCTTTCTGTCGAAGACTAACCGTTCCTTTAGGAAATATTTTTTCTAATTCCCTGATCGCGTTTATATCACGATCAACTAGAACAGTATGTATGAGGCTTCCAGTATGCGCCGTTATTGCTCTTGCGTGTCCGCCATACCCTGCCGTCAAATCCAGATATGAGTCTCCGGATTTTGGTGCCAGATATTGAAGAACCTCGTTGATTAATACCGGTTCATGCTGTTGGTTTTTATTTTGGTTTTTATTTTGGCGCATCTTGTCTTGTGTTTTTGTTTGCAAGGTCACCTAATCAGCAGTCAACTTTTTGTTTTTTTGAAAATTTTTGTTTTTGTGTGACAGGGCAAATTGTAAAATTACTATTCGCCACGTCAAGTTTGAGAGACTTATGTGTG
>PLYP01000009.1:0-71016 GCA_003153395.1 Candidatus Saccharimonadota bacterium
GGAGGTGTTTTTGAAAGGTACAAAGCGTTTTTTTAGCGTGGTTTGCTACCTATTCCACGTGTTGACTGCCGAATAGCTAAGCTCGAGATTAATATTGAACTTTATTCGGTTAGATTGTTAATGTACTTTTTTTGGGCTCTATCAATCTTCCGGAGCCATAACTCGCCAGTAGTTTCCTACACCGACAGCTACTACATCCCGGTTGATATTTGCGTAATCTAGCAGATGCTGCTCGATCATTACGCGCCCTTGCTTACCGTCAAGCGATTGCTCGGTCTTGCCCATTCGGAATTGAATGTTGAGATCTGCTACTCGCTCGTCTAGGATATCTCCGGCTAATCTTGGTTCGACTAAGTTTTCCCAGACATCTTTTGGGTAAAGATGCAGGTACTTGCCAAACCCTCTAGTAATTACTGCTCCGCTCGCGAACTTAGCACGAAGTTCAGGTGGTATGGTTAACCTCCTCTTATCGTCTAGCTTGCGTTCAAAGTAGTCTACCGTGGCCATTGGTATCCTTTAAGCTACTAGTGGTTTTTTTATTTTTGGAAATGACACGCTATTTAACCGTACCATTTCTACCCACTGTCAAGAGTGTACTACCCACTGACACCCACTGCAAGTCATTTAAATGATAATTGGTGGTGTTTCTGACACCACTTATCCACAGTTTTTCAAGAGGTAACGAGAAAACGCTATATATCTAGTATTACAAGTTGTGGAAAACGCTATTGAGGAGGTTGCTGAATATCACTTCTCGGTACAACAGGTACTTGATATGTTGCACCATCTTGGATTATTCCGTTGGATGCTTCGCTTGATATTTTACCTTCAACCTGTGCTTCTAATGCTGAATTGCTAATTAAGCCTTCTGCACGTAATACTAGACTCTGTGCACCGTCACCTGTTTGAGCTGTTACTGGAACAGTAGGTAATTCAGCAACTTGAGCAGCCGTCATAGGAGAGTGAACCTTATTAGTATCAGATTTAGTTGCAAGTCCATTAATATATAAAACAACAGAGGCAGCTACAGCACCGACACCTAACATTGTTCTAGCTAGTGCTTGGCGAGGGGTTACCTGTTCTTGGCTTCTAGACCGATTAGATCTAGTATTGTTTCCGGTTAAAGAATTCATGAAATTATATTACCATAAGTATTATGTTTAGTCAAGTTAGCTTTTGCCCGATCGTGCTGGGGTGCGTTGTGTAATACTGTAACTAATATAATGAGGTGCAGATTCGTCACGCTCTCTTCTTAAAGTATTCTCGTTCTGATCACTGTTCTGTATTCCAAAAGCAAAAGTCGGACGACTAGTATTTATAACCAGTGGTCCTCTGCCATGATCTGGTAGTTCTAACATACCGAGTGTTGCGGCCGCAGACATTAGCAGCAAGCCTAGCTGAGACGACACCATCATAGCTTTATCCGTTTTTTTGATTTTATTTTTTATTTTAGATGACATTAATTATAGATAATAGCAAATATTACCCTTTTTGTCAATATTATGTCTAACTAATTTGTAGTGTCGACTTCTATCGCCTGTCCTGTTTCAGGTTTATAAAAAGTTATGCCTTCCTTGCCTAATACCTTTTCGAACCTCTCGTATGTTGACTTTCGAGCTTCGTCACTCCAATGCCAATCGTGAATAGGAATAATATATTTAGGCTTAAGATCGAGTGCTAGGTTTAAGGCGCGAATTGATCCTCCCCACGGGGCAGTAATAGGCAAAGCCAGAATTTTTTTGGTCTGGGTAAAACTATGCGAATCTCCAGGATCAGATAATAAGTCTAGATAATTTATACCTATTTCTTCCGGTTGCGGGAACAATGGCTTAACGTTTTCGTGTGGTGAATCGAAAAAGCTTACACCTTCTGGCGCTTCGCTGCTGGCTTTAATACCCTCATTTTTTAACATCTCTACTACTTCTTTAGTGCTCGTGATTCGTACATCTGGAAATTTATCGACCAGTTCTTGAATAAACGGCAAATGTAAGTGATCCTGATGAATATGTGTAATAAAGATATCGTCAAGCTTATCCAGTGCATTTATATTAAATGCGGAGTAGCTCATTGCCCCAGGGTCAAATATTGCAATTCTATCTGGCGTTTCTACTAGTAAACAAGAATGTACATATTTAGTAATTTTCATTACTACCTCCTATTATTTTATCGATATTCAGGATTAGCAAAATCAAATCTGCTACCAGCATCCCATTCTGAACGCTGATTGCCGTATGCCGGTATACCGCCGTTATCCTTAAGCATCTTTGCCGCATGCATTAAGTTCCATGTCATAAACGTCGTATTACGATTTGTAAAATCATTATCATAGCCTTCTTTTGTGCCATCTTCTCTATCATCTCCATAACTCGGTCCAGGCCCAGCCTCGCCTATCCATCCGGCATCAGCCTGCGGTGGAATAGTATAGCCTACGTGCTGCAGACTGTATAAAACATTCATTGCGCAATGCTTAATACCATCTTCGTTACCCGTAATTAAACAGCCACCAACTTTGCCATAAAATGCATACTGCCCTTTGTCATTTAGGATGCTGCTACATGCATATAGTCTTTCAATAATTTTTTTTGTTTCACTACTATTGTCTCCCAGCCATATTGGTCCTGCTAAAACTAAGACGTCAGCTGCCATTACCCCTTTATATATTTCTGGCCATTGATCTTTTTCCCATCCATGCTCGGTCATGTCAGGCCATACGCCAGTAGCAATATCTTGATCAATTGTTCTAATTACGGACGTTTTTATGCCATGCATATTCATTATATTTTGGCTAATATGGATTAATCGATCTGTATGACTAGGTTCAGGAGATTTTGTTAATGTTCCATTAAAAAATATTGCTTTTAATCCTGAAAAGTCTATATCAGTATTATTATCAACCATCTACAATTTCCTCCGGCGTATTAGCTACTGTTAAAATTTAAAGTAATCTATATTATACTCCCCGTTCTTTAACAGTGAGAATGAAGATTTCTTAAAATATCACTTTTGTTTGGTTTGATTTTTTCTGCGTCGGTCGTGATAAGCCAAATTTCTTCTTAATTTGTCTAACCTAACTATTTTGGGTTCAAATATTTTAAGTAAACTCGAATATTGCCAGTTTGGTGCCATTATTGAATCAAGCTTATTATTTTCTTCTAAATACTCGGCGAGACTAAAAAAGTCACCATCTCCCGAGACTATTATCGCCTTATCGTAATTCGGCATTTCCTTCATTGCATAAAGGACTAGCTCCGCATCAACATTGCCTTTTACACTAGATTTTTCTTTCTCGTCGCTATCTTTTTTATCAATATTCTCATCATTATCATTAGTATCCTTATCGTTAGACTGGACATCTACTGTTGGCTTTAGAACCACTAAATAACCTAGCTCGTGCATATATTCATATAACTGTTCATTTTCAATCATATACCCAATAAAAAGATAAGCCTTAGAAACGTTATATTTATCATTTAAATATTGTCTAAATTTTCTCCAATCCAATTTCCAACCCATTCTTTGAGTGCCCAAATTCAAATTTTGGCTATCTACAAATGCGTATGTGACTGGTTTGTTTACATTACTCATCACTAATTAGTTTATTCTTATATTTCAGCATGTGGAGCAATTAAGGATGAATCAACCCTAGTATGAGACCCATGGCCAATATTGATAACAATCTGTTGCCGGTCGCTATAACTATCAATTTAGATGGCTTTTGATCAAGTGAACTGTGGATGAAAATACTTGTTGCAGAAACCCCTAGCCATAGAATTAGTGATGTTTGTATTCCTGCTCCAACCCATGAACCCAAAAAATAATTATGAAATAAGTATGTAAAGTAGCCTACTATATAAGCTGTTAATAACGCCGCTATAAATATATATGGCATTACTTTCGGCATTTTTTTATTAAATTCTTTTTGATCAATTTTACTTAACGCTCTCCATTGTTTGCCTACTACAGAATCAGAATAATAAATAGTTCCAATTAGCATACTAGAAATTGCCGCAACAATAACTCCTAACAAATTGACATGTACTTGCATGATTATCATCTCCACGTATTTATACTTAGGAGTATATTCTCCCTATTGAAGAAAAGCCATATTATTTAAGTAAAGTTATTATTTTAAATAAGTAAAAGTGCTTTTAAACGAGTCTCAAGTTCGTCAATTTTTATTCTCGTTTGTTCTGTGCTATCTCGGTCACGAATCGTTACTGTCTCGTCTTCTAAAGTATCAAAATCAACTGTTATGCAGTAAGGGGTGCCAATTTCATCTTGCCTTCTATAACGTTTGCCGATATTGCCATTATCATCCCACATGACATTACCAAATACTTTCTTTAATGTGCCATAAACTTCTCGGGCTTTATTAACTAGCTCGGGTTTATTCTTCAGTAGTGGCGAAACGGCTAACCGATAAGGTGCTAGGCTGGGCTTTATTTTTAAGACAACGCGCTTTTCCCCATTAATTTCTTCCTCGTAATAAGAGTTAACAATTACAGCCATAAGAAGTCGCCCCACACCAACTGAGCTTTCAATAACAAATGGCATAAACCGCTCTCTTTTTTCTTCGTCAAAGTAAGTAAGTTCCTTACCGCTTACGCGTTGATGATTACTTAAGTCAAAGTCGGTACGATTATGAGTTCCCCAAAGCTCCTTAAAACCTTGAGGAAATTTGAAATAAATATCGTGAGCAGCAGCAGCATAATGTGCTCTCTCGCTTGCATCATGTTCATGCCATTCTAAATTTTCTTTTGAAATACCAAGCCGCTCGATACAGAACTGCCAAGCAAAATCACGCCAATTTTGATAATTTTTCTCTTGATCATTGGGATTAATAAAATACTGCATCTCCATTTGTTCAAGTTCACGAACGCGAAAAATAAAATCACGTGGACTTATCTCGTTGCGGAAAGCCTTGCCGATCTGAGCAACACCAAAAGGTAATTTAGCACGCATCGTTTCCCGAACGTTTTCATAGTTGGTAAAGATAGGGCCCGCTGTTTCAGGACGTAAATATGCAACACTCTCGCTATCTTCGACTGGGCCTACATAGGTCTTCATCATCATATTAAATGTTCGGACTGGGCCAAGCGGATTACCGTCTGGAGATTTTTTACCTTCCAGCAGTTTCATCAGCTGTTCTACATCGTTACTGTCCACACCCGCCAAATGATCAGCTCTATAACGTTTATGTGTTACCTCGTCTTCAACCAGCGGATCGGTAAACCCAGCAATATGACCGCTAGCTTCCCAAAGTCTTGGATTTTGAATGATGGCACTATCAACACCAAAGATGTTGTCGTGCTCCCGCACCATTGCTTTCCACCATTCCTGCTTAATATTGTTTACTAGTTCAACGCCAAGAGGACCGTAGTCGTAAAATCCAGCTAAACCACCATAAATTTCACTAGACTGAAATACAAAGCCTCTTCGTTTACAAAGGCTGACAATTGTTTCTAGATTTACCTCTGGACTCATTAATGCCACATTATAGCTATAGTGCAGATCAATGTCACTAAGCTTAAGTCAGATTATCCTTAAAACTTATAGTTTATAGCCTTATATATGTGCTCAGTGAAGTGGTAATAATTGGAGAGACGTCTTTAATGGTCGTTAACAAATTATTAACTTTGCTAATCTCTTTTGGCAGATTATTGCTGAATAATAACCTTAAAGTTTTGATGTGCTTAGAGTTGAATTTACCTTCGGCACTTGATACAAAAGACATATTCTCGTAGTCAAAATTATACGAAACATCCTCTAATAACTTTTTTTCAGCTTGATCATACTTTAAATTTGGCGAATGTCCGCTTAGTTTAAGAAGCTGAGCCTCAAACCAAAACAAAATTAGGTCAATATCTAGCTCTAAATTATTAAGTGCTTCAAATGACTTATCAAGTAATTCGAAATATCCCTCTTCTGTATGAGCTTCAGTAGCTCTATTCAACATTTTTATAAGCTTATATCCTAATTGCACCCTGTCTAAATCGGTGACAATATTGCCGTAGTAGGTAATAAGCCTGGATGAAATTAAATTACCCATATCGCCTTTGCCAACTAAGAAAGTTATGTCACTTAAACAGAATAACTCGATGCCCCCAGCTAGTTTAGATTTAATCTTTCTTGTTCCCTTTGCCATTAAGCTTATCTTGCCATTATCAGGAGTCAATACATTTAATATTCTGTCTGATTCGCCGTAGTCTGTGCGGCTGAGAACTATCCCTTTTGTAACGATTTGTTTCACATTTTTATGGCTATATAACTGTTAGCGGTTGAAATTAGTTTTTTTAAATTAACGTGAGGTTTATATAGATAGGACACCACGCCAAGTTCATTTTTAAGAAGATCCCAACTTTCAAAAAACTCACTCGGTGGTACCTGTGTTTGTATAATAACTGGGATTTGCTGCCATTCTGGGTAAGATCTAAACTCATACAGAAATTCAATTCCACTGTGCTCGATTAATTGTATCTCTAAAATAACGATATCTGGATAAACCTTATCGGCCGCAGTTATGGCAGACTGAGCACTTTTAGCGATTATTACGTTCCACCCTGCTCTTTCCAGTCCAGTCTTATACTCGTTGCCTAGAATATAGTCAGGTTCTACCAGAAGCAAGTTATTCATGGGATTAATTGAAGTTGATGATTAGGATTTAGCACTGTTCCTATCCCGTAAAGACTATGATGTCTACTAGCCATTAAGCTTAGATCCATGGCTTTTAAGATTGCGTCAGCTATAAATACACCCGCACCGCTACTATGAGTTAAGTTCATCAATGGTTGCCGACTACTTAATTGAAGCTTCCGACCCGTTTTTAATGCCTGTGCTGATATTTGCTTTGTGTCTGCGTACACACCGGCAACAACACCGTACCGACTTCTATGAGTTGCTAAATGAAGTTTTAGCTGACAATTATCTAGCGCTGGCAATGCCTCAATTAAGGCAGCTCCTAGGCTTACAAGTGCTGCCTGAAGACCCTGCTTATTGGCGGATACCGGACCAAATTTACCGGCAATATTTAGTTCCAGTTCTACTCCATAGTTTTTTGCTATAGCTTCCAATTGTTGCCCCGCATCATATAAGACTGATGACACTGAAACTGCTTCAATTTCAAAATTTTGCGGTTCTAGGGTTAATCTGACGCCAAGAATATAGTTATCTATTAATCTAAGTGCAGATGACGCTGTTTCCTGAATAACAGTATTTGTTATTTCGTTTTTTAATTCATTAGCTCTGTTGTTTTCCGAGAGCCGAGCTATCTGTATTAAGGGCATCTTTAATTCTTCGGCAATGCTGAGTAGTAGCTGTTGTGACAAAATTGAGAATTCGCCTTCGTCTTTAATATTACGCCCCATTAGAACACTGCCCTTCAACTTATATTAAGTAGTATAAAGCAATCGGACTAAGGCGAGAAGCTGAAATGTGGCAATATATTTGTATTAAAATCAGATAGATATAGGTTGCCTTCTGTCCAAATTTTAATAGTTTGAGAACGAAGTGGAAGAATAATAATAGTTTCGTTTTTAGGAGTATTTCCCTGAATTAATCCGCTTATTTCAACTCCTACGGTTTTAGGCAATAGAGGTAGAGCATAAGCCGTTGATGTCAGCGTTCCCTGTTGTATTTGTCCACTATAGTTTTGTAAAGTCTGCGAATACGTTTGATTTAGAACTTGGAACCTTAAGGCAAAAACGGACGCATCGTTTGCCAGTGCCGGAATAACTAATGGATCAAAGAATGCATCAACTGGACCGCCACCTGATCCTGTGTCATCTACATACGCACTCCAGGTTTTAGGATAACTTACTTGAATACTCCCATACGCAGCAGGGCCGTTATAAGTTCTTAAAGGCTGTTTTTCGTCCTGAGCAAACTGAGCATCTTTGACTTTACTCTCTTGCAGCACCGCATCCGATGCCGCAGCTTTTACTTTGGTATCTACATTATTTTTATAGTCTTGTCGGCTACTAAAAGCCCAGCCTCCGAAAGCCAATGCCGCGATAAGCAAAATAATTGAGAAAACGAGAGAAACTGCGACGGCACTTACTGCGCCATCTTGGTTATGTTTGTTCATATCCTCAATGTTACCTCAGAAGTGTTGCAAGGGCAAATATGCTTGTCCTTAAGTGTACTTATAAAGATATATGCCGTCTTTTTGCTGCACTGGGGTTTTATCAGGTATTTGAAAAGCAAAACTAACAAGTTTCAGCGGCTTATATGGATATTGCATACATTTATTGTCCAGTTTTTTCATATATTTATCTATTAAAAATACAAATATTGCATCTGTTTGTGGCCATTTTTTTGTCCAATAATTTCCAATTACAATTTTTACTTGCCTGCGATATCTTCGTGTTCTAGCCCAGGCCACAAACGCTAAAAATGGATTAAGCTCGTATCCTATGGCATTAAGTCCAAGATGGGCTGCCGCTATAAGTACTCTTCCGTCGCCGCAGCCTAACTCTAGAAGCGTTTGTCCTTTTTCTAAATCTGCAAGTTCTAGAGATACGTTAATTTGCTTCTTTAAAGTTGGTAAATATGGTGCTCCAAACAGTACAATTCCGCAGAAGAATAATATTAATAAACCTATTAATATATATAAAATTGTTATCACTTTTGCTTATCTAAATTTGATCTTATTTCGGTTATGGAATTTTCGGCATGTTTTAAATAATCTAGCAGTTCAGCAATAATTTGTTGACCACTTTTATAAAGTTCTATTGCTTCGTCAATATCAGTGTCTTCTTGTTGAAGTTTGCTTAATATACTATCCAACTCTAACTTCTTTTCTCTGAAGTTTATATTACTTTTCTGATTGTCTTTCTTAACCATATACGCTCCATTAACTCTTTAATCTGATCATTTTCGCCTTAAATCCACCCTTGGATAATTGAACATCTAATATGTCATCCTCTTTAAGTACTTCTGAGGACTTAACTATCTTACCTCTATCATCGCGAATTATGGAATATCCTCGATCTAAAACTGCTTCAGGATTAAACGCATTCAATAATTCATTCTTACTTTCTAGATTTCTTCTTAAATTATTTATATGCAATTTTATATTTTCAGAAATACTCGTTCTCAAATGGCTTATTTCCATTTTAGTTTGTTGCAATATACTGTTAACGATATTATAGCTATATTCTTGGGCATGCTTTATTTCCTGCAAAACACTATTTACGTCCGGGAAAATTAATTCTGCTGCATTGCTAGGGGTACTAGCTCTTTGGTCAGCCGCAAGCTCCGCCAGAGAAATATCCACTTCATGACCAATAGCTACCAATGTAGGTACCCTGCTAGATGCTATGGACCTTGTAACCTGTTCCGTATTAAAAGCTGCTAAATCCTCTGCACTTCCGCCACCGCGGATAATTACAATGACATCAGGAGGTCTAGATTCAGCGTTAAGCAGGTTAACCGCAGATACAATTTGAATCGGTGCTGCTTCACCTTGGACTTGCACGTCAATTACTTCAACTTTTGCACCCACCCATCTTGCATTCATAATCTTTTGAAAATCAAAATATGCTGCAGACTGCGTCGATGTTATTAAGCCTATTTTTACAGGAGGATACGGCAGCTGTCTTTTACGAGACTCATCAAATAAACCTTCTTTTGCCAGCTTTTCCTGGAGTAAGTTAGCTGCCCTTCGTATTGTTCCTTCGCCCGATAAAGAGATATTTTGAATATTTATACTGAAGCCATATAGATTGTGAAGCTTGGGATTACCTCTTACTTTTACTAACATACCGTCTTCTAATGGTCCTGGTAATTGATAAACAGTACCGAAAAATTTTAATACGGAATCATCATCTTTGAGATCAAAGTACACCCAACGGTTTCTGCTAACTCTGAAATTTGCCAGTTCTCCGGTTATAGAGACGCTAGGATATGCGAAGTCAATTGTCTGATTAAACAGAGCAATAAATTCACTTACACCTAGAGATAAGTCGCTCTCATCCAAAGAAATGCTAGTTTGTGGTTTCATTTTGACCCGATCTTAATGCCTTTTGATATAAATAATATCCTGGCGGTATCTGAATTAAAGTATTCAATATCCTATACATAACTATTGCTGGTAGGCTGACACCAGCCGATACGCCTGTGCTGGCTAGCGTAGCGGTCATTAAAGCCTCGTAAATACCCACGCCGCCCGGCAATACTGATATTAGTCCTGCAAAATTGGCAATGCCATAAGCCAGAATAATTGCTCCAATATTAACTAGGTGCCCAAAGGCTATAAATACCACATAAACCGCTGCTATTTCTGTTGCATTGGCAATAAAGGCATATATGAAAGGAGCCTTTAACTTAGAATAGTCCTTTTTAATTTCCTGATAATTATTATGAACATCATCAAATATGAACCTAACCCTTTCGATACTTATAGTCTCAGGATATTTGGGTCTAATTATCTGAATAATCCTATTCAATATCTTGGTAATACTTGTAAAGAAACTATTTATTCTTTCGCGACTGCCTATTATGTAGATGAAAATAAGCGTTCCAACTATCAATAAGGTAGTGATTGAGCTAGCTACTAAAATGACCAAGTTATTAACACGTCCCATAACAGCAAGTGCAATTACGCCGAATATTAGGGCGATCTCATAAGATACAAAATACAGACCTATTTTTAAAACATGCATAAGCGAGGCTTTGCCTGACGATATTTTTTTACCATCACGCAGTCTTAAAGTGAAATATGACATTCCTGTTACACCACCGCTAGGAAAAACATGATTTACAAAATTTAACTCAAGTGAGGCTCGAAAAAGGAATTTATACGAAAGCTTATTTCCCACAATTGCAAAAAGTTTTTGGTATAACCTAGCCTGCGAATGATAATTTAGGAACTCGACAGGAATTAATAGCAGTAGAGCCCATGCATGCACTTGGCCTAGGTTCTTCACAGTTGCACCCACTTGGTGTCTGGAAAGATAAAATACTATAATTAACGCCACGAGAGTAACAACATTTAGAACTAATTTCCAGCGTTTTCTGATCCAGGATTTTTCGCTCATATTGGCCTATTATATCAACAGTACGTATATTCATTGGATTTAATGTAAAACACCTAATACTTCATATTAATTAGTTTATAATCATCATTCTTACCTGTAGACTGATAAGATGCAAAGTTTAGTAATTTTGGGAAGACAGCCTGATCTTGGTTTAGCAGAAATTGAAAGTCTATATGGTGAAGACAAAGTTCATCGGGCTGGGCATAACGTTGCTTTGATTGACGTAGATCCCTGTCTGTTTGCATTCGATCGATTAGGCGGAAGCATTAAATTTTGTAAAGTTTTAACTATTCTAGAAACAGATAATTGGCAGGAAATTGAAGATTTTCTTGTTAAAGTTTCTCCGGAGCAATCAAAAAATATGCCCGAAGGAAAAATGCGTCTAGGACTAAGTCTATATGGCTACAATCTTTCAAATCAAAAAATACTATCTTCTGGTCTAAATCTAAAGAAAGCAATTCAAAAAACTGGTCGATCCGTAAGATTAATTCCCAACAAGTCTGCAGAGCTTAGTAGCGCTCAGATAATACATAATAACCTAACCAGTCCAACAGGTTGGGAGCTAATCTTTATAAACAATGATCATCGTACAAT
Source organism: Candidatus Saccharimonadota bacterium (assembly GCA_003153395.1). Classification (GTDB taxonomy): domain Bacteria; phylum Patescibacteriota; class Saccharimonadia; order Saccharimonadales; family UBA4665; genus PLYP01. The sequence goes on from PLYP01000009.1 coordinate 11,631, forward strand.
TATCGCCCAAACAGTAAAAGTACAGGACATAGAAGCTTATAGTTTAAGGGACAGGAACAGGCCCTTTAGGGATACTAAGGTTGGCATGCTCCCCCCAAAGCTTGCACAAATTATCATAAATCTGTCTGTAGGACTTTTACCAGATGAATCTAGGCAATCGGTGTGCGACTTCCCTCCAGAACAGATTATACCTCTCAAACATTTAAACAAAACAATACTTGATCCATTCTGTGGAACAGGAGTTATTTTGCAGGAAGCAGTACTCATGGGTTACAAAATATTAGGTAGTGATAGAGATCCAAGAATGGTCCAGTATTCAAAATCAAACATGGAGTGGGCTAAAAAACTGCTTAGCGACGAATCAACTATAAATAGAATTGGTAATTTGGATCAAATAATTGAGCTGGCCGATGCGACTGATCATAAATGGCCAAATTTTGATTTCGTAGCAACAGAATCATATTTAGGAAAAGCACTAAGTTCACAACCCTCCACCGATGCATTAAATAAAATAATTACAGACTGTAATACAATCATCACTAAATTTTTAATCAATATTTCCAAGCAAGTAAGTTTCGGAACCAGATTATGTATTGCGATTCCTGCTTGGCAAATTAAAGGAGGAGAGTTTAGAAATCTACCCCTTATTGACCAGATAAGCGAATTGGGCTATAATTTAGTCAGATTTAAGCACGCTGAGGATGATAAATTATTGTATTTTAGAGACTCTCAGATTGTTGCTAGACAATTATTAGTAATCACAAGGAAATAGAATGTCACACGTTAAAGCCGGCGGTACAGCCAAAAACGTACATGATAGCCCAGGACAAAGATTAGGCGTAAAGCTATTTGGCGGACAAGCGGTAAAAATCGGTCAAGTAATCGTACGGCAAGTCGGCATGAGCAAAAGACCCGGCATTGGTACCAAAATGAGCCGAAATTACACAATTCATGCGGCTAAAGACGGTACGGTAGGATACGAAAAACGAAAAGTACGACTTTTCAGTGGACGCAGCGTTATGCGCACTGAAGTGACAGTAAAATAAACTACTTACTTTTAGCTACGTCTTGCTTGTAATAATTTTCTGACTTGTTCAGTAGCACTTTTTAACCTTTCAGGTCGGCCTTGTGCTATTTCCGTCGATACGGCGGCTGGCTTCTGCGAAATATTAACTCCTTTTATATGTGGTGACTTTACTTGTAATGGTAATTGATTTCTTGCAGCTACAGTAATCGAACCTGCTTGAACATGCAACATAAAAATGCTGTCTTCTACAGACGGATTGTCTTTAAAAGGAAACTCTCCTGAACTGCGATCATCAACTGCACCAAACCCAAACCAGACCAAATTACCTGATTTGCCTACTTGAGGTATCACTGACTTACTTGGTACAAATGCCCCACTTACAAATTGACCATTCTGATCTGTGGCTAACAGTAAATAATCACTAGTTTCAGTACCGGCCTGTTCAGCAAGATGAGTAAGCGACTGATAAGTTTCATCGTTGCCTTCCCTATCTTTTTTTACAAGATACATCGCCTCGCTCGGAATTACACTACTATCATCATTTATGCCGCCACCAAGTTTAAATTCAGCAAGTGTTATAAGATTACCGATATTTAATAACCCCTGGTTATCTGTAGCATTGGAATCAACAACTACACTATCACCGCCCTTTAAATCATGGGCTTGCATTGGTTTTAGTTTTTCTAGAGATGCGGGCATATTTTTTGTATTAGAATATTAACATTATTATAACAAATACATTAATATTTGTCAATTTGATTGTATTAATTTTTTATCTTAATTAACTAAGCAGTCTCTAGATGATGACGAATTCTCTCTATTACGTCAGCTATAACTACTTGAGATTTTATAAGGTAATCGTCCACTTTAAGTGATTTTGCTCTTTCCTGATCGCTTTCTTGGCTTAGTGCCGTCAGCATAATTATTTTTAAATTTGCTGTTTCCGGAGTATTTCTAAGAATATCTAAAACGTCAAAACCGCTCACAATAGGCATCATCACATCGAGTAGAACTAAACTGGGATGGTAACTCATTGCGGCAGCTAGAGCATCTTCTCCGTTACTAACGCGCCTTACATCAAAACCTTCTGCTTGTAACCTAGTAATGTATACATTAGCTAGACTATCATCGTCTTCAACCAAAAGAATTCGCTTTAAATCGCTATTCTTGTCTTCGCTGTTTGTTGTGTCATTTTGATCCATACTGCTCATGTTAGCTTAACTGGCTATAATGTTCAACTTTTATGCTATAGAATTGCTTTTATAAATCCATCGAACATAGGATGAGGCCTGTTTGGACGACTTTTAAATTCTGGATGAAATTGACTTGCAAGAAAGAACGGATGATCAATACCTTCAATTATTTCTACTAGATTGTTCTCTTGATTAATTCCACTGGCGCGGATTCCCCAATCCTTATATTTATCTCTATAATCGTTATTGCATTCACCTCTATGTCTATGTCTTTCAATAATGTCATTAGCTTCATATACCTTCTCTGCCAAGCTGCCTTTTTCTAGATGACAGTTGTAATTCCCAAGTCGCATGGTACCGCCGGTCATATGCTTGCCCACTTGATCAGCCATAGTGATAATAATTTGATCTTTGGCTTCCGGGTCTAATTCAAAAGTTGTAGCACCGACTAATCCATTATTTCTGGCGGCAGCAATCACACCCATTTGTAGTCCTAGGCACAATCCCAGATATGGCATTTTTGCAGATAGAGCATACTGAGCCGCTTTTATCTTGCCTTCTAGACCCCTCTGACCAAATCCACCAGGAACTACTATCCCATCGTATTCTTCTATTTCTTTACTTATATCCGCTCCCGGTTCATCAAATTTGGATGCATCTATCCAGGTAATATCTATGCTACATTTGTTATTCCAGGCTGCTGACTTTAAAGCTTCAAAAACAGACATATATGTATCTGTGTTATCCATGTATTTAGCAACAAAACCAACTTTAACTAGTCTTTCATAGCTCGTAGTAGCTTTAGCTACTACTTTTCTCCATTCATTTAACTCAGGTTTCTTAGCTTTAATACCCAGTCTTTCAGTTAGTACATCAGCTATGCCTGCATCTTCCAAAGTTAGCGGGACCTCATAAATGCTCCTAGCATTAGCCAGTGGTGCAATTGCGTCGGTAGGCACGCCGCTAAATAGGCTAAGCTTATTTATTGCTGACTCGCCTGCAGTCTGCTCGCTGCGGCATACTAGAACGTCGGGAGATATTCCTAGCCCCCTTAATTCCCTTACAGAATTCTGGGCTGGTTTAGTTTTAGTTTCGTTGCTAGCGTGTAAATAAGGTAGATATACAACATGAACGTAGGCACAATTTTCTAATCCTACATATATGCCCAGTTCTCGAATTGCCTCAATAAATGCCAACGATTCATAATCTCCGACTGTTCCACCTATTTCTACAATATGAACATCAAATCCTGATCCAGCATTAATAATCCAATCTTTTATAGCACCGGTTAAATGAGGGATTATTTGAACGTCATCGCCATCGAATTTCCCGGCTCGTTCATCTTGGATAAGTTTCAGAAGTACCCGACCGCTCATGAGACTGCTTGACGAGGTCATTTCTTCATCTACAAAACGCTCATAGTGGCCTAAATCAAGATCAGTTTCAGCACCGTCTTTAGTTACAAAGCATTCGCCGTGCTCGCGCGGGTTGAGAAGACCGGCGTCTACATTTAAATATGGATCACATTTTTGCAGATTAACTCTTAATCCGCGAGCTTTTAAAAGGTTGCCAATCGAGGCGGCTGTTATACCCTTTCCTAATCCGGAAAGCACACCTCCTGTAACAAATACATACTTAGTCGCTTGATCAGCCACTTCTTTTAACACCTCTCTATACGGATTTAATCCTATCTTAAATGCCTCTGTTTGGCAAGCCTGTAATGGCTAGAAGTATCATGCATCACTTATTCAAATAAGCTTCGGCTGCTAGAAGCTGACTGTCATTACCAGAAGATATGTCAGTAGGCGATAACTTCACCGTCTTATCAGGATTTATGCCTTTATGATTTATATTCTGTCCATTGGGTCTAAACCAACTCGCGATAGTTACTTTAAGTTCATCAGCCGGACAAGTACCATCAGTATTAGTTTGTCCAGTAATGCATATAATGTCCTGTACTACCCCTTTACCGTAACTCTTCTCGCCTATAACGTAAGCCGCGTTATTATCGTGTAAGGCACCTGTTGTTATTTCGCTAGCACTTGCACTACCAGCATTAATTAAAATAACTGTAGGTATGCCATGCAATTCATCGCCACCTAATGCATACTGGCTATCTATTACCTGCGTCCCACGCTTCTCATCTAATACTTTTTGGCCACTTGGCAACCATAGACTGGATAAATGAACTGCAGCGTCTAATAGACCGCCGGGGTTATCTCTTAGATCAAGTATGATTCCCTTAACATGAGCACTTGCAAATTGATCAGCTGTTTTCTTGGATAAACTATTAGTGTCGTCAGCAAATGTACTTATTTGCATGTAGCCAATATTGCCGGTAAGTATTTTTGAAGTTACGCTGGGTAAATTTATATCGTTTCTAGTAATTGTGAAACTCAGCGCACTTGTTCCATTCCTTACAATCTGCAACGTTACTTTGCTACCTTTAGCGCCTCTTATTTTATTAACAGCGTCGTCAATACTTAAACCTGAAGTACTGGTTCCATTAATGCTTGTGATGATGTCTTTGGCTTTTACCCCTGCTTTATCCGCCGGAAGGCCAGATATTGGAGCAATCACTTCTAGATTACCGTCGTTGTCTTTACCTAGCTGTGCTCCTATACCGCTAAATGAATTATTAAGCTGGCTATTAAAGGCTTTAGCCTCTTGGGCACTGAAATACACCGTGTACGGATCTTTAGGGGCATCAGCCAGACCGTGCTTCAAACCATCCAGTAGCTGACTTTGATTTAAAGTTCCGTCGTAATTATTTTTTAAGGCCTGATAAACAGCGTCTATAGAACTGTAATCTAACTTATTAGGAAGGCTGGCTGCAACTGGTTTAATGTGGTTGGAGTGAAGGCTTAATCTACCAACACCAACCCCAATACCAAATATTATTACTATAAATAATAGGCTTCTGAAGAATACTAACCATCGTTTGCGTTGAGATTTACTACCCCTACCCACATACCTTTGTTTTAATCTCATTGTTAGTAATTATAGCAAACAATATGTTCAAAAGTGGAGGAATAGTAGTCCGGAAGGATCAAGATTACTACGAGTTGAGTAGCGACCATCAAGAGAGGCGTTGTATTGACTTATATTGATTGTGCCATCGCCATTTACGCTCTCTACATACATAGCATGACCGAATGCACCACGCATGCTTATTGCGACAGAACCTGGCGTAGGATTACTATCAATGGGTATTCCGGCTGCCCTTGCATCTCCTGGCCATTGGTTTGCGTTACCACTGCCGCCCCAATAAGGCATGTTGCGACCAGATTCAGCTACTCTAAAAGCGGTATAGCTAACGCATTCTCGGTTATACATACCCCAACTATCAATAACTGAATCCTGTGCTATTTCACACCATTTAGCAGGGTAACCGCCGCCGCAGGCAGGACCACTACCTGGCGCTCCGCCTCCAGTGAATCTAGCGTTTGCAGCTATCTGTGCCTGTCGCAATTTAGCAATTTGGCTACTGTTAGCACTAATTTGTTGATTATAGGCATCCTGTTGGCCTTGATTAAACGACAATAAATTATTCTGTTGTGATTGGGCGCTGCTAAGCTGCGCGTTTTGAGTTTTTTCTGATTCCAACAGTACTGTAATTTTTTGCTTTTCGCTTTGTAACAGAACCTGTAGGGCGCCTATCTCTTTAATCTTACCGTCTAATTGGTTTTGAACCGTAGTCCTATACTCTTCTTTGTCTACATAGTCGCTTAAGTTTTTGCTTGTAGCTAATTCTTCTATAGTTGTTGTTTGCCCATCAATGTATAAGACTTTAATAGTGGCGCTAAGCTCCTGTTTTTTAAGGTCTATTTGTTGCTGGTTATCTACAATTTGCTGTTGAAGTTGTGCTTGTTGGGTTTGATTATCTGCTATTTGCGCCTGAACTGTATCAATTTGGGTTTGCAGCTGCCCAATAGCCGCTTGATAGCTACCAGCCTGACTTTCTAAACCATTCACAATACCCTGCGTCGATGAGTTCTGGGCATTTAACGCGTTAATTTGTACATCAAATTGATCGGCGTGAACAATAACAACGCCTCCAATTAATCCGCATGAAGCAAGTGTCACTAATATGACACGAAGCTTATAATATATTATGGTCTGTTTTATTTTTGGCATATTTTTGTTTTTGGTTATGCTATTTATGAGTATATCACGGTTAATCAAGTCTTACCACCCTCTGTTAAATGTTAACTATAAGATAAGATCTAGATAACAAAATTACTTAGCCCGCGATGCTTAAAGGCTTATTTACGCCTAATCTTATTATCTTGCTCTATTTTACTTACTTTGTCTTGAATTTTAGGTAGCGGCGTGTAGCAATTGTGGAAGAAACCGCTCCTAGTACTATACCAAGCACAAGTTGTATGGTCAAAAGCTGCCAGAAATGAGCATCAAAATATTGGTTTGCATAATTAATGTCAAGAAGTCCTAGGCTACTTGCCTGAAGCGCATTACTGGATGCCAAGAAGGCTGAATTAATAATAAGTACTGAAAAAACAGCCGAGAGTAGTCCGTAGATGACGCTTTCAACTATAAAAGGTCCACGGATATAAGTAGTGCTAGCTCCTAGTAATCTCATAATGTTTATCTCTTCGCGACGATTAAAAATTGCCATTTGGATAGTATTGAATATAATCAATGCACATATAAATGTGAATACTACCACAGTTATTACGCCAATTTGTCTTAAAACATCTGTCGCATGCGTAATCTTATCAATTGCCGCTTTCCGGTCACCACTATAGCTCGGTTGGTCAGATTGCAGCGAGGCTACGTCAGGATTACCTAAGAAATTTTTTATGTCCTGAATTTTATTCAAATCAATAGGCTTGATAAGTATAGTAGCTGGCAGAGGATTACTTGTTTCGTTTATAGCTGCAAGCAGTTGCTGATTCCCTTTGTTTTGCAAAACGTATTGCCTAAGTGCTGCTGCTTTATCGAAATAAGATACAGCCTTAACGTTTGGTAATTTTTTGATTCGTGTAATTAGTTGCTGAGTTTGTGCAGTAGTATCTGTATCTTTTAAAAACACAGAGATGTCTATTTTATTAGTAATCGATGCAATTGTATTAATAAAAGTAGCGTTTGTAATTATAGAAAACAATACTATTGTCAGAGTTACGACCATCACCGCCATAGCAGCGACAGCCAATGTAACATTCCTTATAAAATTAACAATTCCGGCATGTATTATTCGCCAGAAAGTTATTAGCCTTCTTTTCATGACTTATATCCGGCATTAGCACGGTCGCTAACTACCTTACCATTCTTGATGGTTACCACCCTTCGCTTAAGCTTGTTAACTATATCTTGATTATGAGTCGTTAATAATACCGTGGTTCCATATCTATTAATCTTTTCAAGAACTTTAATTACGTCCCAAGCATGTTTTGGGTCCAAGTTACCAGTCGGTTCATCTGCAATTAGTATTCTCGGTTGTCTAACTATTGCTCTGGCAATAGCAACTCTTTGACGCTCTCCACCAGATAACATTCTCGGATAGGAATTTTCCTTGCCCTTCAAATTGACTATTTCCAGGACTTTAGGCACAGTATGCTTAATCTCTCTACTGCTCACGCCCACGATTTCTAATGCAAAAGCAACATTTTCAAATACAGTTTTATTAGGTAAAAGCTTGAAATCTTGAAAAACTACACCGATCTTTCGCCTGAGCAAAGGTATATTTTTATCTTTAAGCTTATCGTAATCTATACCGCCAACAATGATTTTGCCAGTGCTCGGTCGTTCTTCCCTGGTGAGTAGTCTTAGTAGAGTAGTTTTGCCCGCTCCACTTTGTCCAATAACAATAACGAACTCTTTCGGATCAACATGAAGGCTAATCCGATCTAAAGCAGATCCTCCACCTGATCTTGGATATTTTTTTGTCACCCGGTCGAGCAGTATCATTGAGCTTTATTATACCATAAGAACAAAGGTCAGACTTTACTCTAACAGCGATAATTATATTGCTCTTTTGCTATTACTTTGTTCTTCCAAGTAGCTTTAATATATGTATATAAAGCATAGTGTTTTAACTGTTGCCGGCAACTCTAGCTGATAGAGCTATCCAAATATGAATTTATAAATTGATCTATATCCCCATCTAAAACTACGTCTGGATCGCTTCTTTCTACTTTGGTTCGAAGGTCTTTAACTTGTTTGTAAGGATGTAGTACATAATTTCGAATTTGATTGCCCCATTCAGCTGATTGATTCTCGCCTTTTATCTCGGATAATTTATCTTTATGCTGTTCTAATTTTATCTGCGTTAACTTGGATTTTAGAATGGTTAGTGCGGTCTCCTTATTTTGGAGCTGTGATCTCTCATTTTGAATAGCCACACTTACACCTGATGGAATATGTGTTATCCTTACTGCCGAGTCTGTAGTATTAACGCTTTGGCCACCGTGACCACCGCTTCTATATACATCTATTTTCAAATCTTTCTCATCAATTATTAAGTCATCCTGCTTGTCAATTTTTGGCATTACTTCAACTTTTGCAAAGCTAGTTTGTCTTAAATTATCGGAGTTATAAGGACTTAATCTTACCAATCTATGCACACCGTGTTCACCCCTTAATTTACCGTAGGCGTATGGTCCTTCGATATCGACAGTTACACTTTTGATCCCGGCTTCATCCCCTGGGGATTCTTCAACAAGACTAAGGTTGTAATTATGCTTCTCGCACCACCTCGTATACATTCTGAGCAACATTTGTGTCCAGTCTTGTGCATCTGTGCCACCTGCTCCAGCATATAAGCTAAGTATAGCGTTGTGATCATCATAGGGGCCGCTAAACTTTAAATCATCTTTGAGTCTCAAATAAGCTTTCTCTGTTTTAGATAGCTGCTCCTTGATTTCCGAACTTAACGCGTTGTCATTAAGTTTTACTAATTCATTAACTTCATCAATCTCTTGCCTAATTTTAACCCAAGGATTAATTCTAGATTCAAGATTTGAAATCTCTTTCATGACGTCTTGAGCGTTACGATTATCATTCCAGAAGTCTTCCTTCGAACTATCTTCTTTTAAAGAAATTAACTTCGTGTTTAACTCATCAATTTTAAGCTGGGAGTAGGCTTTATCAATTTGCTCTTTTAAAGATGTAGCGCTTGCTCCTAAATCGTCCATAATAGAAAGTATATCAGTTTAAAAAGCGAAACAATTATAGGGGCAAAGATATAGACGGCTGGACCCATAAGGGTGATAGCTGAGCTTGCAACCCATACGTAAATTTTTCACCGCAATTTCCTAGTACGCCAATTCCCCACGTGTTGTCTACGAACATAGATCTTGCTACTTCAATTATTTGCAGTTTAGTTACTGCTTTTATTCTTTCCGGTACTCTGTAATAGTCTTCAATAACATCATCGAAGAAATAGCGACCGGCGTATCCTGCAGCAGTGCCGCCAACGGTTTGCGCACTGCGCTGAAAACGTCCAAGCGCATACTGCTTGGTAGAATCAATATCAGTTTGCGGTATTTCTCCGGCCAACACCTTATGTAATTCATTTACAACTATATTAAGTAGGGGGCCGGCGTTCTTATCGGAAACTTGCGCACCAAACCACCAGTTGCTAGCGTCGCGCGTGTGGCTAAGCCCAGAGTTCATACCATAAACCAGTCCTTTTTCACGTGCTGTTCCTAAGATTTTTGAATAAAGTGTTTCGGTTAACATTGTATTTACTAAACTCAGGGCATCCGTTTCAGGATCTTTTAGTCGTCTTTTAATAAATGTATCGATATAGAAATATAAGTTCTCTACTGTGTCATTAGGTACATAAACTGGCTGATTAAGCTTTTTAGGAATTTCACGAGGCAGTTCGAAACGCGTGCCCTCGGTTGGTAAATCAATAGAATCTAACAGTTTAATAATGGCTTTTCGTCTTTGAGTGTTTAAGTTACCAGCAATAGTAAAGCGCATATTAGGAGCAGAATGTGTGCGCTTATAATGCGCTCTAACATCATCGACATTAACATTTAACATTAATTCCAGCCTTTCAGCATCCGTTTTAGCAATAAGGCCTAAGCTCTGCCTCATTTCCAAGCTTAAACGGCGGAAGTGATTATTGCTTCTAGCGACCATCTCCTCTTGTACGTTCCCAAATTCAGCTTTAAATTCCTCTTCTAGGAATAAGGGCTTCGTAATGGCAATTAAGAGTAGGCCTAGAACCCTATCCCACTCAAAGTCTGCGCATTCAGCTTCGTAAGTTATGTCGTAAACCCCGGTAGTAGCGTTTGAATAAGCACCATTTTTCTCAAGCTCTGCTTGAAATTCACGTGCTTTAGGAATTAATTCATTGGCACCTAATAATACGTGCTCCATAAGATGCGGAACTTCCCACTTCTCTTTATCTACTAAATATTCGCCTGCCCTAAAATTGATATCAAAAGTCATAACAGACGCATTTGGTATATGAATTAAAATTCCTTTGGAACCATTATTGAGCTGGACTTCATTGATAGTATGTCGCATTAATTATTCAACTTGATCATACTTATTTATTTTTTTCGCCTTTTACCAGCAGCTTTACGTTTGCGCTCAGATTTTCTGGCCTTCTTAAGGCTGCTAGTCTGCTTTTTCTTATTTTTTTGAGACGTTAACTTATCGTCAAAATCTTTAGCTTGAAACTCCGCTTCACTAGTTATTATTTGTGAAGCATTACTAACTGAGCCTTGGGCTGCTCTGGTTAGTTCAGTTTCCGTTGCTCTATCTAAATCTTCCTGCGAGATTGGTTCTGCATGATACAAATGCATTAGTGCATCATGTCTTAGACTATTTTGCATATCTTCAAATAACAACTGTCCGCGTCGCCGATACTCTACTAATGGATCCTGCTGCCCGACACTCATCCAGTGAATTCCCTCTCGAAGATGGTCCATATTCTCTAAATGTTGCATCCATAAATTATCCAAAACTTGAAGATATATATCGCGCTCTACTTTATGTAATATATCTTCTCCGAAAGATTTCTCTCTGCTCTTATATACATCTAGTGCATCTTTTTTAAGCGTATCCTCGAACTTGTCTGCATCGGTATCAAATAATTTATCAAAAGTTTTTTCATTTAATGGAAATACCTCTCTAATTAAGTCCTCGAATTGATCCGTCGCAGCTAATGGTGAAGTTGCTAAGTCGTGAGATTCTTCGTCTATTAAAATCTTTATACGTTTGCTTATATTGCTAGATCGCAGCACTTCTCTTCGCATAGCGTATATTGCTTTCCTGTGGCGGTTCATAACATCGTCATACTGCACGACATTCTTTCTCTGATCAAAGTGAAAACCTTCCACTTTTTTCTGGGCGCTTTCCAGACTACGACTGATTAGCCTGTTTTCTATGGGAGTTTCATCATCTACGCTTAATCGTCCCATAACATTACTAATTCTATCGCCACCAAAAATTCGCATTAAATCGTCCTCAGTACTTACGAAGAATTGAGTTACTCCCGGATCTCCCTGTCGCCCGGAACGCCCTCTAAGTTGGTTATCTATTCTCCTGGATTCATGCCTCTCTGAACCTAGTACAAATAGTCCACCCAAATCTTTTACTCCATCACCAAGAACAATATCGGTACCTCTACCAGCGATATTAGTGGCCAGTGTTACAGCGCCCTTATTTCCAGCTTTTGACACTATCGATGCTTCTCGTTCATTATTTTTTGCATTAAGTACCTGGTGCGGTATACCCGCCTTATTTAGCATATTTCCAAGAGCTTCGTTTTTTTCAATCGATACTGTTCCAAGAAGCACTGGCTGGCCTTTCGTATGGAGCGTTTGGACTTCTCTAACTATTGCCTTGAACTTCGCTTTCTCGGTTCTATAAATCCTGTCGCTACGGTCTATTCTGGCTAATACCCGATTTGAGGGCACCTCTACAACATCCAGCTTATAAATCTGGTGAAATTCTTCGGCTTCAGTTAGCGCGGTTCCGGTCATACCCGCTAATTTGTCATACAGTCGGAAATAATTCTGGAATGATATTGTTGCTAGAGTCATACTTTCTTGCTGAACTTCCACTCCTTCTTTCGCTTCTATAGCCTGATGCAGTCCTTCGTTATATCTACGACCGGCAAGTAATCGCCCTGTAAACTCGTCGACTATGACTACTTCGCCTTCGCGTGTTACAACGTAATCCTTATCTCTGTTAAATAAGGCATGGGCTCTCAGGGCTTGCTGTAAGTGATAGATGGTTCTAATATTTTCGCTGCCATATAAATTGTCTATGCCTAATACTTTTTCTATTTTTTCCACGCCGGGGTCAGTTAAAATTACAGTCTTTCTTTTTTCATCAGTTTCAAAATGTTTCTCTTTAGTAAGCTGTCTCACTATTTTTGCAAACTGCGAATATGCAGTTCCACTAGTTACACTTGGTGCGCTTATTATTAGTGGAGTTCTTGCTTCGTCAATTAGTATTGAATCAACTTCGTCCACGATTGCATAATTTAATTCTCTCTGCCGAAGCTGATCTTCTTCACGAACCATATTATCCCTTAAATAATCGAAGCCATATTCATTATTTGTTCCGTAAGTTATATCTGCCGCATACGCTTCTTGTCTTGTTGCAGGTTTCAGGTGTCTAAATCTTTCATCCTCATGATCAGTATTAGTGAAATCCGGGTCATAAATAAAACTTAAATCGGCTACGATAACACCGGTAGATAGACCGAGAAAATTGTATACCTGACCCATCCAGCCTGCATCACGCTGAGCAAGATAATCATTTACTGTAACTACATGGACGCCTTTTTCAGTTAGTGCATTTAAATATACGGCTAGAGTTGCTACCAGGGTTTTTCCTTCACCGGTCTTCATCTCCGCAACGCTACCCTCATGAAGCACCATACCGCCAATTAGCTGAACATCAAAATGTCTTTGACCCAAAGAGCGAGTAGCTCCTTCTCTTGTTACTGCAAATGCGTCTGGGAGAATATCGTTAAGCGATTCTTTCTTTAGCCTTTCTTTTAAGACTGAAGTTTGTTCCTTTAATTGCTTGTCAGACATTTTTTTATATTTGTCCGACAGATCATTTATCGATTTTATGCGCTTAGCCAACCGTTTTACGGTTTTTGCCTGTGGGTCTCCCAAAATCTTTTTAAAAACAATATTCATCAGTCCCCGATATCCTTATCTCTCTTAAGCAGATTACTGTAGCTCTTATCTGAAAAAACGAGCGTGTTATGACATATAATTATAGCGTTTTATTCGTACAAATGCGACAGTATTTTTACCAACAATTTTAGGCCGACTTGCGAGAAAATCTGCCCATTAAATGTCTGCGTATTTTTGCGCTGTTGTGTAGTTCTTTATACTTTTTAAGCTGAAGTTTTAATTTTGCTTCAGTTATATCTATAGCCGCGTACATATTGATAGAAGTTTCATTAATAATTAAGGTCTGTTTGGGTAAAAATAATGTAACTTCACATGTACAAGAGTTATTATTTTTCGTCTTTCCTTCTTTAATAAAGACCTCTACATGAGCACTATCACGGGCGTGCTTGGGAATATATTTATCGAGATTACCAATCTTTTTATTGATGTACTTCCTTAAAACTGGATCTACTGTGGAATGAACACCATTTATCTCAAATTTTTGAAACACTTATGCGACTCCTTAATTTTAAGATCAAACTATTTAACTTTATTTTTGCTGCAACTATATTATACTCTTCGACTGTACACTCTGTCTTCGAAGATATCTACAGTTTCAACTATATTTCTTTTCGTCCCGCTAGATAAGGCTGCAATACTTCGGGAACTTTAACGTTACCGTCTATAGTTTGAAAATTCTCTATAATTCCTATTAATGGGCGTTCAGAGAAGGCAGTAGCGTCATTAGTATGAGCCAACACAAGGCTTCCATCCGGCTTACGTACTCTGGTTTTCATTCCTTGCGCCTGAAAATCTGTTATGTAGTCAGCGGTATGCGTTTCCCTATATTTATCTTGACCTGGTAGCCATACTTCAATGTCCATGCCTCTGGCATTTGGAAATCCTATATCCGCAGTGCACTTATTTAATACTCTGTAAGGCAGCCCTAGTCGCTGCATAAGATACTCTTGTACTGCAACCATGAACAAATGCTCCTGCATAGATTCATCAGGGCTATTGAAGGATTCCATTTCAAGTTTATTAAACTGATGAAGCCTCAGAATACCCTCCATATCCTTACCATAAGTACCAGCTTCACGCCGAAAAGCGGTAGTATAGCCTACGAAACGTAGAGGCAGATCAGATTCATTAATAATTTCATTTAAATACATTGGAGCAAGTGTATGTTCAGCGCTGGCATTTAGCCATAAGTCTTCATCCTCTATCTTATAAGTCTGCTCTTCTTTATTAAGCCGTCCTGTTGCTTCATAAACTTCTTTCTTAGCTACTGCAGGTGGTAAAACGGGTATAAACGGTTTAGAACTAATCCCTAAGTTATTTTTAGTGACGATATCTCTTATTACATTTTCATCCGTCAACTGAGTTAGCGCAAACTGCCAGAGAGCAAATTCTAAAAGCACGAGATCGCCCTTTAAATATGCGAACCTAGAAGCTGCAACTTTACTAGCCCGCTCCTTATCAATCCACCCTTTTGCTTCACCTATTTGCCAATGGTTCTTTGGTACGAAATCAAAATTAGGCTTATTCCCCCACTCTTTAACAACTACATTATCATTCTCGCTTTTGCCTACAGGAACATCCTCCGCCGGCATATTGGGTACTTTTTTTAATAATTCAAAGTATTCCAATTCTATCGATGCTAGCTGGTGCTCTATTTTTGCTATGTTTTCCTTTATTAATCGGCCTGCCTCGATTTGTTCTTCGCTAGGCCTTTGCCCTTTAGCCGTATCAGATAACTCGTTTCTTTTTTGGCGTAGATTATCGACTTCATTTAAAAGTATCCGGCGCTCGTTATCGAAACCGAGTAACTGTGTTACGTCTACGTCGTAACCTTTTTGCGCCGATTTTTCTTTAACTAAATCGGGATTATCTCTAATATACTGAATGTCTAGCATAGAAATATTATAGCCTAGTGTTAATTAAGATTTATTTAAAATCTAATTATCTAAGATTGCACCAATATCTGGCGAAGAAACTAAGGTATCAAAGTCGCCTCTTCTACTAAGCTCTTTTCGGTTCAGTAAATATGTTAGTCGGACAAGCGGTAACATGCCTCGTGCTATATTTCTAACGAAAAAATCGTCAACACTTTTCTCTTTTATGTCAGTAAGCTCTACACCAAAATGCTGCAGTTGTTCTCTTTGATCTAAAAGATGCAGTAATTCACTATTGCTTGCCATATGGACTTAATCTTTACTTTAATCTGTTGCTTAAGGCTTTAACTGTAAGCTCAGTTCTTGCTTTTGCGTATGTACAAAAATCACAGTCTCCGCCCATTGCCGCTTTGCCTATTGATGGCATCGTATTATTTTCTAAGCATGCTTTAATTTCGTCTATGGTTTTTTCCACCCAAGAATCATTTCCAGTATATGGAATAACTTTTGTTATAAATTCTACTCGGTCATTAAATCCATCTAAATCGACTCTTCCATTGGCATAGACGAAATAACCAGTATCATTTACTTTAAAACCATTTTGCCGGAGCAGCCACTGATACACTTCCAGCTGCCGCTTATAACTTATTTGCCAATCTGAATCTATATTAACTTCAGAGTTTTTAGAAGTGGCCTTATAATCGACAACTATTAATTCGTCGTTATTATTGACCCAAATATCGTCCACAGCTCCAAAAATAAATAAATTAGTCGGAGCATGCAACGTCCCTATACCTGTAAAGTTTGCTCTCCATTTATCTAAATCTTTGTGAGCAAAAGGAATTGCTTTAATTTGATTATCAAGCATTAAGGGATGCGGTTCACCCTTTGTGCGGTAAGTGTCAAATTCTTTCTTAAATAGTTCATCAATAGCCTTATTGATATTAAATGGGGGTGAGTTGGGGCGAGTAATTTTCAATCGAGCGTCAAGCCAAAAACATCTAGGGCACTGCTTATAAAGCTCGATTTTTGATCGAGAAATTTTAAAAGGTGTCGTTTGCCCAGGAGCATAAGGCAACGATCTTGTTCTTCCATAAGCCATTACACTACATTATATCAGTTTAGAGATGCTCTAAAGATCATTGATGATCTGAAGCAATTCTTTAGGGCTGTTCGCTACAGCATCCGGCTGAGTATCAATAAGGTCATCCATGCTGGCAAAGCCCCATGAAACAGCAATAGTCCGGATCCCAACAGATTTAGCCGCCTCTAAATCTCTTTTTTCATCCCCTATACTCATAGCATCATTTAGACTAATTGAGTGATCGTTTAGCAATTCTCTTATGATCGGCGCTTTTCCGAATATCTCAATACCTCCATATACTTCAACTATCTGCTCCCTTAAATGATTATGTTTGAGAAAACTTCTTATATTTCTCAAACTATTACTGCTAACTATAAATAGTTCATGTCCTTCCGAATGTAGTTTTTTTATAACTTCACAAATGCCATCAAATGGTTTAACGTGGCCCATTGATCTACCCATCTTTTCTCTACCTTTTAGAAACAAAGAAGGCAAACGCCACCACGGATAGTCCAGTCGCCGAGCAATACCTATAATTGATAGTCCGTATAGATCGTGTTTTTCTTGGAGACTTAGTGGCAACCTGTTAGCTTCCTTAGCGATATAGTTTATAACGTAGTCACGACTGTCTGCTATAGTCCCATCAAAATCAAAAATTATTACTGACATGTGTCCTTTAATTAACTATCTATGTTAATGCTTCTATCTTAACCATTATAAGCTAAATTGAGGTACCATGATAATAATGAACAACAATCAAATGGCTACTCTAGGCGGTGGATGCTTTTGGTGTATAGAAGCAATATTTCAAAGAGTAGAAGGCGTTAATTCAGTTGTGTCAGGTTACAGTGGCGGCAATACCGAAAATCCAACAATGGAAGAAATATACGGAGGCGATACCCATCACGCTGAAGTAATACAGTTAACTTTTGATCCGAATATCATAAGTTATAAAGACTTATTAGAGATTTTCTTCGTAATGCACGATCCGACTACTCTAAACCGCCAAGGTAACGACATTGGAGAAGAATATAGATCAATTATTTTTTATCATAACGACGACCAAAAGAAAGTTGCCGAAAGCTCAACCAAAAACTTTGCGGCTAAATTATGGAAAGATCCAATTGTGACCGAAGTAGTACCCTATAAAAAATTTTGGCCTGCCGAAGAAAATCAGCAAAACTTTTTCAATAATAACTCTCAGGTTGGTTACTGCCAAGTAATCATTAATCCAAAAGTTCAAAAGCTAAGACAAGAATTCTCCAGTAAACTTAAAGCAGTTTGATGATCGATAACACGGAAAAAACAAATACAACAAGGCCCAGTATTCTTCGAAAATAATTTACGCCTTTAATAATTTCTAGAAGTGACCAAACCACTAAGGCGATATCACCAATCCACTGAAATACATCTGCTGATTTCCCGGTAACTATGAGGGACACTACAGTAGCTACAGCCCAAATAATAAGTGGTATATTCGGCATTTGCCAAATTACTATCTTTCCCTTTTTATCTTTCCATATGTTTTCCCAGATATTTTCAACCGATTTTTGCATGTTAATCAGTATACTTCAAAAAAGTAATGATTAAAAATTAGGCTTATTCCAGATCATTAATTTGGCTATGATTAAGACCGTAGTAATGTGCAATCTCATGCCACAAGGTATGTTTAATATTATTCTTTAAGTCGTTTGCGTCTACTGATTTATAAAGTAACGGTCTTTTAAATAGAGTAATCTTATCTGGAAGTACACGCGCAGATCCTTGTCTTTGAATTAGTGGCACTCCTTCATATAGTCCTAAAAGCGTTTGATCATTTCTTAATTTAAGTTCATCCCTTTGAGCTAAAGTCGGTTCGTCTTGATATAAGATTGCTACATTTTTAATATTTTTTACATGTTCGCCAGGTAATTCTTCCAGCGCTTTATTAATAAGAATTTGAAATTCTTGATCGTCTATTTCGAACATTTACTCAAATTTTACATTAGGGTATAAAGATTTAGTGATTTCGTCAGTATCTTTTTTAAGATGAGGAAATGGAACTCCCTCCCTTGCACTAACACCTTCCAGTAACCAAAATACTCTTTCCGAATAGCCCCAACCACAAGCCGGGGGCATACCATATTCCAGCATCTCGATATAATCTATGTCCAGCATCATTGCTTCGTTATCACCCTTGTCTCTCATCTCTTGCTGATGCATAAATCTGTTAAGCTGTTCAACCGGATCGTTTAGTTCGCTAAAGCCGTTACCTACTTCAGTTCCGCCAATTACGGCTTGGAATCTCTGTACAGTATCAGGCCTATCAGGATTTATCTTTGACAGTGGGCTAATAAATGTTGGGGTATTAACAAGCCATACCGGACCAGCAATGGTTTTACGTATATTTTTCCATAACTTGTCAATTCCACGTGCTTTATTTTCTACATCTCCAACTTCTAAATTGTTATTCTTAAGTGCTTCTTTTACTTCTTCGAGGCTGCAGGTGCTAATGTCTAGGTTGTAATGTTTCTTAATAACTTCCGAGTAATCTAGGTCTTCCCACTCTTTGCTCAAGTCTACATCTAATCCATGAATCTTAAATTGTAACTTGGAGAAAGTTTGCTCTGCTACTGAGCGAAACATTGAGCTCATTAAATTCATGCCCTGCCGCCAATTTGCGTAGGCCCAATACCATTCCATTGCCATATGTTCCGGCAAATGCTCTTCAGAATAGTTTTCATTTCTAAATCTTGGGCCAATATCATATACCTTCTCAAAACCCGCACCGAGTAAACGTTTCAACGGTAATTCATGGGATATTCGTAGGTAAAAGTCTTGATCTAGCGCGTCCATATGAGTTACGAAGGGGTTTGCATCTGCCCCGCCAGTTGTATGCTCAAGTACGGGTGTGTTTATTTCCGTAAAACCTTCTTTATTTAGAAATTCTCGAGTTGCTTCCCAAAATTTACTTCTGCGAATAAATCGGTCTCTTACATCGAGGTTTACATTCATGTCTACATATCTACGCCTGAGACGCTCTTCCTTATTTGTAAAACCTTCTTGGGCTAGAGGCATAGGTCTTAAAGATTTTGAAAGTAGTCTTAAGTTGCTTATTTCAATGGATATTTCACCGGTCTGAGTCTTTATCACTTTTCCATACGCTTCTATAAAATCACCAATATCTAATAAGCTAATCTGCTCAAAACCGAGTTGGCTTTTTGGTGCATCTAGACCAGACATTTTTTCTGGTGATAAGAATAGTTGAAGTTGTCCAGTTTGATCTCTAATAACAATAAAGGCTATTTTTCCGAATTTACGGATATTAA
Organism: Candidatus Saccharimonadota bacterium; assembly: GCA_003153395.1. Classification (GTDB taxonomy): domain Bacteria; phylum Patescibacteriota; class Saccharimonadia; order Saccharimonadales; family UBA4665; genus PLYP01. Next base: position 31,252 of record PLYP01000009.1, read on the forward strand.
TAACTCTACCAACCACGGTTACTTCATGATTTTCTAATTCGTCAAAATTGTTTCTTATGCTGCCAAGAGTATGGCTTCGATTAGTTTGAGAAGGATAAGGGTCTATACCTAATTCTTTTAAGTCATTAAGTTTTCTAAGACGCTCATCACGTAATTCTTTAAGTGTGGCCATATTTTAGATTATACAGTAGCGATTTTTTTGCTTATGCTTCTTAAGATATTTCTGTAATTTTATATGACGTTGTATCGGCAGGAGTTACAAGCTCAACTTTATCGCCAACTTTTTTACCAATTAAGGCTTGTCCTATTGGAGACTCATCAGATATTTTCCCGCTTAGCGGATCAGCTTCTACGGTTCCAACAACTTGAAACTGTTTAACGCCACTCTCATTTTTTAATTTTACTGTCGATCCTAGCTGAACTTTACTGTCACCCTTAGGCTTTTTAATAATCTCTACGCTCTGAAGTATATTTTCAATCTCGGAAATCCTAGCTTCATTGCGGTCTTGTTCGGCACGAGCAGATTGGTATTCGGCATTTTCAGTTAAGTCACCCTGTTCTCGTGCAGTTTTTATAGCATCAGCAATACCACTTCGCTTTTCTGTTAGCGAATCTAGTTCTGTCTGAAGTTCTTCAACTCCTGCTTTTGTCAATCTGAACATTTTTTTCATGGCATATCACTCCTTATATCACTCATGTGATTTGCTATAATTACCACCACTTAAATGTCTGGCTTTATTATATCAACGCTTAGCTGTTAATTCCTAGTATTTTAAATAGATTTTCTTTATCTACTAACTCAACGTTATCACTTTGCCTGGCTTTATATTCATAGCGGGACTGATTTATTGTCTTTTCGCTAATAACGACCCTATGAGGTATTCCAAGCAGATCAGCATCGGCAAACTTCTCGCCTGCTCTTGCATCACGGTCATCATATATTACTTGAATACCAGCCATAGTCAAGGTCTTGTACAACTCTTCGGCACTATCAATTACTTCCTTACTTAAGCCTAGATTAATTAATATAACGCTAGCCGGAGCAATAGCTTCAGGCCATACCAGCCCCTTATCATCCGCAAATACTTCCGCAATTACTCCAATTAACCTAGTTATTCCTAGGCCGTAGCTTCCCAGTACAACTGGCTTATCGTCACCGTTCTGATCTGTAAATAAAAGCCCTAATTGTTCACTTTTAATTGTGCCAAAACTGAATATATTACCTACTTCGGATGCCTTAGTTTCTTCAAGATTATCCTTTGTTAGACCCAGATGACTTATTACCTCATCAGTGTAGACTTCCTTATTTATTGCTAGTTTTTTGTGTTTATCTAAATAAATAATATCCTCTCCCGCATCAGTAATAGTTTGGAACTCATGGCTGAACTTAGTAAAAGCTCCCCCAGAGGCGTAAGTTACATAAGTCCGATCGCCAATCCCTACACGATCATAAACCCTAAGGTAGGCCTTGGTTACTTCATCATAGAAGTTCTGATGCTCAACATCGTCTTTTGAATAAGAATATAAATCCTTCATTACAAACTCTCTGCCGCGCATTATGCCGCTTTTAGCCCTTAGTTCGTTACGAAGCTTTGTTTGAAATTGATAAACATTCACAGGCAGATCACGATAACTTGATACAAAAGATTTCATCATATCGGTAATTGGCTCCTCATGAGACCATGCTAGACCAACTTCAGTATCGTTTTTTAGTTTGGATTTAAACCATATATCTACGGCCTCATCACTCCATCTATCGGTTTTCTGCCAAAGTTCTTGCCTCTGTAAGTTAGTCATAATTATCTCACTGGCACCAAGAGAGTTCATTTCTTCTCTTACAATCCGTTTAACATTCTCGACAACCCGTAGGCCTAGTGGCAGATACGCGTAGACACCAGCCATTTCCTTATATATATATCCAGCTTGAATTAATAATCTAGCATTTCTAGAGGTTTCATCTGAAGAAACGTTCTTATTCGTCTTGGTAAATAGTTTTGAAAGTCTCATAATTTGATATCCGAATTATACGCTAGGTAAGATGCAGCGCAAACAGCGCTACAAAAGCAATACCATTTTTGAGAGCATGTAACGTCATGCTAGCCCATAATCCATTTGTCTTCTCTCTTAGATAGATGAGTATCAGGCTAAGTGCAAACGTGTCGATTGCAGCTATATAAAGAGGTCCGGCTGCTCCGCCCTCAGGTATATGACCAGCTGCAAAAAGCAAGCTCGTTACTATTACAGCCCCACCTAGAGGCATAAACTTCTTCAGGCTAGAATAAAGTAGTCCCCTAAAAATAATCTCTTCTCCTATAGGTGGAAGTATTACGAGACTAATAAAAGTTAGAGTAAGCTGCAATAACCCATGGGGGTTATTAAATCCTATTTGCTGTTTTTCAGTAGTATTCAATCCCGGTATAAGGTAAATAGATATATTTACTGCAAGAAAATATATTACCAAATACGCTGGTAAACCAGCCAAACCGTAAATAGGATCGATCCATTTAGGTCGTCGTAACCCAATCTTTTTAAATGCGCCCTGGTAGCCCCTTAAAAAGATGAAGATTATAGATAAAATTAGCGTCTCTGCAATAAGTACAAAAATAAATTGTGCTGCTATTGAATTACTTAGCCAATCATTTGCCTTAAATCCACCCCACCCCCTTAATGCAGGGTAAATGGATAGCAAAACACCTGCTATAATTTGTGATCCGAATAATGCAACTACTGCAACTATTACACCAATCCAAGGATTCCAAGATACTTTTGTGTTTTTTTCTTCAGTCGTTGACATTAACTAATTTAGTATGAATCTATTAATATCTACTACGGAAATCAAAATGATAAGGCCCAGTAAAATTATAAAACCAGTAGCATTAATATGTTCTTCCCTCTTTGCTGATAATGGTTTGCGAATACTGTGTGTAAAAAGCGTTAGCCATAACCTTCCTCCATCTAAAGCAGGTATGGGCAGAATATTCATGATTGCTAGAGTAAGAGAAATAATAGCAATAATAAACAGCATAAACTCTATACCCATTTGACTACCATCTTTAAGGATAACGGCAATAGCAATGGGTCCACCTACCTGACTACTGGCGCTACATTGTCCATTGGATCTTGCAGTATTATTACCCGTTAAAAAGCCAGCAATTAAACTGCCGAGACCGCCAATAGCATGTCCTAAACCTTGAAATGTTAAGGTTGTAACCTGCGTACTAAGTCCTACGGCAGCAACAGGAGCTGACCAAGTAGATCGCTGCAAAGTATAGTCCGTTGGAGTTATACCTAAATTACCTTTTGGCGAAGGTATATTTGCACAGTCAAGTTTTGTTGAGTTAATTTGCTTGTTAAATTCTGCTAAACTTGCACTCACTACAGATGCACTCACCAATGTTGCGCTCGTCTCCAATTGTTTTCCGCCTCTGCTATAAAGTATGTTAACTTTTTGGCCAGCATAAGTTTTAGTAGTACTTTTTAAGACGTCCGAACTTGTAATTTTAATAGGTTGTTTTCCGGCAACACTAATTTCATTTAAGACATCCTGGTTTTTTAGACCTGCTTTCTGGGCAGGTGATCCTTTCTCAATATTTCCAACCAATACTTTCTGTGAGGATACTTTGGTGTCATTTTTGACTGTATATTGGTTAGGTATAAGCTTTGGTATGCCTATTAAAGCCAGTAATGTGAACAATGCTAAGGCAGCCAATAGATTCATGCCTACACCTGCAGCCATTATCTTACTTTTCGCCCATAAACTTGCGCTACCAAATGTACCAGGGGCTTTATCGCTGTCGTGTTCACCTTTTAGACGCACAAAGCCGCCCAAGGGAATAGCTCTTATAGAGAAGATCCATCCCTTCCTGGTTTTTCTGCTATATAATTTAGGTCCAAAAAATATTGCGAACTCTTCTGGTTTGACTCCATTACGCCTTGCAAGGAGAAAATGACCATATTCATGGACAACAATTAGGCACGTAAAAAGCAATATACCCAAAACTAGGATCAAGAAAGACATTATATTATTGTAACAAACCTCTTATTTATATATTACGATTGCGCCACATTTAACATATTAGTGCTTAAAGCTTTACAAAGTTATATTGCTGTATATAATTGAGATTAAGCTTAAATAAAAGCAAACAAACAGAGGTTAAAAAAGTGAGCAGCGTACATATGCGCAATAATATGGCGGTAGGTAATGACTTTATAGTTCCACAGACTGGGTTTATTAATAAAATCCAAGTTGTTTCTGAAGTTTCTCAAAGTGTTTCAGTTCAGATACCTATTCATTTAAATCCTACTAGGGAATCAAAAAGTTCTAAGTCTCTATATATAAAAACCTTAGACATTCTTCATAATCACAGCTTAATCGTATTTGCACTACTAATCCTTGCTATCGCCTTTACAGGTGCACCTATAGCAACTGCCTATTTCACTAGAGATCTAACATTAAGCTTAAAAGCTGCACCGCTTAGTGCTCTAGCAACATCAAACAATATAACGGGTATCAATACCTCATTGAGTTCCAGCCAGTTCCACGGATGGTTAAATAACCTTACATCGCAAGCTGCAACCTTAAACTTAGGGAATCAAAATGTAGCTATTGCGCCTGATATTATTAAAAGCTGGTTGCAGATTACTTCAAATTCATCGAAAACAGAATATAACGTTCACGTTAAAGAAGATGCAGTATCATCATCATTAATGTCGCTTGCGAACAAATATGTAGAATCTCCTGTTAGTCAGGTTGTGGCAACTAGGACAGATGGCAGTAGTGAAATTGCCGTTAATGGTAAAAACGGCACAAAGCTTCTGGACCCTAGTTCAATATCATCTCAAGCCGCTTCGGTCTCAAAAAATTTATTTAGTAATAAAGGATTTCAAATAAATGCTCCGCTTGTTGTTTTACCCTTTCAGAGTGTGACTCCATCTGCTTTTAGCAAATTAATACTAGTAGATGTGAATAGTAAGAAAATGTATGCCTACCAGAATGGTCAAATTGTTAACACGTTTTTAGTAAGTGCCGGAGCTCCCGCTACTCCTACGCCGATAGGCGAATATCATATTTACGAGAAGTTAGCCGTTCAAGACATGTCAGGCTATAATTCCAACGGCACTAAATATTTTCAACCTCATGTACACTTTATAAACTATTTTTACGGTGGCGATGCAGTACATGGAGTTTACTGGCATCCTCTAAGCTGGTTTGGTGCAAATAATAGCTCTCATGGATGCGTAGGACTTCCGGACGATATAGCACAGTGGGTATATAATTGGGCGCCAATCGGAACAACTGTAATTACGACCGCAACCTAATTTAAATTTTTAGCAACCTTAGAGAGTAGTAATTTCTGTAACTTTACTTTTTGCGATTATTTCTGCATCAGTTCGGGCTTTATTCATTGCTTCTTCAACGGATCCAGTTAATCTTTTGGCTTCATCTTCACTGATATTCTTTGCCTTTTTTTCACTGTCTATAGCATCTAATGCTTCATGCCTTACGTTCCTAATACTTATCATGCTTTCTTCTTGCTTCTGACCCACCTGTTTGGCCAGTTCTTTACGTCGCTCTTCAGTAAGAGGCGGTATAGAAATACGAACTACCCTCCCATCATCAGTAGGATTTAAACCAAGACTACTGTCATTTCTGATAGCATTAGCAATAGCTGCTAAGTTGCTGGGGTCAAATGGCGTTATTTGAATCTGTTGGGCTTCAGGTACAACAATCGAACCAACCTGCTTGAGTGGCATTAAAGATCCATAGGCCTCTACCTTGACGCCGTCCAGCATGTTGGCGCTTGCTCTACCGGTCCTAAGAGTCTTTAAGCTATCTTCAAACCTTTCAATAGCCTGGCTTAACTTATCCTGAGTTTTACTAACTACGTTTGAGCTATCCATTAGAGTTAGATTATAGACCTTGATATCATCATATTCTACTTAACTTTACGATACTTCACCTAAAGCAAATCGCGTAAATCGTCTTATGACTATATTTTCTCCGAGTCTAGCGGCATGATCCTTAACAAAATCCCCGACTGAAAGATCAGGATTCTTCACGAATGGCTGATCCATTAGACATCGCTCAGCAAAATACTTGCTTACCTGACCCTCTACAATTTTTTTAACGATGTCATCCGATTTGTTATCAGATTTTGCTTGTTCAACAAATTCAGCTTCTACTCTACTGCGTTCTTCATCGCTTATAGAATTAGAATCAACGTAAACCGGGTTACTAGCCGCTATATGCATAGTAATATCTTTAACTAGATCCTTAAATATATCATTGCGGGCAACAAAATCGGTTTCGCAATTTATCTCCACTAATACACCAATGCGGTTATCGTGATTATATGTCCCTATTACGCCCGCCCGAGCTTCTCTTTCGCCCCTTTTTTCAGCTTTGGTTAAGCCTTTTTTTCGCATTGCTGTTAGTGCTATGTCAAAATCTCCATTAGCTTCTTCTAATGCTTTTTTGGCATCGGTCAAACCAACGCCGGTTAAGTCTTTAAGTCTTTTTACTTCATCAATATTTACTGCCATAAATCTTCTCCGTGGTTATTCTTATCTAAGTTTTTTCGTCTGTCTTATCGACTGGCTTCTTAGCCTTGCTTTTACCGCTTTCTATAGCGGTTTTTATGTAATCCAGTATTAGCTGAATCGTTTTTATTGCGTCATCATTACACGGGATAGGATATGTAATTAATGATGGATCAGCATTTGTGTCTACCATAGCAACGGTAGGAACTTTAATTTTTATTGCTTCTCTAACCGCATTGGCATCATTCACAATATCTACTATGAATACTGCTCCTGGCTTTTTGTTTAACTCTTTTATACCGCCGTATAGTATATTCATTTGATCAATTTCTTCTTGAAAACGCTGTACTTCAAGCTTGCTATATTTATTGGCTAATTCGCCACTCGCCATACGGTTTTCTAAATCCTGAAGATGTTTAACTCTTTCGCCGATTGTATTCCAGTTAGTAAGCATTCCTCCAAGCCAACGTTCTGTAACATATGGCATCCCAGTCTCAATAGCTGTCTTCTTTACTAAGTTTTTTGCCTGCCGTTTTGTACCTACTAGCAATATTTGCTTTCCTTCGCTGGCTGTTTTAGCTAAAAAATCTAGAGCTATCTCTAAATTGGCAACAGTCTGAGTTAGGTCGATTATATGCGATCCGTCTCTTTTACTGTGAATATATGGCGCCATTTTCGGGTGCCATCTTTCAGTCTTATGACCAAAATGTGCTCCGGCTTCTAATAGTTTCTTAATATCTACTGTATTAGTAGGCATAGTAGTCCTTTCTCTTTAGACGAAAGCCTTACCTGTCCTGCGCGGATTAAGATAAGGAGGATTTATTTCCGTCCTGCTTAATGTTGATAAGCCTATTTTAACAGATTAAAACTTCTAATACAATTGAAGCTCTTAAAAGCTATTAATTAAATCCTCGGTAAGATTAGATAACGAATCTAGGATGACGTCGGCAGTCTGAACATATTTATCATTCTTTAAATTAGCTTCTGGTACCGCTATACACACCATTTTTGCTGCTTTAGCGGCTAGTACTCCTGATGGTGCATCTTCAAAAACTAGGCATTGTTGAACTGGAACAGACAGCAACTTAGCTGTGCTAATAAATACGCCGGGATGGGGTTTTCCATATTCTTCATTGTCGGCTGAATATACAATATTAAAATGCTTCCTTAGATCGAAAGTATCTAGCACAACGTCAATTAATTTGTCTGGAGACGATGACGCAACAGCTAATTTTATATTTAACTTATTGCAGAGATTTATTGCTTCTATTACACCATCCTTCAAGCGACCTTTTAGTTTAATAAGATCGATAACGTCTTGCACAATTGAATTCGAAACTTCTTTCTGGCTGGGACCTACCCAGGGTTGGTCTAAGAAAATATGTTCTATATTTTCACTTATCCTTCTTCCCCGATGATCATCTTCTTGGGCTTTACTTAATTTAACTCCAATTGAATCAAAATTCTTCCTTTTTGCAGTGTCCCAATGTGGCTCACTGTCTATTAATAAACCATCCATATCAAAAATTGCTGCTTTAATCATTCACATATATTAACAAATCAGGATATATAAAAACTTTAACCGGCTTGACCGATGTTAAACAGATGTGTATACTTTTAATTCTATTATGAAGCAAGGATTACACCCCGATAATTATCGTTTAGTAGTTTATGAGGATTTAAATAATGGGTTTAAGTTCCTAACTAAATCTACTGCTAATAGTGATGAAAAAGTAAAATGGGAAGACGGAAACGAATACCCCCTAGTTAAAGTACATATTACAAGCGCGTCACATCCCTTTTTCACAGGCGAAGAACGTATTCTGGATATTGAAGGACGAGTTGATAAGTTCAAAGCACGTGCTGCTGCAGGTAAAGCAGCTAAAGAAAAACGTGCTGCATCAGCACAAAAGCTAGAAAAACGTGCTGCAGCTAAGGCAGAAAAAGCAGAATCAAAAGCAGAAGTAGCTACTACATCTAAAGATTAATTTAATGCATGTAAACCATTCGGTAGTTATGTATCGAATGGTTTTTCATTATACTGATAGTTACTAAGGATAGTTATGAACAATAAAGAAGAAGAACTCCGATCAGAACTTAGCGATATAGATACTAAGCTTAGCGACCCAAATATTTATAATGATAAAAGTTACCCACGATTAGCGAAACGAAAAAACCAAATTGAAAATATTATTCAATTATTTGATGAGAGAGATAGTTTATTAAAAGACAAGCTCTCTGCCGAAGATGTGCTAAAAAGTTCAGACGGCGAAATGCAACAACTAGCAGAAAACGAACTGCTAGAAATCAACTCGAAACTGCAATCTATTGAGGCTGACTTATTAGATCGGATTACACCCAAGGACCCCAATAATGACCGTGACGTTATTATCGAAATTCGTGCGGCTGCCGGTGGAGATGAATCTAGTTTATTCGCCGCTGAGTTATATAGAATGTATACTCGTTGGGCTGAAAATCATAGTTATAAGTATGAACTAATAAGTGAGGCACCTAATGAGGTTGGCGGATTTAAAGACATAACTTTTGCGGTAAGAGGTAATGAAGCATATAAATATTTAAAATTTGAAGCTGGAGTACATCGAGTCCAGAGAGTTCCAGTAACAGAGAGCCAGGGTCGAATTCATACCTCAACTGTCACGGTAGCTGTCCTACCCGAAGCAGAAGAATCGGATATAGAAATAAACCCTTCAGATTTACGCATAGATGTATATAGAAGCAGCGGACACGGTGGCCAAAGCGTAAATACTACCGATTCCGCTGTACGAATTACCCATATACCAACCGGTTTAGTGGTCGCTAATCAAGATGAAAAATCTCAAATAAAAAATAAAGCTAAGGCGCTGAGTATTCTACGGTCTCGCCTTTTACAGATAAAAATTGACGAGGAACAGAAAGATTTATCTGCAGCTAGGCTTAAACTAATTGGTTCAGGCGATAGATCTGAAAAAATAAGAACATATAATTTTCCTCAAGATCGAATAACGGATCACAGAATTGGATATTCTCGATCTAATATACCCGGAGCTTTAAATGGTGAAATCGATGATCTAATTGAAAAGCTTCAGGCTGCAGAGAACGAACTAAATAACAAAGAGTAATGATCTATTCTAAGCTAGATTGAGTTATCCAAAACTTACATATGCTACTTAATCAATATATAAAAACTAAGCAGATTGAACTGCAAAGAAGCGGTATTAAATCCGCCCGTCTAGATGTTCTCATTTTACTAGAGGACACTTTAAATAAAGACAGGGCCTGGTTGCTGGCTAATCAGGATTTAAATTTAACTAGCCAAAATATTGAAATATTAAATAAATTGTTCAAGTTACGCAGTACTCATATACCCCTCGCCTACATCAGAGGGCACGTTGAATTTTATGGTCGCACTTTTGTGATCAATGCATCAACGTTAGTCCCGCGACCTGAAAGTGAAGATATGGTCAGCGAGCTTATTAACTTAGCTGCACAGTTAGATCTCGCTAGTAAAAACCATAAAAACAAACGCTGGCTTAGAGTTGCCGACGTGGGTACAGGCAGCGGCGCGCTCGGTATAACAGCTTACCTGGAGACTTCAAATACACTTGTTGACCTGATAGATATAGACAAAGACGCCCTTAAAGTAGCAAAAATTAATGTAGATATATTTACATTAAACTTAAGCATTATAAAAAATGATCTGCTTGCTAATTTAACTAATGAGTATGATGTTCTATTATGCAATCTCCCATATGTACCGAATGACTTTGAGGTTAATGAAGCGGCTAAAAAGGAACCTAGAATTGCATTATATGGTGGGCATGATGGTTTGGATCTATATAGACGTCTCTATAAACAGCTAGAGGAGCGCGCTATTAAACCGTTGTATATTTTAAGTGAGTCTTTACCCATGCAACATGAGACTCTTGTTAGGATATCTGAATCTCACGGCTATAAACTAAGAAACACAAATAATTACATCCAGGTTTTTAAGCTTACTTAACTTGCATTAGATTGATCAGTTTATCGTTGCATACTACTAACAATACAATAATATTTCTATCAAAATCAGTTCTAAAGTCAATATTCTTGTCTGCTAATTTATATCCCCAAGTTCACTATGTTGAACAACTAAGTGTGTCTAACTATTGGGATCGCTGCTTAAAGTAACGTCTATTTCTTTTGATGAACCATTTCTTAATACAGTAAGCTTAACAGTATCTCCAGGTAAATGCTGGTCTAACAAACCTGTTAAGCTATGAGTCTGATCTATATTATTTCCGTTGACGGCGGTTATTATATCGTTATCTTTTAATCCTGCACTGTCTGCTGGGCTGCCCACTATAACAGATGGATTTGATGGATCGCCGCTAGGAGCAATAAATGCACCGCTATTTACGCCAAGGTTATATTGACTTGCAACAGATGCAGTAAGTGGTATATAACGAACCCCCATATAAGGGCGAGCAAATTTACCAGTTTTTACTACTTGCTCAATAAGTCCTTTAATATCATTAATTGGTATGGCAAAGCCAATATTCTGTGCATTGCCCGCTGTAGCAGTATTTATGCCTATTACTTGACCGTTCATATTTACTAACGGTCCTCCTGAGTTACCTTCATTTATAGCTGCATCCGTTTGAAATAAATCAGCTAAGTTCTCTGTTGAACCCGTACCTGAGCTATCGCCGGCTTGTACGCTTCGACCATAGCCAGATATTATTCCGCTTGTAACTGTATTCTGAAATTGACCTAGTGCATTTCCTATAGCTACAACCGAGTCACCTACTTGTACCGTTGATGAGTCACCTACTATTGCCGGTGACAACTTATGCCCAGAAGTGTTATTTATTTTTAAGAATGCTATGTCTAAACTATCGGTAGCACTAGTCCTACCGATCACCGACACATCTTTCAACTCAGTACCGTCACTCAAAGTAATACTTACATTTGTTGTGCCTGCAGGTACAACGTGCCGATTCGTAATTACTAATCCTTCGTTAGATAAAATTATCCCTGTTCCAGCAGCTTGCAACTGATTAGGTTGCGAGAATCCAAAAATACTTGAGCTATTTGATGAAGAGGTTATATTAACGTTTACGCTTACTACACTTGGTCCTACTGTTTTTGCAATTTGGTTAATTAATTGGCTTTGGCTGGTAACTATCTTCTTCTGATCACTCAGATTACCAACCGTAATTCCGCCGTTATTATTATGATTCTCTATCCATGCACCCGCATACCCTACTAGCAGCGTCAAAAGTAGAAATGCTGATAGTAAAATGTTTCTGCTCCAATTATTAGGATTTACATATTTATCCCAGTTATTTTTATTAAATTTAACAAAATTTATTTTCTGTCTATTCTTTGGTGTTGTCGCATTACTAGAAACACTGTAACTATCTTTATTTGTTTCGGTGGAATCCGATTTCATATTATCAGTCATGTTTTCCCTCCCAAATTAACCTATACAACCTTATTGCCCCAGTCCGAAAGAGCCAATATGACTATAACTATTGCTAGCATAATAAAAATAAATTGTCTTTTAAGCCCAGTAGATAATTTATCATTATGATCTAAATAATATAGAGCTGCTAAACCATAGCCTAAACTACTCAAAAGTAACGTAGGTAGTGATACTCCTCTATAAAAAAGCAACCAATGGCTTAAAAGCCACGCAGTTGCGGCTCCAAAATATCCCCAAGTATATGCTAATAATCTAGCGTATGGTTCTTCAAACGCTTCTAAGAAATGACGGGCCGCTAAAAAGCAGAATATACCTGTTAATACGGTTAATCCATAGACAGGACCTGCAGCCCAACTTAAATAAAGTGCCATTAATGCAAATAGTTGGCCTATAAACGCTTGGGTCGTAACCATTAAGACGCTACTTGCAGGTTTAATAAAAAGTAACCAAGCGGCATATAGAACCATCCAACCCAACCTTATACCAACACTAGAAGTGTGGTTCATAAATAATACTATGGATAGGCCAACCATTAAATCAATTGAATTGGCTCTAACGTTGGCCGCCCAAAATCGAGGTCTAACAGCAATCATACGCCATTTACTTAAAATGATTATGCTGAAGGCTAGCTGAACGAAATTAAGACTAACTAAAGCAAAAACCGCTCCCGGTAGCACAACCCCTACTAAAACTAAATGCAAAAAATGCGCAAAACCGCTTGTAGGTTTAATTTTGACTAATATTGGCCTCATCGCTACCTATTATGATAACAAAGTCAGCACCATTCGTAGGTATACTTTTATCAGCTAAATGATTGTCCGATGTAGTATTAAATCTTTTTTCTAAGAAATGTTTGGTAAAAGGGTTCTTATTAGTTAAATTAATGATCTGGGTATTGTTCCACCCACTGCTAGGTGTATTTGCCGCACCAATAATGTTATACCCGAAAGGTTTAAGTTGAGTAGTCATATTTGTTGCTACACCTGGAATATTAGTTCCATTAAGAATCAGTATTTTTGCATTTTCTTTAAGTATGTAAGGATCTTTGAGTTGTGTCCTAACATAACCTTGAATTGCTCCGTAATTGAATAGCCCCGCCTTAGGTAGCACAATTGATTGCCCACTAATATTTCCGGTTGATACTAAATTATTAGTGGCGCTCACAAGATCTATGGAAGTAATTTTGCTATTATCTATATCTTTACCAATACTATACAGCCTCGTAGCATCATTAATGGATAAATCTGTAGCTATATTATTACCGAACGTATTAATAAGGCCTGATATTTTCAACGGGTTACTTAATGTATTTAAAGATATAACTTTACTCTTTATCGCTACCATAACATCACGTTGACGTTGAGCTCTAGCAAAATCACTGGATGTTTCCCTTGATCTTACATATAACAGCGCCTGCTGACCGGCAAAATTCTGTATTCCTGCTTGTGCTAATACAGGATTGTTCTTATTCTCCCAAGCCATGGTTGGGTCAACGAGATCAGTAGGTACATTTACCGTTACCCCGCTCACAGTATCAACAGCTTGTTTGAATGCCTGAAAGTTTACTAGCACATTGTAATCAATATTTACTCCTAAGACCTGACTAACCGTCTGATCTGCCAAATTAAAACCCGCGGATATTGCCTTCGGATCCGTACTTCCAGGGGCAATTTTCCCTAAGTATTTAAATTCACCGGTTTCCCATGCAGAATTAATCTTCATAACGCCGGCTCCCGGAACATTAACCCAAAGATCCCGAGGAATACTTAATAATGTAGCGTCATGATTGACTGGGTCAACGCTAGCCAACATCATAGAGTCAGTTAAATCTGGCCCGTCATGGTTACCGCCTCCTCGACCCATCAGTAAAATATTTACACGTCCGCTACCTTCTCCCTTAAGTAAGTTGGGGGAAACCGTACTCTTTAGAGCGGCTGCGGTTGCGGTTCCTCCCCTAAATACTTTGTGTAACTTTAGATAGCTTTGAGAAAAAAGCATTCCACCAAGAGTAATAAGTAAGACTAAAGCTACTGCAAGACCTCTTGTAGCCACCAACCGCATTTTACGCCATTTCGCTCTTCTAATAAGGGTTTCTATTCGAGACTTACTTTCAACTCCCGGCAGAGACATATCCATTGGCTGTCTTCTGGCTAATAAAGCAGTCCGAGTCGGCTGCTCTAATTTTCTTGAAATAGGCAGCTCATTATTTGAGCTGGGTAATGGATTATTTACAAATTTATTTGATATGTCTGTGTTCATTTTTTTACTCTTTTTATTTCAGAACTAAACGAGTAGTTCCCTAAAGCTATAGAGCCTTTATATACTTGCCTTTGAGCCTTGCTTACTGGTTGTGCAAAACCAGCCCTTGGCACAGGATGCGAATTTCCAAAGGTTGTTTTTGTTGTTATTTGGCTCTGTGTTTGTGTTCCAGGCCGCCTGTATCGTGACCTATCCATCTCTTTTTCCAATATTCAGTATAACCGCAAAATGCTTATGAGTAAAGTCTTTTGCTGTGTTATAGTATGCACTTATATGAATCTTCTAGAACCTTCGCTTTTAGAGCCTAAAATACCTGAAGATCCAAACAATCGTCATTCAGGATTTAGAGAGTTTATATCCACAATATTTATTCTTATAACTGCCTTAGGGGTAGCGCTTTTTATAATTGCTTTTGTATTTAGATCCTACCAGGTCGATGGACCAAGCATGGAAAGTACCCTTCAAAATGGTGATAAGTTAATAATTTGGAAAGTTCCGCGTACTTGGTCAAGAATTACTGGCCATGCCTATATTCCTAATCGTGGCGATATTATGGTCTTTAATGAATCTGGATTGAGCGCTTTCGGACAACAAGACAGCAAACAGCTTATAAAAAGAGTTATCGGGGTACCGGGTGATAGAGTTGTGGTAGATAATAATGTGGTAACTATTTATAATACTGCGCACCCAAAAGGTTTTGAACCTGACAAAACACTACCATACGGAAAAAATATTCCCGCGACAACAGGCAATATTAATATTAAACTTGGATCGCAACAACTTTTTATGGAGGGTGACAACCGTCCTGATTCATTGGATTCACGAAGTTTTGGACCAATAAATTCTAATCAAATTATTGGCAAACTTGTACTTCGCGTCTTTCCTGTAGGAAAAATTCAAGTTTTTTAAGATATACATAATTTAATTTTTATCTGATGTGCTATATTCATAAGCATGGATGAGCCGTCAAAAAGAAAACAAGTTTTAGGACGTGGCTTTAACTCATTAATATCTGAGAATTTTGATACCAGTATACTGCTAAATTCTGACACGCGTATCGAAAATATACCTATAGATAGCCTCCAACCGAATCCAAATCAGCCAAGAAAGCACTTTGATGACAAAGCAATAGCAGAACTATCTAGCTCAATAAAGAGACACGGAATTATTCAACCTCTGGTGGTTACACCTCTAAAAGATGGTAAGTATACTTTAATTGCCGGCGAAAGACGTTGGCGGGCAGCAAAACATGCGAAACTTAAAAACGTTCCGGCAATCATTAGAAGCAGCAAAGAACTGGAGCAGCTTGAAATCGCACTTATTGAGAACGTCCAGAGGGTCGATCTAAACCCTTTGGAACAAGCGTTGAGTATTGAGGCTCTGAATAAACAATTTGGGCTTTCTTTCGAAGTGATTTCTCAAAGATTAGGCAAAGCTACATCTACAGTAAACAATATAGTGAGGCTTCTACAGTTACCAGAAGAGGCAAAAGTTGCACTATCGGGAGGTAAAATAACAGAAGGTCACGCACGTGCCCTACTTTCTTTAAAAGAGGATTCTACGAGGCAAGCTTATCTTCTTAAAACAATAATTGACCAGTCTTGGAATGTTAGACAAGCAGAAAGATTCGTTATTAGTATTAAAGAGGGCATCAAAGAAACTAAAAAAGCACACGAGCGCACACTTTCTGAGACGCCGGCGACCAAAAAACTCAGTCAAAAATTAGGTACAGGGGTGCACATTAGGCGAATGGCATATGGCGGTAAGCTGGAAATAAATTTCGCCGACGATAATGATTTAGATAGAATTTTAGATCAATTTCAAAAATAGCAAAGATTTAGTCTAAGAAGATCATTTTGTTCGATTTATAACTTCTTTTGTGAATGCTTTATATGCCCGAGATCCTTTGCTCCATTTATCGTGTTCGTATACTGTTTTCCCGTAACTAGGAGCCTCGGCAAGTTTAACATTTCTAGGTATTATAGTACTGAACATTTTTTCTCCAAAATAATTTTTCACCTCTGTATAAACCTGCTCACTAAGAGAATTTCTTTTATCAAACATCGTAAGTACTATACCCAGAAGATCAAGTTGTGGATTAACGCTATTTCGTACCGCTTGAATCGTGTCGAGCAATTGGCTTAATCCTTCTAGTGCATAATATTCGGATTGAACCGGAATTAAAACCATCTGGGCGGCAGTAAGAGCATTTATAGTTAGAAGTCCTAGAGAAGGTGGAGAATCAATAATTACATAATCAAAAGCTTCAGAGTCTAAAGCCTTCTTTAGAACGAATTCCCGACTTTCCACATTTACTAATTCAACTTCGGCTCCCGCTAAATTAGGGTTCGCAGTTATTAGTTTTAATTTTGCGACATGCGTTTCATGTAAAGCATCAGCTAACTTAACGTTATTACGCAAAACATCATAAATGTTAAATCCATCACTTTTATTATTTCCTAGACCGCTTGTAGCATTCCCCTGGGGATCGAGATCAATAAGTAAAACATTAAAATCACTATTAGCTAGTTGGGCTGCTAAGTTAATAGCAGTCGTAGTCTTTCCTACTCCTCCTTTTTGGTTAACTAACGCAATAACTTTTTGTGTCATCTAGAACCTCTTTTGCTCAGTATATCATTATATAGGACACAATAAATTAAAAATTATAGTATTATTAGGCTACTACTCTAGGTTATAAAGGGTGTATGCCTTAACTACCGCTTATGATTGTATTAACAACACTAAACTGACTTGAACTGTTTATCGTTCATTATCATTCGTCTAATCAACTCTTGATGCCTTCTTTCATGTATGGGTAGTCTTTTTAATAGCCGATCGTCTTGCTTTTTATTTTTACGATTCATTAATTTTAATCTCCAAACAACTACATTTAATTACAAACTTTTGGCATTTAATGAAAATTGAAATGCTTTGGCTACGTTTTGTTTAATATTTAAAATAAAAAGCACCCGGCGGAAGTAGTCGCGATGGGTGTATGGAATGCCTTTATAATTAAGCGCCTTATATTTCATTTTTCTTTTTGGCTTTGTTGGCTTCTCTTGGACATTTATACTGCCCAAGAGAAGTATTTTAGCTTTTTATTTGGTTTTAACCACTTTTTGTTGGTTAGGGCTACGCCCTGTTACCAGGTACCAACCCTATGTATGTAGTATCTACTCTTCAACAGGGGTAATCAAGAACTTTTTGAACAAAAATATATTGCAAGAAAAGTGTAGTATATTAATATATTTCTAGTTATATTCGTAGTAATTTTAAGTACATAACCGTTATTTACACCTGTTTTGGCTTTTTTAACTACTACTAAGTGCTATAAAAATTAATTAATTCGTTGTTTAAATAGATACATTAAAAAAGAGGCCTTTTAGTTATCCACAATGGGATCCTGCTATATTATCGTAATTAGCTTATTGTCTTAATTTTAATTAGCGTTTTACGCTGACGGTGTCCGCGTACTTTTTTAACACGTTTTTTAGCTTTAAATCGAATTGATGTTACTTTATCTGTTTGTACATCAGAATTTATGACGTCAGCAACTACTTTTACTTTATCCAGTACTGGCTTACCAATCGATATATTATCCCCGTCTACAACTAGTAGGGCTTCAAATTCGGCCGTTTTATTAGGCGAGTTTAGCAGTTCCACACTTAATTCGTCTCCCACTGAGACTAGGTATTGCTTGCCGCCTGATTGTATTACTGCTTTTTTCATACTCACTTAATGCATTGTTTAAAAGTATAGGAAATAAAGTTACCGATTGAGCATACCAAAATATTCCCTCTCTGTAAAGAAGATGTTAATAACATTTAAAGTGTTAAATGTTCTTTTTAAGCCTAATTATCAGTTCTGCGCCGCCTATGATTAAAGTCTCATAATCTTCTTCTAAGTTCGAACTCTTAAGATGTACCGCAAGAGTTTCTTCCTTAATGTCTTTAGATAACACGCTATCCGTAAGAACACTTAATAGTAATTTATCTTTTGTTAGATATTCAATTAATATTCTATCGTCAACTTCGAAATCCTTACGTTTCCTTACTTGCTGTATATGCCGAATTACTTCTCTAGCCAGCCCTTCTCTTTCTAATTCTGGCGATATAACGGTGTCCAGTTTTACGATGTGCTCAGAGTCATGCGTGTCATATATTACCGACTTAACATTTAGTTCTTCTTTTAATATTTCTGTGTAGTCAACCTCTATATTATCCAAATATATTGGTCCACCTTTAATATATAGTTTTTGAAGAGGTTGGCGTACCTTGATGCCCTCGCTAGCTCTTTGTGCCAAGCCTTCTGTTATTACTTCCCTTATATATTTCATTTTTGTAATTACTAGCTCATTTATATGCCCACTGGACGGCCAATCCTGTAAATGAACAGACTCAGCATCTGTTAGTAATCTGAATAGCTCATCGGACATAAATGGCGTAAACGGAGCCATAATAATACTTAACTGCACTAATACATAGTGCAGTGTCTTATATGCCCGCTGCTTGTCCTGATCATTAGTACTTTTCCAGAATCTTTTACGACTTCTCCTAACGTACCAGTTACTAGCATCGTCAATAAATGGAATAATTGGTTTAATCGCATTAGGTAGATCATAAAGTCCCATATGATGATCTACTTCGTTTGTGAGCTGATGTAGCCTGCTAATAATCCAAAGGTCTAGATGGCTTGAAAGATCTAAGGTGGGGTCAGATGGAAGCTCGTTTTCTTCTAGTCCAGAATCCCACTTATCAACTTCTGCGTACAGAGTAAAAAAGTCGTACATGTTCCATATCATAGATAGCTTACGGTTCACATCCGCTATTTCCTTATCTTGCAGAGCAAAATCTTCTCCATTTAATAGCGGTGACCCCAGTAGTAACATCCTATAAGCATCCGCGCTGTATTTATCTACTAGCTCTATAGGATCAGTATAGTTTCCGAAACTCTTACTCATCTTCCGGCCGTCATTTCCGGATAAAGTACCTGTTACTATTACATTTTTAAATGAGTTTTTTCCGAATAATCCTACCGAAACACTGTGTAGGGAATAGAACCAAGCTCTGACTTGTCCTACATACTCAGCAATAAAATCTCCTGGAAAATTATTTTCAAACTTTTCAGTATTCTCAAACGGATAATGGAATTGCGCGAAAGGCATAGAACCACTTTCAAACCAACAATCCAGCACTTTATCAATGCGCTTATATTCAATGCCCTCTATTTTAAAGCTAACATCATCGACCCATGGTCTGTGGTAATCTTCAAGTTCGATGCCTGATAATTCTTTTAGCTCGGCGTAGCTTCCTACAACTTTAATATGCTCTTTCCCTTCGTCGTCAACACCCTTCCATACCGGCATAGCGGTTGCCCAGAATCTATCTCTGCTTATGTTCCAGTCGGGGGCACTTTCAATGGTTTTCGCAAATCTACCCTGTTTTATGTGCTCTGGGAACCAATTAATATTTCCGTTTTGTTCCAGCATTTGTTCCTTTTGATCCACAATATTAAGAAACCAGCTAGGATGAGCTCTGTACATAAGCCTAGTTCCACAGCGATGACAATGTGGGTAGTTATGCGTTATGTAATCGATCTTCCACACAACACCTTCTTCATGTAATTGTTTTGCAATCGGTTTATTGGCATCCCATACAAGTTCCCCCTTCCAATCTCCACTACTGTAAAATCCGTTATCATCTATAACTGAAACTACTGGAAAATCTTTTTCCTTAGCTAGTAGGTAATCCTCTTCACCATATGCCGGCGCTAGATGCACAATACCAGTTCCATCTTCTAAGTTAACGTACTCTGCATCCCACACCTTGTGTGCTTTTTTTCCTCTATCTTCGAATAAAGGCTTATACGATTTTCCTATTAATTCACTACCCTTAAAGGTTCTAATTACCTTATACGGAAGAACCTCGTGCTTTTCGTTAGTTAACACTCTATTTAATAGTTCATTAGCAATCACCAGCTTTTCGTTATCTACTTCTACTTCCGCATATAATATATCCGCACTTACTGCCATGGCTGTATTAGCAGGCAGTGTCCACGGAGTAGTTGTCCATGCTAGTAAAGTTAGTTCACTATCCAAAAGTTTGAATTTTACATAAACGGAAGGATCAACCACATCCTTATATGAGTTGTCCATCGCCACTTCAGCTTTACTTATTGGAGTGGCATCACGCGTACAATATAGTAGTACTTTTTCTCCTTCGTAAATTTTACCTGCCTCGTAAAGCTCTTTAAAAGCCCACCAAACAGACTCCATATAATCCTTATCCATAGTTTTATAAGCACCCTGGAAATCCACCCATCTACCAATTCTTTCTATTGTCTCTTCCCACTCACTTCCAGTCTGGACCATATTTTCTCTACAAGTATTAATATATTCCTCTAGAGATACTTTGGTACCGATATCACGCCTGTCCTTAATTCCTAGCTTTTGTTCCGTAAAAACTTCAGCAGGTAGCCCATGACAATCCCATCCCCAAACACGCTCAACATACTTTCCTTTCATAGCCCAATACCGTGGTACCGCATCCTTTACAATGCTGGATAATAGAGTACCGTGGTGGGGTATTCCAGTAATAAATGGTGGGCCATCATAAAATACGTACGCTTCTGATTTAGGCCTTTGGTTCACAGATTTTTCAAAGATTTTATGATCTTTCCAATGCTTAATCAAGCCTTTCTCGTACTCTATTGATGGACGGCGATTACCTTTTTTAAATTTCACTCATTTTCTCCTTATGGTAAATAAAAACACCTCAACAGGTTGCCGGAGTCCTTTTATTATTAGGACGGTACCATCCGGTTTCCTTTGAGGCGTTTCGCTCAAAAGCTCTCAGTTAAGACGCTATAACGGGCTCCCCGGTGAGTTCTAGTAGGCTTTAGACCGTTCTTCTCACTCCTTTGCGGTTGATAGCCGCTCAAATGGATTTAACACTTACTTACAGATAAAACTATAGCACAAAAATTAAACGTTAGTATAGGAAGCAACTTCATCCATTAAGGGTAGCTGAGCACCTTGCCAAATTTTTTGTACGTAACCATCCGTCCTTAACACAAGAATTGCGGGGTACTGCACTACATCGTAAAGTGTAGCTGTAGCAATACCTTCCCTGGTATCTATATTAAGGATCTCTAAATGTTCAACCTGGTGTCTGCTTTGATATTCACGGATGAATTCCTCAATAGTACGGCCATGCTCAGAGTTAGGTCGGTATATTATCAGTAGCTTCATATTAAACTAGTTTAGCATAATCAGATTAGGCGTTCTACTGAACGACCTTTTATCTGATATTAAAGTTAGTTTTTTCTAGCTACAGCCCGTTGTACTGCCACAACTGGTACAAACATAGCAGCTGCCTGCTCTTTGGGTTTGATTGCCGCAATTGTAGCAAAGAGGGGCTGTTGGATCCTTAATCTGATCTGTAGCTTTACTTTTTGCGTTACTATCATCACTAACTACCATCTCAACAAGTTCTATTTTTAGATCTGTAGGCAGCGAATGTTGAGATTTAGTAGATTCCATTGACGTGGTACTAATTGCTAACGTATCTGTACTCGACTTTAATCCGATAGAAGTTACGCCCTCAATTAATGTTGTCTGATTATCTGGTAAATCATCAATTGACGCCAATCCAAGTTCAAGCCTATCTTCGAAATTCAAGTAGCTAAATGCCAGTCTTCGGAAAATATAGTCTACTAAACTTGACGCTGTACGTATTTCAGGATCATCAGTTATTCCCGAAGGTGCAAAACTCATATAGCTCAAGCCTTTAACATACGTCTTAAGTGGAACACCATACTGGAGACCGTAGCTGACAGATCTTGCGAAGGAATCCATAAGGCCGGCCAGTGTAGAACCCATTTTAGCGATGTTAATGAATACTTCACCCGGAGTTCCGTCTTCATACTCTCCAACTGTTACATATCCGTGGCTATCTGAAACTGTGAAAGAAAAAGTTTTGGCTTTTCGAACTTTTGGTAACGGTTTCCTAACAGCTCCCTTTACAACGTATTTGTCTGCATTAGCATTGTCTTCTGCAACTAATTCACCATCTTTTACTTCTTTCTTAGCCATGCTAAGCGGTTGAGCTACTTTACAGTTGTCTCTATAAATAGCTACCGCTTTAAGACCCATTTTCCATGCGTCAATATGTATTTGCTCAATTTCTTCTACGCTTGCCTCCTCGGGCATATTGACTGTCTTACTTATTGCGCCACTAATGAAAGTTTGAACAGCCGCCATCATTTTGACATGTCCTAAGTAATGAATTGAGTTATCGCCCATTGAACAAGCGAAGACTGCTTCATGATCCTTCTTTAAGTGCGGTGCTCCCAGTATGGTTTTTTCTTCATCAATATACGCAACAATGTCATTAGCTTGTTGGACACTATATCCTAAAGCTTTAAGAGCTCTAGGGACAGTTTGATTTACTATGCTCATTGTTCCGCCACCAACTAGCTTCTTAACTTTGACTAGCCCTAAGTCTGGCTCAATACCTGTTGTATCACAATCCATCATTAGACCTATTGTTCCTGTAGGAGCAAGTACACTGGCTTGTGAATTTCGAACTCCGTATAACTCGCCGAGTTCTACCGCTTCATCCCATGCACTAGCGGCGGCACTAAGTAGTTCTTCCGGCACAAGGCTTGCATCAATATTAGATACTTCAGCTCGGTGCATTTTTAGAACTTTAAGCATTCCGTCACGGTCTTTTGCGAATCCGGAAAACGGCCCAACTCTATTTGCAATTTTTGCACTCGTGGCATATGCGTGTCCAGTTAGCAAAGCAGTTATTGCTCCTGCAATGGCGCGACCTTCATCGGAGTCATATGGCAATCCGAGAGCCATAAGTAATGCACCAAGATTTGCGTAACCTATGCCTAATTCACGATAAGCTTTAGCGTTTTTAGCAATGCTCTCTGTTGGATATTCACTGTAGCCTACTAGAATTTCTTGAGCTGTAAATATCAGCTCAGTAGTGTGCATGAAAGCCTTTATATCAAAAGTGTTATCTTCTCTTAAGAATTTTAGAAGATTCAAACTAGCTAAATTACATGCCGAATTGTCTAAGTGCATATATTCACTACATGGATTTGATCCATTAATCCGTCCTGCGTTAGGCGAAGTGTGCCATTTATTTATAGTAGTATCGAATTGCATTCCTGGGTCCGCGCATTCCCACGCCGCATCAGCGAATTGTCGAAATAGTTTACGGGCCTTAACAGTTTTGACTGGTTTACCAGTTGTTACAGCCTTTAATTGCCAATCGCCGTCATTCTCAACAGCTTCCATAAATTCGTCTGTTACTCTTACGGAGATATTAGCATTTTGGTATTGAACGCTAAATGAATCTTTACCGTCAAGACTCATGTCCCAACCTAAAGTTTGAAGATCTCGAGCTTTTCTCTCTTCTATCGCCTTGGACCAAATAAATTCTTCTACATCTGGGTGATCCACGTTTAGAATAACCATCTTTGCCGCTCTACGAGTTTTTCCGCCGCTTTTAATTGCTCCAGCACTGGCGTCTGCTCCGCGCATGAAGCTTAAGGGGCCGCTAGCAGTTCCAGCGCTCTTTCCTAATGTCTCAACACTTGAACGAATAGGGCTTAGGTTAATCCCACTACCGCTACCGCCCTTAAAAATCATTCCTTCTTCTACATACCAGTTTAAAATAGAAGGCATTGTATCTTCTATGCCTAATATAAAACAGGCGCTTGCCTGCTGCGCTCTTGAAGGTGCTCCTATGTTAAACCACACAGGACTATTAAATGCAGCTCTTTGTGTAGCTAAGATGTATTTTAATTCCTCACGAAAGTCTTCTGCTTCGGTCTCATTGCTAAAATAACCTTCTTGCACACCCTGGCGAGTAATGGTATCGACTACACGATCAATCAAATCTTTAAGTGAGCTTTCGCGGCTTTTGGTACCTGGAGTACCGGTAAAATATTTCTGTGCAACAATGTTTATCGCATTCAATGACCAGTCACTCGGAAACTCTACGCCTTTTTGTTCGAAAACTGGAATATCCGTTGCTGGATTTTTAATAATAGAATCACGTTTTACCCATTTTAATTGATCATATGCTTTGCTTTTTGGGGTAGTGAATAGCCTTTCTACCCCTAAACTGGTAGTTTGTCCCATGATTATCCTCTTTTCTTATCTACCATCTCCCTAGTAGATATAATTTATTGTTTTATTTTTATATATTGTTTATTTAGGTGACAATGTGTTTGCCTTGTCTAACTAAGGACAGTTCTTGCTCAAAACTTGCAATGTCTTTGAACCGCCTGTATACGCTAGCAAAACGCACATATGCAACCTCATTTAACCTAGCCAATTGATCCATAACCATTTCGCCTATGCGCTTTGAGTTGACCTCTTGATCTCCACAAGCATACAGCTCTTGCTCTATTGAATCGACGACTTTTTCGAGATCTAAACTTGTGACTGAAGTTTTTTCACAGGCTCTATAAAGCCCTGCTAGTAACTTTGGCCTATTAAATAGTTCTCTAGTACCATCGTTTTTAATAACAATAAGCTGTGGCCGTTCTAGCCTCTCATAAGTCGTAAAACGTTGCCCGCAACTGTTGCACATACGGCGGCGGCGGATTGCTTGACCCTCTGCTACGTCACGCGATTCTATCACTTTGATGTCTTCGCTTTGACATTGGGTGCATTTCATTCTGCCTCCTTTTAGGATTAAATGTGCTCAGCTCTTAATGTCTATGTGATGTTGATTTTCCACATATAGTGCTGTGTTCTCCCAATATAACCCTAGCTATAGCGTTTTGCAAGTAATCAATCGCTGTATTATTTAGTACGAACTACCCCTTTAAATAATACATCTAACAGAGGTAAGGAGATTCATTTATTGTCATCATTATTGTTAGAGTCATCCTTGTTGCGTCTTCTTAGTCTTCTTAAGAAGGATGGTTCTTCAACTTGATCTTCTAGATCACTAGTAATTACATCTGTTGAATCTTCTTCGCCTTTATCATCCTTTTCATTATCTTCATTTTTCTTAGCCTCATCGTCATTATCTTCATTTTCTTTTATTGACCATATATTTGATACTGGATTATCTTGAGTGAAATCATGTTCGGCAGGCTGATTTTGATCTTCCAGCTCCATGTCTATTTCAGACAATGCCTTTTCATCTTGCTTGCTGTTAACATTATCTAATCCTGAGCTTATTACGCTTGAAGTCCTCTCGCTGCTACGGCTGCGTTTTGCGTAATATGATGCATCAAAGCCAGTTGCAACGACGGTAATAATTACTTCTCCTTCTAGTTCAGGATTTATTGTTGCACCAAAAATTATATTTGCTTCTGGATCTGCGGCAGTGGTAATAGTTTCTGCAGCTGCATTAATCTCATGCATAGTTAAATCGTTACCACCTATTACATTGAATAGCACCCCTCTAGCTCCATCAATTGAAACTTCCAGTAATGGTGATTCTATGGCTTGTTTAGCTGCATCAACGGCTCGGTTTTCACCGCTGGCCCGTCCAATTCCCATTAATGCTGATCCTGCTTTAGTCATAACTGTTTTTACATCTGCAAAGTCCAAATTAATTAATCCGTGAACGGTAATTAGATCAGATATTCCTTGAACGCCTTGACGTAGTACATCATCAGCAACTTTAAATGCCTCCATTAATGGAGTGTCTCGGTCAATAGTTTGAAGTAGTCTATCGTTAGGTATAACAATCAGTGTGTCTACTGCGTCACGTAGTTTATCTATTGCAATGTCAGCGTTTTTCCGTCGCTTTTCACCTTCAAATGCAAAGGGTTTCGTGGCAAATCCAATAACTAATGTATTTAGTTCCTTAGCAACTTCAGCAACGATATGACCGGCACCACTGCCCGTGCCACCGCCAGCACCAATCGTTATAAACACCATGTCAGCGCCTTCGATTACGTGTCGTATTTCTTCACTTGATTCTTTTGCGGCATTTTCTCCGACAGCTGGGTCAGCGCCTGCCCCTAACCCTTTAGTCGCTCCCTTGCCTATATGTAGTTTCTTATGAGCTTTTGAGTGATGTAGTGCTTGCGCATCTGTATTGATTGCCACAAATTCTACATTCTCGATACCGGCATCAACCATTCTATTAATAGCTGCTCCGCCAGCACCGCCAATTCCAATTACTTTAATTTGGGCAAACGTTTCGATCGCTGGATCTACAACTTGCGGCATAACTTCCCCTTTACTCTCTCAAAATTCTTCCTTGATATACGCTGACAGTATAACCGAGCTAAACCTAAAGTTCAATTAATTTGCACACCCAATTTTAGGAAGCAGCCCGTAAAAAAATATAGTTCACTTAATTTGTGCAGTCGTACCTATTTTTTTATTCGTTATGGTTTTAGGTGGCCAAATATGCTTTTAAGTAAGGAGCTAGCACTTTGTGTAGCTCTTCCTCTACTGTCCGGGGGCAAGGATGGAAGCAGCAGCATATCTAAAAGCATCAAGCCAACTACGGTTATGTAGCTGGAATCTTCAACTGTATCTACTAAGCCGCCTATGTTTTGCAATCTTCCTTTTCGTGCAGGTAATTGAAGTTTTTGCTTTGCATACTCATCAAAGCCGGGGAGTTTTGCTGTTCCTCCTGTAATAATGATTCCCCCTGGAAGTTTTCGTGATCGCTTTATCTTCTGAAGTTCCTTATCAACATATTCTAAAAGCTCTTCTACTCTTGCACCTACAATCATTTTAATTTCTTCGAAATCAAATGTGTGATTCTGATTACCTATTTTAACTATGGCTGTCGCTTTATTATGATCAGCTCTGAGATCGGCGTGCTGCACTTTAACTTCTTCCGCGATGTCTAGATCGGTTCTAAGCCCGATAGCCAAATCATTTGTAATATGTTGACCGCCGATTGGTAATACTGCGATATGCTGCACTTCTCCATCTTCAAATACTATTAAATTAGTGGTGCCTGCTCCTACATCGATTAAAGCGGTGCCTGCTTCTTTTTGTTGACGGGTAAATACAGCCTCAGCTGCTGCCAGTCCCGAGACAGTATGATGACTTACGCTTATCTCCGCCTTTTCAAGTGCAATATCGAGGTTTCTCAAGTTTGGAGTAGCTGCAGTAACCATATGGGCATCTACTTCTAATCTAACTCCGTGCATTCCAACAGGATCTTTAATATTTCTTTGACCATCTAAACTGTAATTCTTAGCGAAAAACTGAATTATTTCTCGATTTGATGGTAGTTTTACGATAGTTGCTGCTTCTTCTACCCTTAGCCTATCTTCAGCAGTAATTTCTCTGTTGGCGGCACTGATAGCGATAACGCCTTCAGAGTTTAGTCCACTAACATGAGACCCGTTAACATTTACCGTCGCGCTTTTAATCGGTATCCCTGAAATTCTTTCTGCTTCAGTTGTGGCTTGTATAATCGCATCTACTACGTCATCAATATGTACGACAGTGCCCCGTCTCATACCCTGGTTTACTGCCTGTCCATGTCCGATAATAGAGGGCATAGAACTAGTATTTGGATCAAACGTACCAACAACGCAGCGAACCATACTTGTTCCTATGTCTAGACCTACAAATTGTTCGGGCTTCATCTGGACCCCAGTATAGCGCTATTGCTTCATGCTGACAACGCTGTTAGGATCTCAGCACCATCTTTAGTTATTAGGACGGTATGTTCAAAATGTGCTGAATAAGAGTTATCCTCTGTTAGAATTGTCCATCCGTCCTTAGCAATATTCACTTTGTCCGTACCAAGCGTAACCATTGGTTCGATAGCAATAGTCATACCTACTTGCAACCAGGGACCAGTATTGGACCGCCCGAAGTTAGGTATATTTGGGTCTTCATGAACATAATGTCCAACTCCATGACCAACTAAATCTTTAACGATGCCGTAAGGTCTTTTTTTTAAGTAAGACTCAATTGCGAAACCAATATCTCCGGTCCTTACTTGATCTTTAACTACAAATATTCCCGCCTGTAGAGCGTTCTTGGTGTCCTCGATTAATTGAATATGCCCTTTTTGCTTTGGCTTACCTGCAATAACACTAATCGCCCCATCCGTAATCATTCCCTTCCATAAAACGCCGAAGTCTAATCCAACAATATCGCCATCACCTATTACTTTGCTCTTGCTCGGAATACCATGAACCACCTCATTATTAACTGAGATGCATATTACGTCAGGAAATCCTTGATAACCTAAAAAAGCTGGTTCAGCGCCAAGAGCCTTTAATTCATCCTTGGCCGTAATGGCAAGATCTTTAGTTGTCATCCCGACTTGCAATTTATTTTTAAGCAGCTCTAGCACGGACATCAGCATATTGCCGCCCTGGCGCATGGCGTCTATTTCCCGTGCAGTTTTTACTCTAGTTACCATGTCATCTCCTGGATTTAGGCTGGAACATCTTTAGATATATATCGGGCAAGGTCTTTATTTACTTCATTAACATCCCGTTCGGCATTTATATTAACTACCTTAATGTCATGGCTTTTTAGCCAATCAATAATGGGAATAGTAGACTTTTCATATTCATTGAATCTTGCCTCTATAGATTCTTCAATATCATCTATTCTTGCTCTTTTTATGAGCCGCTCTTTAACGGCTTTTCTACTAGCAACTAAATGTAATGCGACTTTTAAGTCAATTTTCCCTGACTTGACTTGCTCTAATAACCACTCTGCTTGTCGAATAGTCCTTGGAAATCCGTCTATGATTATACCCTCTTTATCGGATATTGATTCTAATACCTTATCGACAATTGATATGATTTCTTCATCATCTAATAATTCCCCAGCCAGCATTCTTTCTCGTTGTCGACCCGTAACATACATTCTTAGCACATCACCCATAGACAATAAATGTAGGCCGTATTGATCTGCTAGCATTTTCCCCTGGGTGCCTTTGCCTGACCCTGCTATTCCCATTAGTAAAATCATTGCAATTTCTCTTTTACTATTCTTGCAATGACGCTTCCATCAGCAGTCGAACCTAATTTTGACTTTACTTGACCAATTACTTTACCCATCTCAGACAGACTATTAATTCCACTCTCTTCTATTACGCTCTCAATTTCCTTAGCAATATCCTCTTCGGACATCTTTGGCGGTAGATAAGCTTCAATTATTTTCTTTTCATCAAGTTCTGCTTCGGCTCTCTCCTCACTACCACCTTGTCTATACAAGTCAGCACTATCTTGTCTCTTTTTTGCTTCCTTTGAAAATACATCAATGACTACATCATCGCTAAGACCGCTTTCTCTTTTACCTGTAGCGACTTTAACGTTTAATAATACTGCTTTTAATCCTCTCAGGGTTGTAGCAAGTTTTCTATCGCCAGCAAGAAGAGCAGTCTTTATGTCTTGCTCGAGTTTTTCCTCAAGCATAGTCTATTTAACGCTGTCCTAACTTAATTTTCTTTAATTTTATGTTTTTTCGTTCTTGTCTAATAATAGCTTTACTTCTACGATCACGCTTGCTGACTGGCTTTTGATAAAATTGTCCCTGTTTAACAGCAGCAATTAGACCGGATTGCTGTACCTTACGATTAAATCGTCTAAGTAGGTTTTCGGTCGATTCTTTGGAATCTTTGCGGGTTACTTGTATCATCAGTAAATTATTGTACTTTACAGGGGTAATTTTTGCAAGTATTTATCCGGTTACTCTTTTCTGTTGAGCTGTTCGTTGTGATTTTAGCACTATACTTTGTAATTCTCGAAATATTGGGAATTGCTTATTAGTAGAATATACTTTCGTATTTCCCTGACGTTCACTAGTCAGAAAGCCAACTTTTTCTAATCGCTTAAGTTCTCGCTGAATGTTGCCTGCATCTTCTTTGATTAGCTTAGCTAGTCCTCTAACATGAGTTTTGAAATCAGGATATTTAGCATATATAACAATGATCTTGCGCCTTACTCGGGAAGTTATAAAAACATCTAACATAATTAATTTCTACCTCTCATTGTTATACGGACAACGTTAAATCTAGTATAGACACCCAGTACAAGTTTGGCAAGACTATAATATTCTATTTCCGTCTACTTTATACTAAGTGGTATGTTCTATTATTTAGTTGGGGTGCGTAGCAACCGTTATCACGGCAGTGATGCTCTAACTTATTCATCTGAAAAAAAAATATTAACAGGTACGATTGTTGCGGTTGAGCTTCAAAACACATCCGTACTTGCTATAGTTTTCAGCTCGACTACAAAACCAAAATTTAAGACTAAGGTGATTATAGACATACTCGATTTACCACCCCTTCCAGGTCATTCTTTAAAGTTATTAAGCTGGATGCAAGATTTTTATCCTGCCCCACTCGGCTTAATCACCCAGCAATTTTTACCTCCGGCAATTTCAATTAAAAATATCGATAAGTTAGAGGAAAAGAAGACTAATCAGTTAAATACTGATCTGTTGCCGCCATTAAATGCTGAGCAGTCTAAGGCATTCAATAATATGTCCGACAACAACACCTATATTCTTCATGGAAAAACCGGAACGGGTAAAACTAGGATATACCTTGAGATGGCAGCTCAAAAGATACGTGAAAATAAATCCGTAGTTGTTTTAACTCCAGAAATTAGCTTAACTTCTCAACTTGCCCAAAGTTTCAGTGATGTATTTGGCACAAGAGTCATAGTTATTCACTCCAGGCAATCACCAAAACAAAGGCAAGAGGCTTGGTTAAAGTGTTTGCTATCTACAGAGCCGCTCATATTAATCGGCCCAAGATCAGCTTTATTTGCCCCTCTAAACAAACTTGGCCTGATTGTGATTGATGAATCTCATGAAGGAGCATATAAGCAAACTCAGTCGCCTCAGTACCAAACAACCCGAGTAGCTTCTTATTTATCCAAAATTACGCAGTCTACTTTGATACTAGGCTCAGCAACTCCTTTAGTTACAGATTATTTCATTGCTAAGGCCAAGAACAAGCCAATCCTGGAATTACACAAGCTTGCCGTAAAGTCTAACTTCGACAAAAAGGACATAACTATTGTAGATCGGAAAGATAATAACTCTTTCAGCCAATCACCTTATTTGAGTAAAGAATTAATTGAAATCATAGCCAAATCGTTAAGAAACAAAGAACAAACGTTACTGTATCTTAATCGAAGGGGTACTGCACGGTTGGTTTTGTGCGAAAATTGCGGTTGGCAAGCAATATGCCCTCATTGTTATATTCCTTTAACTTATCACAGCGATAAGCACCAATTGAGATGTCATAGTTGTAATTATAGCTCTTCTCCCCCAACCAATTGTCCGGAATGTGGTTATAGCAGCGTTGTTTTTAAAACTGCAGGAACTAAGGCAATAATGCAAGATGTGGTGAAAATATTTCCTCACGCACGTATATCAAGATTTGATACGGATAACTTAAAAGCTGACAGCTTTGAACAAAATTATTTGGCTGCAAAAAATGGAGATATAGACATATTAATAGGTACCCAAATATTGGCTAAGGGATTAGATCTTCCACGCTTAAGTACTGTAGGTATACTTTTAGCAGATACCAGCTTATATATCCCTGATTACACTGCTCAAGAACGAACATTTCAATTAATCAATCAAGTATTAGGACGAATTGGTAGAGGTCATGTTGCCGGACATGCAGTTATTCAAACTTATCACCCTGATCACCCTATTATTAAATTTGCAATTGAAGAAGATTATTCCGGTTTTTACGATAATGAAATCAAGAGCCGCAAACAATTCCTATTTCCTCCTTATTGCTATTTATTAAAAATTACGACACGGCGTTCGTCTTTATCGGCTGTCGAGAAAGCCATGGATAATTTAAAAACAGATATTATTAATAACAACACTAAAGTTAAAGTTGAGGGGCCAGCACCGTCATTTCAAGAACGTTATCAAGGAAAATATCAATGGCAAGTTGTTGTTAAATCTACCGATAGAAGTCGGCTCGTAAAAATAGTACGTGAACTTCCTGCAAATTTTCATTCAGATATTGATCCTGTGGATCTCCTCTGATGGTTGAGGTATACTCTAGACTTAAGTAGCTATGACTAAAGAAGATATAATTTCATTACCTAACAATCATCTTAGGCTTAAATCTAAGCGTATAGGTGTAATTACGCCTGAAATAATAAAGGTCATTGAGGATATGCAAGCCGCAACCATCAGCTGGGATGTGAGTAGAAAACACGAGGTCGGAGTAGCACTAGCGGCAATACAAGTTGATAGACCATATAAAATAGTTGTTGTACGAAATAACTATGATAACAAGCAAGACCACACCTTTACAGCTTTTATAAATCCGCAAATAACGAAGTATGAGGGTGAACAAGTCGTGGATTTCGAAGGATGTTTAAGTGTTCCAAATATATACGGACGTGTGCCCCGGTACACCAAAGTCAAAGTCAAAGCATTAAATACCGAAGGCAAAATTTTTCGTGTTACAGCAGAAGGTTTTCTAGCAAGAATATTTCAGCACGAAATTGATCATTGCGAAGGCTTATTGTTTATAGATCGTATAAAAAATAAAGAAGATGCTTTTTTTAAACTAGCAGAGGATGGGAAATTGGAGCCAATCGATTATGAAAAAGATGTTCGAAACGATAGTATTCTTTGGTAGCGGACCAGTCGCAGCTAAATCACTAGCAAAATTAGCTGAAGATTTTAATATAGAGGCAGTTATAACCAAGCCCCGTCCCGAACATCATAAATATCCATTTCCTGTTCTTCAAGTTACTGACGAGTTGGGTCTTAAGACGTTTACGCCTAGATCAAAGATTGAACTAGTAGACTTATTTAAAAATAAACCTGTCAAAAGTAAGATTGGCGTCGTAATTGACTATGGAATAATTATAGACAAAACAGTTATAAATTATTTTCCTTTAGGAATAATAAATAGTCATTTCTCTTTACTTCCTGTGTGGAGGGGCCCTGATCCGATTAGTTTTGCTATTTTATCAGGAGACACAGTAAGCGGAATAAGTCTAATGAAAATAGTTGAAAAACTAGATGAAGGGCCATTACTAGCTCAAAGAACACTGCCCTTAACGGAAGGCTCCACTACTTTGAGCTTGACCAAAGATCTTATAGATCTTAGTCATGAATTACTTCGAGACACTTTGCCAGCATATATAGACGGTAAAATTGAAGTAAAGCCACAATCAGGTAAAGCGACTTATTCAAAAAAGCTTGTTAAACAAGATGGGCTACTTAACTGGAATAAGCCGGCTCAAGTGCTCGAAAGAGAAATTCGAGCCTTTTATGAATGGCCTAGAAGTTTTACGAAATTAGGTGGCAAACAAATAATTATTACAAAAGCACATGTAATAGTAGGAAATGGTGTGCCTGGTCAAATATTTCTTGAGGGTAAACAGCTTGGAATTTACACAAAAAAAGACATTTTAGTAATTGAAAAACTTATCCCCCAAGGTAAAAAAGAAATGACTTCTACTGAATTCTTATCAGGGTATAAATTATCCATCTGATACTTTAAACTAACCCGTTCTAAGAGGCCGAAGGACCTGCTGGAGGTTGTTCGCTGGGGTATGGAGGCAAATTACCTGGCTCAGTATTATCTTCTGTATCCTGAGTAATAGGATTTGAATCACTCTCGTTAGAAGCTTGTGGTGAAGGATTAACTTCTGACTGATGCTGTTCTGGTACTGGCGGCGTTGGTGTATTCGCCTTCTGCGGCTGTTGGTTGGCTGCTTCAGGTGGTTGAGCAGTCGGTAGTGAACCTTGTTGCTGAGCTGAGGTTGCCTGGCTAGTAGTTAGTATTTGAGGGGCCGATTGTGTTACTTCAGCCTTTAATTTATCAAACTCTTCTTGGACTATGTCCTTATAATTTGGAAAGTTGGTTTCAAGCCATTTGAATGCTCCAGCATCATCTTTAGCTTCAAAATATCTCTCAAATTCATCTAGTTGCTCGTTCGTCATCTGATCAGCAAGACGAACACCTACCCTCATCTCCAGGGTCTCATAAATATGCTTTAATAAGCTATTCTTCTCACTGTCCGGTAATGTACCTAGACCAACTTCCTGCAATAAGGTATTGTCAATTCTTAGCATTTATTATTTCCTTAATTAATACTTATTGTAGCATTCTAAGGTTATATTATAGCTTGCGCTGCACGGTTTCGCGTGCAAAAACCTCAATTTTATCATTCTCCATTAGTTCAATTCTTTTAGTAGTTTTTAGGCTTAAGCCACACATTTCGCCCTCTATTACTTCTTTAGCTTCTACTGGCCCTCTTCTTACTCCTGTGACTTCAATTTCACCTAGCACTTCGTCGTTTCTCATTACTCTCGCTAAGGCTGGAGCGGAAATCTTACCTTTTGTAACCTCGCCACCGCAGATTATTTCCGTTTTAGTTGTTTTAAAGATTCCTTTAACAATTAACCTACCGAGCTCTGTTTCCACTATTTCAGGTATTAGAAGATCCGAAAGTTCTTCTTTTACATCATCTATAAGCTCATATATAACTTTATATAACCGAACTCTAACTTTGTCTCTGTTTGCTTGCTGTTTACTACTAGCCGGTATCTCAACGTTAAATCCATATATGATGGCATTACTTATATGAGCAAGGTATAGATCATTTTCACTTACTGGACCTACTCCTGCGCCAACGACTCTTACAGCAACTTCTTCTGTGTCCATTGCTTTTAAGCTGTCAATTACTGAAGTTAATGACCCTTGAACATCTGCTTTAATTATAATATTCAGCTCTTGTAGTTTTTTATCTCGATTTATTAGTCTAATCAGTTCATTGCTACCGATATCCATTCGACCGTCTCTGGTATTTTTCTCTTCAGCTGTTTTCTCAGACGCATTTCTGGCTTCTTTTTCATTTCCAACTACTTTAAATTCATCACCAAATTGCGGCAATGTCTTAAAACCAGTAATTATTACTGGCATGGATGGTGTGCCTTCTTTAATCGGCTTACCGTCTGTTGACTCTAGGTTTCTTACTTTTGCATATGAGCTGCCAGCAACAATAAAGTCTCCGGCTTTTAGTTTTCCCTCTTCAATTAATGCTTGAGCAACAGGGCCTCTTCCCTGTTCAACATGCGCCTCTATGACTAATCCCTGGGCAGGAACGTCAAAATCTGCTTTAAGTTCTTCTATATCTGTCACAAGCAGAATCATATCTAGTAAAGCTGGGATACCCTCTTTAGTTTTAGCAGAAACAGGGAGGGCTACTGTATCTCCTCCCCACTCTTCAATAAGAACGTCGTTTTCTGACAATTGCTGCTTTACCCTATTAATATCCGCGCCTTCTTTATCTATTTTATTAACGGCAACTATGATTTTAACACCGGCTTTTTTTGCGAACCTTATGGCTTCTACGGTTTGAGGCTTTATCCCATCATCAGCGGCAACAACTATAATGACGATGTCGGTAAGTAATGCGCCGTGTTCTCTAATAGCAGCAAATGCTTCATGGCCTGGTGTGTCCAAAAAAGTAATAATTCTTTTATTATGCTCTATCTGGTAAGCAGAGATATGCTGGGTTATACCGCCTGCTTCACCTTTAACTACATCAGCACCCCGTATAGCATCTAATAAGCTAGTTTTACCGTGATCTACATGTCCCATAACTGCCACAACAGGAGGCCGGGCCTTTGCTTTGTCACTAGATACGGGCTTAGACCTTACGGGAATAGTATTCTCTGCAGTAACTTTTTTTGTAATATTAATACCTAGCTCTAATTCCTCAACTATAATCTGAGCAGTATCGAAATCAATACGCTCATTAACGGTAGCCATTACTCCGTTCTTCATAAGTTCGCCAATTAACCTTGTTACAGGTATAGATAAACGATCGGCTAAGGTGCCGACGGTTATCATATCTTCTATTTCTATTGTTGTAGCTTCTGCTGTATCTTCTGACACTGTCGCCGGCTCCTTCCTGCCCCCATAATAAGGGGCTGCCTAATTATTCTTTTGCATCTTGTTTTTTAGGTTTAGCTTTAGCTTTAGTTGCTTTTGGTTTAGCTTCTTTTAAGCTCAACGCAATCTTGCGATTCTCGGTATCTATATCTAATACCTTAAACTCTTTTTTCTCGTTTAACTGGAAAAGTTTTTCTGGATCTACTGCTTCATCATCGCTCATTTCTGAAACATGCACTAAAGCTTCTACACTTGGACTTATCTGAACAAATGCTCCAAAAGGTGTAATTCTAGTGACCTTACCTTCAAGAACATCACCTTTTTTAAATGCCTTGACCTGCTCAAGCCATGGGTCTTCACTCATTTGCTTAAGGCTTAATGACAATCTATCCTTATCTATAGCAATAATTTTAGCTTTAATTGTTTCACCTACTTTTACGTAGTTTCTTGGGTTATCTACACGTTCCCAAGAAATTTCAGAAATATGTATAAGGCCTTCTATTCCATCAACGTTCACAAATGCACCAAAATCGATAACACCGGTTACTATACCTTCGATGACATCACCCACATGAAGTTCGCTGAATCTAGCTTGAGTGTCATCCTTGACTGCTTCTTTCTCAGAAAAAATTAGTTTATTATCTTTCCTACTAACATCAAGTATTCTTACTCTCAGTGGTCGATTAACAAGTGAGTGAAGTTTTTGAAGTATTTCATCCTTATCTGCGCCTGAAACTCTAGGATAATGTCCAGCTGCAAGTTGAGATACTGGTAAAAAACCTCTTATGCCTTCAAGTTCAACTAATAAACCGCCACGATTCGCGTCATATGGCATAATTTCTATAATTTCCGATGCTTCATGTACGCGCTGCAATTCATCCCATCCACGGTCCTTTACGGCACGCTTCATGCTTAACAGAGCGTATCCTTCATCCATCTCTGGATCAATAACGCTTACTGTAATCTTTTGACCTTCTTCTAGCGCTTGGCCATGCCCAATTTCTCGTCTAAGTACAACCCCAACACCTAATGCTCCGAGATCGACCCAGACTTCGTTCTTTTTAACTTCTGTGATGCTGCCTTCAATGACCTCACCAGTTTTCAAACTATCTATTTTACTGCTTGCTAGCAGTTCGTCCATAGTAACTGTCGCTGACATGCTATTCATGCCTCCTTCAAATGTATTTCTTATAGCAACAAACAATGGTTTAAATTTACACCTGTCCGTTTTTCACTTAGACCCAGTTAATTTGCTGACTGTAAGATTAATATAATTGTATCTAACAAAACACTTTAAGTAAAGCTCCCATAGGTGGTACACTACGTCTTATGTACGTGGGAATAGACATAGGTGGGACTAAAACCCTCGTAGCGGTTTTAAATGAAAATGGTGTAATTCATGAAAAAATTAAATTCCCAACAAATCCAAACTACTCAGAGTTTTTATTAGACTTAAAAAAAGCCATTAATAGCTTGGGGATGCACGATTTTAAAGCTGGTGCAGTAGCGGTAACAGGCCCTAGAACGGATCGTAAGCATGGTCGAATAGTTAATTCGAGTAATCTTCCTTGGCGAAACGTTCCCATACAACACGACGCCGAACTTCTTTGCGGATGTCCGCTTGTAATAGAAAATGACGCCAAGCTGGCAGCTTTATCAGAATCTATGTTACTTAAAGATAAATATAAGAAAGTACTATATGTTACGGTAAGCACCGGCATAGGCTTTGGCCTAGTTGTAAATGGAGTAATTGATACGTCTGTAGGAGACGCTGGCGGTAAGCCAATGCTACTAGAGCATAAAGGTAAGCTAGTATCATGGGAAGACTTTGCAAGTGGACATGCCATTGTTGAGAGGTTTGGTAAACAAGCTAAAGATATTAACGATCAACAAACTTGGAAAATAATTAGCAGGGACTTAGCGAAGGGGTTTATTCATCTTATCGCTATTATGCAGCCGGACGTAATAGTTATTGGCGGCGGAGTTGGCAATTATTTTGAAAAGTTTGAAATATACCTTAAAGAAGACATTGAAAATTATAAAATCCCTTTAGTCAAACTGCCTAAGATGATAAAAGCTCAAAGACCTGATGACGCAGTAATATATGGATGTTATGATATAGCTAAACAGCATTTTAATCATGAAAAATATCATAACTAAAATCACGTCTGAATTTCCAAACCTAAATTATAAAGTAGGTAGTCAATTTTGTTGGTCACCAGAAACAAACGAGATCTTCTATAAAAAAGACGCTATGGGAAATCGCGCAGTATGGTCCCTATTACACGAAACAGGACATGCTTTACTGAAACATAAGACATACAAATCCGACTTCGAACTACTACGTTTAGAGATAGAAGCATGGGAAAAAGCTAGATACTTGAGCAGTAAGCTTAAAATCGTAATAGATGAGGAACATATTCAGGACTGCCTAGATACATACAGAGACTGGCTGTATAAAAGAAGTATCTGCCCCACATGTACAACCAAGTGTTTACAACAGGGGGATTTTGTCCACTATCGATGTTTTAATTGCCACACCAAATGGCGCGTTACTTCAAGCTTATTTTGTAGGTCCTATAGGAGCACTAAGGGAGTATCTCAAGTGCCCGTATTTAGACTTCAAACAGATCTCCAATAAAAAATAGCCCCTATATTTATAGGAGCTATTTTCGTATTACTACTTTAATTAAGTAGTTTTCTTAGAACGTCGGCTAATTCTACCACCTACTGCACCAGCTTTTCGAGCTAGTTCACGGTTAGCATAGAATCCACCGGTACGACCTAAACGTCCGCCTTTAGAACCGATTTTGGCATAGAAATCACTGCCATATTTTTTCTTATTGGTTGCTGCGGCTGCTTGTCCGCCTGCTTTAGTACCTGCCATAGGTTTATGCTCCTTAATTTATACTTAGCCTCTCGAATAAAATAAAGAGGGATGCCCTTGATGGGACAACCCTCTTATTTCTCTTCGAAATTAAAGCTATAATATCACGCTATTGCTTGCGTGTCAACAAACTAATGTTTAATCTGTGCGCTTTAACTTCGCCGACTTTTACGACCGCCTAAAGCTCCTGCGGATCTAGCTAGATCACGATTTGCAAAGAATCCACCGGTGCGACCGTTTTGACCCCCTATGGAGCCTATCCTTTTATAAAAATCTACGCCATGCACCTTTTTATTCTTCTCAGCGGCTAATCTTCCGCCTTTAGCAGTTCCTGCCATATGATTTATACCCTCCTTGTTCGACGCGGTTTAGTGATTATATATTTCGCCGAACTTCTATTATATTAATACTTAAAGCTGAAATTGGTCTGTAAAAATTATCGCGTAGTTATTATGCTTATAAAAGATAAAAGCCACCCTTTCGGATGGCTTTTATATAATTTGGCACCGTGCTATTTTCNNCCCTCGGGCTATGGGCACCAAATAGGACTCACAAATTTATGAAACCTATTTGATGACCATAGTGGTTATTCATAGCACAGATAAAGAAATGATTCTTAGCAAATATGACAAACGTAATTCGTGCTGATGAGCACCAATAACTAGCCAATTGCTAACCATGAGACACACCCATAATAGGTGCGACTCATGGTTCGTAAAAAGTCAATGCCTCTATTA
>PLYP01000009.1:71100-71223 GCA_003153395.1 Candidatus Saccharimonadota bacterium
ATGGCGCAGACTATATCTTCACCCTATTTAAAGGGGGCGGCGTGTTATGGGAACCATATATTTTCGTAAATCTACGATTGTAATTCCCATCTGATCTATATAGATCAAGTCGTTACGGGGTCA
>PLYP01000008.1 GCA_003153395.1 Candidatus Saccharimonadota bacterium
GCTGCCAGTTCATGTCGTCAACCATTCTATGTCGCTGCAAATCCCTAAATATGCCGTAATCACAAATTATGTCCCAGCTATAATGAGCTTTTTCTAAGGCCCTTCCTGGTTTGTGACGTCGGTTTAACCGCTCGCCCATATATGCTTTAAAGACTTCCATCTTTTTGTCATATGGCCAGGAACTTACCGTAGTTTGCAGCTCATCGAGTGACAGGCTGCTGTGCTCATAAAGCATATCCGGAACAAGAAGCATCTCGTTCTTTGGCCAATAATCTATGAGGGTCGCCGAAGTATCTGTTCTTGACGAGTGATTATCCGGCAAATTCTTTTTAGCCAGATCTTTAACAGCCTTAAATGTATTTGCCCTGTAAGCAATCATTGCTCCGCCTCGTTCTGGTTTATCCGCTCGTTCCAAGTACATTGGAATAATTTTACGGGCTTGATCTAGAAGAGCTTGTCCGGTCTCTATGGCTTCAGGAAGCTCATCGCTCATGAGGTGCATGATTAAACTTTCTATAGCTTGCCCGGAACCAAATATGCCAACGGTAGATTTAGTAGCAACCGGTAGCACAGCTCGGGCAGCATCACAAGCTTGAGCTCTGGTTGCGCCCTTCCAGGCTATGTCTCTATCTTTCTCAGGTGTATCTGAGTTTTTGCGCACATAATCTGTGAGGGCTCTTACCATATCAGAATATATTTCAAATATATTATCTAAATCCTGCTCATACTGCTTTTTAATAGCTCCCTTGAAATGCGCAGGTGTGTAGTACTTATATTTTCCTTCGCTGTCAGTGTGATCAAAATATATATAGCGCGTGGATTGTTCTAGATAGGCTGCTAATCTTCCCCACTCCAGTTTTTTAGTAAGCAAGTTGGAAGCGTTCTCAACTACTACATGTATTCCGCCTAGTTGCTGAACAGAGTCGTCTCCGTAAGCCGTAATAACTCTTTGAAGTAGCTGTGCATCCTTATCTATTTTGCCGGCGAATTCATCTAAAAGGGTTATCCGCATATCGTCGCCGCGGCGACTAAGCCTAGCCATTGCTGCAGCAATGGTTACAGGGCTTAATTTATCTTTAAAACTATAAACATTACCTTCGCTGTCAGTAACTGTTTCATTTAAATATTCTTTGCCGGCTTCAGTTATCTCAAATTTGCCGTCTTCTGTTTTTTTAACGTAGTCAATATTAGTATTGTCAGGCTTAGCTTCTTTAGCACCTAGTTGTTTCTGCTCAATTACTTGCTTGACTGATACGGGGGGTTCAACTGGTGACGGTTCGGCTTTACTTCTAATTGCTAGTTCGCCGGAAACTAGCTTCCATATTTGATCAGCAACTTCGTTTTGTGCGCTTGTTGCAAACACTACCGGAAGTTTTCTTTGTTTGGCTTCCCACAAATATCCGGCCCTAACTCTTTCTAAAAATGCTTCATCTAAGTTATCGAATCGCTCGCCGCTTTTTCTTTTCTGCAGCCTGGACTTTAAAATGTTTACAGGGGCATCTAAAACGATGCACAGATCAGGCTCAAATCCGTCGACAGCAAAGCTAATAATGTTATTTATAGTGTTGTAGTCAGGAACATCGCCGCGACCGTAATATTGAATAGCTAAAGTAGTTAGGTAGTTACGATCTACTAGGCATGTTACCCCGTGCTCAACGCTTTGTTTTATTATTTCTAAACTCTGAGAGCGCGCCGCGTTATATAAGAGTACTTCAGTCCTGGTATTCATTGGATAACGCGGATCTTGGGTTAACTGACGAATCGCTCGCGCCGTAAGGTCGCTTTGACTATCTGGCTCTCTTAAACATCTGACTGGTAATCCTGCAGCCTGCATGCGCCTCGTAAGTTCTTGAAGCTGAGTAGTTTTTCCTACTCCTTCAGGACCTTCAACAACAATATATTTGCCTCTATTCATATGCCATACCCTCAATTTTCTTTGGCATCTCTCTGGTGTCACGGTAAGCTTTAGGTAGCATCATATCTGGCGACCAAGTTTTAATTATAGTTTCTATATCATCTCCGGTCTGGTATTTGCCGCTAAATCCGTCATTTCGGCCAGTCCCATAGCTACCTTCCACTTCACCGGTTTCCAAGAAAATGGCCTGAGCAATGCGCTCGCCAACAGGCAAAAGCACGGTTTCGCGTTCATTCAGGTTATATATTTCGAGTGTCAGCCGGTTAATATACCCGGGATCTACCCAGCCGGCGTCAAAACAAACAGCAACGCCGTTTCTGCCCCAGCTAGAGCGGGATTTAACTTCGTAAGCACCAGGTGGTTTAATACCAAAAAACTCATGGGTGTGTGCCAGTATTCGTTCACGCGGCTTAAGACTTATTACTGGATGATCAAGCGGGATATTGTTAACTGGCTCAAAACCGTTCAGTCTACACCATTCGCCGTGTTTCATGGCCTTATATGGCCCATCAAAGTATCTTTCTACGTCTTCCTGGTCGAACGGGTTGTATATAGTTCTCTCGTTCATTCGCTCTATTCGGTAATAGTAATAACCGAGAGTAACATCTAGACTAGCGTGAGAAACATGCTTCGGCTCAAACGGATGACAAAGGATATGTCCTTCGTCTATTGCCTGTCTTATCTGTTTGTTACTATAAACTGCCATTACTTTAACCTCTTCCCCGAGTAGCTATTACATATATTTTAGTTTAGGGAGAGCAAATAAGGCAAGCATAATAATAATGTGATTTTTACGCAAATAGATGTTAGTAACATAACTTTACGCTAAAGCTTAATTAAATAATTTAGTACAATGTAGTAAATGGTGAAGAGCAAATTCCTGAATCGACAGTTACGTGTACACCGTGATTCTGCAGTATATTTCGTAAGTTTCCTAGTAGGCGCCTACGGCATATACAATATTGCCGGCACGCTATATGTACAAATTTTTTCGCACAGATTATCGCATATAACTAGCCTTTTCATTGATTTACCGATACTTATTGGAATTAGCGTAATTTACTTAAGTACTCTACTAAGAAGACGAAAGCGTACGGCGTGGTTAGTCTCAGTTATTGCCTTTGTTTTATATCTAGGAATAGGCATAACGACATTTTTCGGGAGACTAGATGACCGTATGAGCGGTATATATTTTATTCGGTCAATTCTGCTACCAATCATTATCCTGATATTTTTGTTTACTTTTAGAAAGCTGTTTATTGTAAAAAGCGATATACAAGGATTTCGGTTTGCGCTCAGGATTATTCTGATCCTAATGAGCGTTACCATAATTTACGGCGTTGCAGGTTTTGAGCTGCTTGATACTAAGGATTTTCATCAGGAAATAGGCTGGCAAACTGGCTTGCACTATACCGTTGACCAGTTCAACCTAACCACCAATAAGCCAATTCACCCTTATACGCGGCGGGCCCGCGTTTTTGTAGATTCCCTGAGCTTTATTAGTCTTATGGCTTTAATTTACGCCGCATTTTCTTTGTTTCAGCCACTCCGGTCTCGTTTTACAGATCAAAGTCTGGCTAGGGAAAAACTTTCCTCGCTGCTTCATGATTACGGAGCAGAAAGCGAGGAATTTTTTAAAGTATGGCCGCATGACAAACAGTATTATTTTGATGAAAGCGGTCAGAGCGGATTGGCTTTTCATGTTTACCACGGTGTTGCACTTTGTTTAAGTGA
This sequence comes from Candidatus Saccharimonadota bacterium, assembly GCA_003153395.1. GTDB lineage: Bacteria > Patescibacteriota > Saccharimonadia > Saccharimonadales > UBA4665 > PLYP01. The sequence goes on from PLYP01000008.1 coordinate 3,650, forward strand.
TCCCATTGGCAATAAGCAGAGATATAAGGATCTGTTATCTGGTTTTATGAATTTATGTTTCAATAACGACTGGTTACCGGCATTTATACATACATCAGACACATATATTCCAATTTATGAAGATAAAGGATTTAGCTGTCAGAAACTGGGGCAAGAAGCAGTTGTGGACATTGAAAAATTTAATAGCGAACTGCGAGATAGTAAATATTTCCGGCAAATACTTAATAAGTTTAATAAGCAGGATTATAAGTTTGAGCTTTTAGAACCACCACATCACCAGGCAGTTATAGATAGATTGACGGCTATTTCTGATGATTGGCTTAGTAAAGGCGGTAGGTCCGAACGGGGTTTCGCCATGGGATATTATACGCCTGAATACATGCAGCAGTGCCAGATTGCTATTGCCCGTGATGCCGCGGGCACGATTCAGGCTTTTACTAATACTGTTCCGGCAGATTTTGATAAAGAGGAAGCAACTTATGACTTACTTCGTCAGTCAAATAAGAGCCTCAGTAACGTCACGGATTATTTACTTATGAATCTCATGGACGATTTAGGTACAAAGGGCTTTAAGCGCCTTAACATGGGACTCAGCGCACTTGCAGGACTTGATGAGGAAGATAATGAGAAACAGTCAATCCTAGATAATGTACTTAAATTTGCTTACTCTAATGGCGATAGGTTTTATTCATTTAGTGGTATTTATAGATTTAAATCTAAATACGATCCAGAGTGGCATGATAAATACGTAGTATATAAGGGTGGAATAAGGGGTTTTTCCCGCACCATGACTGCTCTTACGAGGTGCATGAGTAAAGTTGTTAAAAACTGATTAATCTCTTAACTAGATTAAAGCTAATAGTTCGTTAACTTTACCAATTGTTAGAGCGTATAGGTTTTCAATCGTTGTGTTTGCGTCTATTGCTACTGCTGAATATCTTTCAGCGGCACTGTTGAAGCCATTGCTTACTTTATCAAAGTATTCAATAGGCTTTTCTTCGAAGTAGTCGGCTGCGCCAGAATGGTTTCTGGCTCGTTCAATAGCCACATTAGGATCAATGTCATATACAAAAATAAGGTCAGGATTTAACTTTTCAATTCCACTATCGGCAAACTTCCAGCCAAGCTCTTCACTAACTCCGCTGCCGAAACTTTGATAAGCGACTAAGCTTAGCGGGCTTCTATCAAGAAGAATAATAGAACCTTTAGCTCTTTCATTATTGATAGGTTCAATTAACGCCTCCTGAATAGCTGCGGATACGTAAAGATCAGTTAGTGGCGGACGGCTTACTGTTTTTAGCAGTGCACTTCTTAACTCTTCACCAATAGGTGAACCACCTAAGTTTCTTGTTTTATATACTTGATAGTTTTGAGTAGATAACTCTTTAGCCACTAAGTTAAGCTGAGTTGTTTTGCCGCAGCCATCAATTCCATCAAAGGCAATTAACAGTCCACCTGGAATAGTTTTTTGGCTAGAACTCATGGGTTATAGTATGCCACGAAGCAGTATTAAATTAAGATTAATTTATAGTAGAAAGATCTACTGTTACTGATGGACCCATAGAAGTAGAAAGATGTACTGATTTAAAGTAGTTTCCTTTTACGTTCTGAGGTTTATTGCTGGAAATGCTAGCAAGAACGGCTTTTACATTATCCAGGATTTGCGGTTCAGTAAAACTTACCTTACCAAGTCCAAGGTGGACAATGCCCGTAGAATCAACTCGGTACTCTACTCTTCCGGCTTTTGCATCAGTTATGCCTTTAACGATATCGGCTGTGACAGTACCACTTTTAGGGTTAGGCATCAGTCCTCGGGGGCCTAAAACCCTAGCGTATTTGCCCAGTCGTGACATAAGTTGAGGCGTAGAAATAAGGACATCAAAATTAAGCTCACCTTTATCTATTTGATTTAGTAGTGCATCTGTCCCTGCAATATCTGCTCCGGCTTTTTCGGCCGTCACAGTGTCGTCAGTTAAAACTGCAACTCTTACTTTTTTACCAGTACCAGCTGGTAAAACAACTATATCTCGTACGTTTTGATCGGCATGTTTAGGGTCAACTCCCAAATTAACGTGCAGCTCTATGCTGGCATCAAATTTTACATGAGAAGTCTTTTTAGCCAAACTGACAGCTTCTGCAAGCGGATAAATTTTTCCAATCTCCAGTAGCTCCGAACTTTTACGGTAGTGTTTGCCACGCCTTTCCAGTCTGGTTCTAATTTTTTTAACTGGTTTAGCTACTACAGAAGATTCGTCAGCTTTAGCTGCTTTACGCTCTTCCTTAGCCGCTTTTTCCGCTTCTTCTTTTAGAGCTTTAGGACTGCGTTTGCCCGCTTTAGCAACGGTAGGTTCAGGCGAGTCAGCAATTTGTTCTACATTTCCCTCTTCATTAACGGCCACCGAAGTATCTTTTTCGGCTTTCGTAACAACTGGTTCTTCTTTCTTCTTAGTTACAGCCTTTTTAGCTGTAGTAGCTTTTTTCTTGGGCTCTGCCATATATATAATCCTTTCGTGGTGCAATCGTCTAAAATTAGACTCCCACAAATTTATTGTTAAATTATGCTTCTACTTCAACGCCCATGCTGCGAGCAGTACCGGCGACCATCTTCTTAACGGCTTCAATATCGTCGGTATTCATGTCGTTTGCCTTAGTTTCGGCAATTTCAGTAAGCGCTTGCTGGGATAATTTCTTGTCCAGTTTCTCGCTGTTTGGCTTTCCAGATCCTTTTTTAACACCCAGCTTAGATCTAATAAGGTCATCAGTCGGTGCTCCGACTACTCGAAAGTCCATGCTGCGGTCATCATAAATAGTAATATGAGTCGTGACTTCAGAGCCCTGCATTTCTTTAGTGGCTTCATTAAATGGATTTATAAAGTCCATCATGTTTACACCATACTGACCGAGGGTGCTTCCTACAGGAGGTGCAGCACTAGCCTGACCAGCACGGATTTTCATTTTTAGGTTTGCTTTAACTACTTTAGCCATAGATATTTTCGAAGCGAGCAATTGCTCAAGCTTCTCCTTCCCTTTCTTTATTAATTAAGACAGAAGTGCGCAACTGATCTATATTACTATAAATCACCTCTGTTGTCTAGGGATTACATTGGAGATTTGCACCAAGAGATTGCTCGGCGCTACTCAGTAGGCTTTGGCTGATAGGTTGCACGTAAGATAACATCACCATGTGACTAGTGGCTAAAGGCAGTCTGATTCCGTATTCTTCAGCTACAGTGCCAACCGATTCTTTATGTTTTGAGACGTCGACGTTTATTCCCTCTAGTCCGCCCTGAGAATTATATACTGGCCCTCCGCTTGATCCGGGGTATGAACTACTTTCTCGGTCTTTTGCGGGACCATATCCGCGTAAGCCCCCTACAGTAACAATTTGACCATTACTGGTGCTCAACACTACGCTGGCGTACTCTGCAGCATGCGGTATAAAAGAACTATCATAAGAAAGTGATGGGTTATCAGGCAGACTTGGGTATCTAGTTATAGTGTGCGAAGAATTAGTTTCATAGTTTATAAAATATGCTAGATCACCGCGCTTAGGACTAGTGCTGGCAACTGGAGAAGTGGGCAAACTATCAAAGTTGGGGTCCGGTTGAGCTATTCTTAGTAAAGCAAAATCTGGATTGGTAAATGTGTACGGACCAGCGTAATCGCCGTACCAGTTAGCTACAGTGTCATCCTGTGATAAATCAGAGGTTACATTATCAATATTTAAGCTAAAGTTACATATGGAAGCAGAAGGGTGACCACTACCATCGGGCATTACCATATGTCCAGCAGTGAAGGCCAGATCGGGACCTACTTTCACTCCACTACCACTAGAACCGCCGCTGTTAACTTTTAATACGCTGTCGTACAACTTTTGGACATTTATAGGTAGCACATGAGGAGGTTGAGACGCATATATTAACTGAACTGGATCAGATGCTCTACTACCTCCCTCTTCCTTGCTGTACTGGCCCTTATTTAAGGCGTTTATTGCTAGAAAACTAACTGCTATAGAAGCCATAACGACCAGTGCTCCCGCAAGTCTAGGCATATTTGTGTTGCCTCGTTCAATATTCTGATCAATTGATTGACATGTCTCAACCGGGTGTATGGTCCGAGGAGGACCAAAATCTTTTTCCTGATCATATGGAAGAGGTCCAAAGAAATCTGGATGCTGCTCATAATCGATTGGGGGAGAACCTATTCTACTATTAGACATTAACATTAACTTAACATTCATGCCCTTGAACTTAAAGTATCTAAACTCTTTTTACTTGAAGTCCGTCTAATTCTACTGGTGTTTCTCTTCCGAACATATTAACGAGTACTTTAAGTTTACCCTTTGCAGGATCTATCTCATTAATACTACCGTCAAAACCTTTAAATGGTCCGTCAATAATATTCACGACTTCGCCAATATTGAAATCAATCTTGTGCTTAGGTTGTTCTAGACCCATTCGCTTCTGTATTTTCTCTATTTCATCTTCCTCTATTGGAGTTGGATCTGTGCCGCTACCTACGAAGCCGGTTACGGATGGAGTATTACGCACAATGTACCAAGCATCTTCGCTTAACTTCATTTGCACCAGTACGTAGCCTTGGAAAATTCGCTTTTCTACGACTCGTCTTTTACCATTTTTAATTTCAATCATTTTTTCTTTAGGTACTAACACTTGGAAGATCTTATCCTTCATGTCCAGACTCTCAGCTCGTTGTCTAATACTCTCAGCTACTTTCTCTTCATAACCGCTATATGTGTGTATGGCGTACCATCTTTTTGATGTGTCGTAACGTTTGTTGGTAGTCATTAATTGTGCCTCAAATTCTTACTTTAATAATATGTTTCTAAATAATTTATCTAATCCGTAATCCACTACTGCGATTGTTGCTCCAAAGATTACGGCGAATATTAGTACTGCATATGTTAGTTGGCGGCTTTGCTTCCATGAAGGCCAAGTAACTTTAGTTAATTCTCGCCAGCTGTTTCTTAGATAAACCGGAAGCAAGATTTTACCTAGGATTCGGAGAGGTCTTTTTAAAAAGCTTAAAGCTTTAATTTCCGAAATGCTTCTAAGCGCATTTTCTATTGGTCTAAAAATACTACTAGCTACTTTTCTAGACGAGCTATATTTCGTACTTTTAGAAGCATTGTCGGCGTTAGATTTTAGAGCACGCTCCCGAAAAGTTTCTGGATTTTTAACTAGTCGTTTTTTTGTAGTCTTTGGTTTACTGTCAGCCATGATGCCTCATTAATATCTTTTTTCGCACTTTTTCCCAAACAAAAAACCTACTATTTGTAGGCTTTATATTGTCAAGTTTAACAGTACACGCTTAAGAGGTCAAGTCAGATTTGTTATAGTCATGTTATTAATGACGCTATTGCTAATAATTTTAAGTTCGTTATCGGCTTTAGTTCTTGGTTTGTTTTATTGGCTAGTCTTAAAAACCACTTTTAACAATTCTAGATTGATCGGTTTATTGTTAGTACCTTTCGCTGCTCTATATGACATAGTACTACTTAATTATTCGATGTGGCTGTATGAGTTTCGAGTTGTATTGCGGAAAGGCAGAAATGTATGTCTGCCAGTTATGAAAGTTACAAAGAATTTTCCAGAAATAAAATAGCTATTTCAAATTAGGAATATATACTGAAAAAACAGAGCCTTTATTAAGCTCAGATTCCAGTTTCAAATCCGCGTGTATTAAGTGAGCAAGTTTTAGAGTTACATATAGTCCCAGACCCGTCCCGTTTGCCTGCCTAGTTCTATAATCCTCTGATCTGAAAAATTTATCGTATACTCTTTCCTGATCGGCCTTGCTAATTCCGATACCAGTGTCTTCGATTAGGAAACAGATGCCCTTTTCATAGTTATGAACTCTGACGGTTACACCGCCTCGGGTGGTGTACTTAAGTGCATTAGTAATAAAGTTTTGGAGTATTTCCCTAACGTATAACCTACTGGAGTTTAATAGTTCGAGCTTAGGATCAATCTCACTTTTAATATACAGGCTTCTATTTTTTGCTTCTGGTGCATAGCTTTTTATAAGGTCGTTGACAATTTCATGTACATTTATTCCTTCTACGTTCACATTTAGTACACCGCGCTCGGCTCTACTGAGCGTTGATAAGTCGTTTATCATGTCCGACAAGTAAAGTACTTGCTTGTGCGCTTCGTTTAACGTTTGTTGTATTGTATCGCTAACCAGTGCTTTCTGAGCGATAAGCTGGGCGTTACTAAGATTTCCTTCAGCTATAGCAATAGGTGTTCTAAGTTCGTGGCTTACTACGCTTATAAATTCATCTCTTTCTTCTTCCAAAGATTTTTCTCTGGTAATATCACGCAGCAATATAACGTGGCCGCCCTCACCTTTAGCTCCATAACCTAAATGGACTGGAGCTATGCTTGTATACAGGTTAATAATGCTGCCGTCGGTGTATTTAACTCTTAAATCCCGGTTCGTAAATGGCAGTTTGGAGGCTTTGATCATCTCGCCAATATCCATTGGCTGATTGTCCTTGTCAATAGGTTTAAGAAGACTAGCAATTGGCGTATTAGATTTAATGTTATTTACGTCAAGGATGTTTAATGCCGCACTGTTATAGATAACTATTTTTAAATTTTCATCAACGGCAATTACAGCATCTGCCATACTATTTATTAGACTTGTTAGACGCTGATGTTCTAATTGCTCGTGTTTAGGTGTTAATCTAGTACTTAACTTAAGCGGCATAGGCTTATTATGCCACAGCTTGAACTATCGTTCCATTAACGACTGGTTTATGTTTTCTGAGTTCTTTTTTTATGGCTTTAACGTTTGGTAAAATTCTCTCCATGGAAGACCAAAAATCTGGGCCATGTTTCAAAACTATTGTATGTGTAAGTTCATGCAGTAAAACATAATCTATGTTTTCCCACGGCAGCTGCATTAAAAATAGATTTAGAACAATATTTTTTTGATGATCGCAGCTACCCCATCTACCTTTTAGCATTTTGATTCTTACTGATGAATATTCAAAATTATATTTACTAGCTAGGTAATCCAGTCGTTGAGGTAAAAGTTTTTCCGCCTGACTCCTAAGAGCCCGAACGCAGGCTTTAGCGGCTACTTCCTGAACTAATGTGTCATTAATAGCGTAGCCACTGGGCAATGTAATTACTATTTTATTCCCAGCTATCCGGCTGGCTGGTTTTGTAGATTTTTCACTGTAGGAAAATACAAGATGGTGAGCTTTTCCTATAGGTAAATTATCTGAGAGTATATTTTGGGCTGGGACTTGTTTAGATAGCCAATCTTCTTTAGATCGTGCAAAATCCAGGCCAGCTTTATATGACGCCCAGGCCGGAATTGTAAGTTTAACGCTGCCACTATGCGTTATAGACAATCTAAGGCTTTTAGATGTGCGTTTCTTGTAGATTTTAATTGGCAGATTGTTGCCTAAAGTGAACTCTTTATATGCCATTTGTTTGTTTTATTTTAGTGAATTGATATATTTCGTCTTGTTAGATCTACCCTACCCGGTCCGTTTGGTATAAGGTTAACCATTCCCGGTTTAATTACTTTAGAACTAGCGTCTTCAGTAGATAAAACACCAAGTTGTCTGAGCTTTGCTATTACCGAACTTAGTTGCATATTGAATAAGTGCTTACCACTAACTACTACGTAACCTTCTGAAGATTTTGGATTCTGCATGTGATTTACTAGGGTTTCGAAGGTAGTTCTATCCCACTGAGCAGCGTATTTATCGTCGGCTCTACGCCTGTCTCTCTTAATGCTTCTTCCAAAAGCGCTGTCGGCATCCATCTGGAACCATACTATTAAAGGCTGGGCTCTTAGCCTATGCGCTAGGTCATGCAGTACTCTTCTCTGGCCACTTCTCAAGGCATTTAAATCATAAATTACGCTGACTCCTGCGGCTAGGAATTCCTCGGTCATGTAATTCATAATGTGATTAACGATTGAATTCTCTTGCTTGTCATAACGGGGGTTTTCAAATAGCTCGCTGCGAATTCTATCAGCCTGCAAGTGAGCGCATAAAACATTATCACTGAACTGTCTTGAGAAATAAGTTTTACCTGTACCTGGATAACCATAGAGCATTAATAAGAAAGGTTTGACCGGCTGTATCTTAGACATATTCATATATGTATAGCAGAAATCTATTGAATTGGGAAGAGTAAACAGATGACAAAAACTGTTTTATGAATTATCATAATAACTCGAGACTAAGGGGCATAGTATAGTGGTTAATATAACGGTCTCCAAAACCGTAGACCGAGGTCCGATTCCTCGTGCCCCTGCCATAATTAATCAGTTAATATTTAACTATTCTGACCAATTTCTATTCCCGCTAATCCTAATGTACCTAGTTTCCTTGTGCGTTCATTGTCCCTTTTGATGCCACTGTCTAAACGCTCCGTAGCCCATTTTTCCGCAGCTTTTATAGGATCTGTTGGATAATGAAGCGCAAAATATTGTCGAATATTCGTTGGTAGCAAATATTTAACAACTCGCTCTGTAGTTCCTAATGCCTCTGCAAGGTTTGGATAGAAAAATGCTGGATCTTCATTTTCTCTAAATCTCTTCAGTGCGCCCAATGGATCATTAATATTATGCACCGCAATATGTATCCTTATATTTCTGGCTACCACAGACGAAGCTTCATCAACTTCAATTCCAAACTCCTTGGCTATTGCTTCATCACCGAGTGCTGAATCAATATTTTGTCTAATTTTCTCAAGAGTAGCTATTGGATTTGTTGGACGTTTTGTTGCTATGTTTTTCAGAATATGCGGGCTCATAGTACTTTCTAGCTCAGCGATAGCGTGTTGATCCATATTTAAACCTGCTGCCCATTTTCTGAAAATTGTGCCATCAAACCACCTTTTCATATATTCGGGACCCCAACATGCTAGAAGATTAGAAAAACCGTTTCGGTCATTTTTTCGAGAAATATCAAAGATACCTATTTCGTTAACAGCATCCTCTGTTAGTTGGTAGGAAAGCTCGATTAGAGCTTTGTCTTTATCTTCATCTAGCCCAAGAAGTGGTTCTTGTCCTGCTCTGCTTCTAGCTATTTCCCACTGCTGAAATATGCCTTTTACGACCGTTGCTATATTTTCTCGTTTTATACTTTCCTGGACATCTGCCTGATCAGATAGTCCTCCTAAATTCAGAGCTGAATCTATGGTGCTGTTTACAAGTTCAAGTTGCGTTACTAGTTCAGCACTACGTCCACCGCTTCTTCTAGTTGCGCGGCATAAACCGCTAAGAGTAAGTAGAGATTCATCACTAAAAGTCAGCGTATCAGGAGTATTCCCAAACATTAAATTGTATGCTTGATTTCTAGCTATAACAGGTGACGTTGAGACGTTTGTCATAAAATAACTATAACATAAATTAGCTATAAACACAATCTAGCTTGATCCAGTAATACGTTTTCTAGAATTTAAAACTACGGGTTAGACAAAAGTGGCCACCAACTCAATTTCTTTGCTAGGTAGTTATCTAGCGAGTATCTACTGTTAATAGCAAGTTTGTCTAAGCCGTAAAGCGAGAAAAACACAATTGCATAAATTATGCCTGTACCTATATCTGTCGAAGTTGCGTTATACGGCCCTCCAAACCCCTCGGGTATGGTCCATATAAGTAGGCTAAATACCGCCGCCGATATGTAAGTTGCACGACGAGCAATACCAAATATTAGAGCCAGTGCAATAAGGGTCTCTACCAAGGTAACAATAACAGCGAATAAATGAGGATTATGAGACAACAGATGTATCCAGAAATTAAACCAGCCATGTAGCCAGGTTGGCTGTCCATCTGCCGCCGATTTAATTTGATCTAAAAAGCCGCCGCTGAAAGAGCTGCTCCATTTAAATAGCGCATCAACTCCCCATACCAGCCCAAAGATTATCCTAAGGATTGCGACATGTTTAGATAAGCTTGCATTTGATGCTTTAGATTTCATCTTGCTACTTAAAGCATAGATCCTGTTTGAAAAATTATCAATAGCGCTTACGTTTAAAACTTAACCGTAGATCAATACGCCTATCACAACTGCGAGGTTGACTATTTCCCATAATATAAAACTTACGATGATATTTTTCTCTTTGTGAGCCATGCCGTATAAGATCCATGGGAACGTCACAATGAATATTAGAACCCAAGTTGTCAGAGAAACCCCGGTGGCCGATTTAGTAGTAAAAATACTATATATTTGAGGAAGAACGGTAAAAGGACCTATTACGCCAACTATAAAAGTAAGCCTATCTAGAAATATTGTATAGGGTGATTTTCGTTGTTTTTTTATACCTTGCCGCCGTTCATATTTATGACGTAAACCAAGATAATTCATAACCAGACTATATCATAAGCACAAACAGAGATTCTTGAAGATTACAAATGAATGTAGCAAATATAATAAAAAAGTCTAAATCCCTTTGACCTGCTGCGTTATCGTGCTAAAATTCAAGAGTATTACGCTTGTGTTAAGAATAGCCACCTCCTATAATTAACATAGGACAAAATAAATAAGATATATTAAAAAAAAGAGAGTGATGAAGATATTGATGCTAGGGTGGGAATTACCCCCCTATAACAGCGGTGGACTTGGAATAGCCTGTTACCAGCTCTGTAAAGCTCTCTCAAAAAAAAGTGAAATAGACATAGAATTTATTCTCCCTTATGAAGCTGACCACGGAGTAGATTTCATGAAAGTTACTTCCGCTACTAATCAGGATGTCGATGATTTTTTATTATCAGGGTCGGCTTATGATAGCAATTACTTTTTGCAGGTAAATTCTAAACATAACTTGCTCGACATGCATGATCAGCAGAGTTTATATGAACATGCCGTCACTAGAATTGCCGATGCTAATGAATACGATATTGTACATGCCCACGACTGGTTAACTTTTAGCGCCGCTATTAGGCTAAAAAGAGATAAAAAATGGCCGATAATACTACACGTACACTCTGTAGAATCTGATCGCGCCGGCAGTAAAATTGGTAACCCGCTCGTCATGGAAATTGAAAGTACTGCTTTTCATATGGCCGACCGCATAATAGCCGTCAGCGAGCGTACTAAAAGATCAATAATCGAAGATTACGATATTCCTGCGGATAAAATAGAAGTAATTCATAACAGTATTGACGTCAGCAATATACAGACACTTGAAGGCGAAAATGCCTATAAGTACGTAACCCTAATGAAGAGGCATGGGTATAGAGTAGTTGTAAATGTTGGTAGATTGACAGTTCAGAAAGGACTGCCTAATCTACTACATGCTGCGAAAAAAGTAGTTGAGAAAGTACCGAAAACTATTTTTCTAATTGTAGGTAGCGGTGAGCAATATAACGAACTTATTGAGCTAGCTGCAGACCTGGGGATTGGCGACAATGTACTGTTTGCAGACTTTCAAAGGGGTAAAAACTGGAGGGATACTTTTTCAATCGGTGATCTTTTTGTCATGCCGTCAATTTCTGAGCCGTTCGGGTTGACTCCCCTGGAAGCAATTGGTTTTGGTACGCCAGCGTTAGTAAGTAAGCAATCGGGCATAAGCGAAGTATTAAAAAACTGCCTTAAGGTCGACTTTTGGGATATAGATGAAATGGCTAATAAAATATCCGGGGTTATGCTAAGTGATGCTCTGCGCGACGAATTATGGATAAATTCTTATAAAGAATTCGACAAGCTATCCTGGCATGAAGCAAGTGTGAAAGTTGTTGAACTATATAAATCACACTCCATTGGAGCAGTAGCATGAGCAAGGCTATAGTCCTATACCTGCATGTGCATCAGCCTTATAGGGTCAAGCATTACACTGTTTACGATACTGGGTCTAATCATAATTATTTTGATTCGGAGTTTGACTCCAACACTAGTAACGAACGAATTTTAAAAAAAGTTGCCGAGAAATCATATATTCCTACTAACAAAACTTTGCTAGATTTAATTCAAAAATACCCCGAATTTAAAATTAACCTATCTATGACAGGTACAGTTATAGAGCAAATGCAGAAATGGTCACCAGAATCTCTGGCATCATTTCAAGAGTTAGTTTCTACCGGTAGAGTTGAAATTCTAGCTGAAACATATCATCACAGTTTGGCATTTTTCTACAGCCGACCGGAATTCGAAATGCAGGTAGATATGCATAGGAGGAAAATTGAAGAAGTTTTTGGTCAGACTCCAAGAGTATTTAGAAATACGGAACTGGCATATAACAACGAACTTGCTGTGTGGGCTAATAATGCTGGATTCAAGGGGATACTAGCAGAGGGTTGGGATCCGATACTTGATTGGAGAAGCCCTAACTACGTATATAGACCTGTAAACACGGACAATATCAGGCTTTTACTTAAGAACTATAAATTGAGTGACGATATTGCCTTTCGCTTTGGCAATAGCGATTGGATCGAGTATCCGCTTACTGCAGATAAGTTCTCTCACTGGGTAAGCGAAGATCCCAATGGCACGAATTTTAATTTATTCATGGACTATGAAACTTTTGGAGAGCATCAGTGGCATGAGTCAGGAATACTGGGCTTTTTAGAGCATTTACCCAAGGAATGGTTAGCTAACGATAACCATACTTTTATGACAGTAAGTGAAGCAATAGATACTTTCGAGTCGCAAGATAGCATAGATGTGCCCAATACAGTTACCTGGGCTGATACGGAAAGAGATCTTTCAGCATGGCTGGGTAATGCCTTGCAGGGAACGTCAATCACTGGACTATACGCAATGGAAAACGACATACTAAGCAGCAATGACTTGTCGCTAATTGATGATTGGCGTAGGCTGCAAACATCTGACCACTTTTACTATATGTGTACGAAATGGTTTAATGACGGTGATATACACGCATATTTCAGCCCGTATGAATCACCTTATGAAGCATATCTGAATTATATGAATGCTTTTAGGGACCTGCGGTTTAGACTAGCTGAAAAAGGCTTTGCCGTATGATAATCAGAAAGGGTGGGCTATGGGCAGACCTGTAGTACTTAGCAATGGTCAACTGTTCGTAGGTTTAGACGAAAATGGTCTAGTGCATGACTTCTACTACCCTTATGTTGGACTAGAGAATTTAACAACTGCTAGAAGTACACAACATAAAATTGGTGTATGGGTAGACAATGAATTTAAGTGGACAGATGATGGAAGCTGGGATATTCTTGTAACTTTCGAAACAGATGCCATGCTAAGTAATATAAAGTTGCATTCCAATGAACTGGCACTTACTTTATTGCTCCAAGATTATATTGATATAGATACCAATTCGCTAGTTAGGCATATAACGATAACCAATGAACAAGATAGATCTAGAAATGTCAGACTGTTCATGCATCAGGTATTTCAAATATCAAGAGCGGGAAGAGCCGATACCGCAATTTATGTACCTGACGAAAATTACTTATTGGATTATAAGGGTAGGTATTGCCTACTTATTGCTGGAAAGAACCAAGACGGACAAAGTTTTGATCAATTTGCGGTTGGCAATTATGGGATTGAAGGTAAAGCCGGCACCTACTTAGATGCTATAGACGGCGAACTATCAGGTAACGCAGTAGAACATGGTGGAGTGGATAGCGTAATACGCTTTCAAAAAGATATTGAAGGAGGACAAGACGCTGTATTCGATTACTGGGTGATTGCTTCTAGTAGTCAGTCTGATGCCCAAGCTACTCATTTAGAGTTTATGCGAGTTGATATGGAGAAACGACTGCAGCACGTTCGCCAACACTGGCATGCCTGGTTAGGTGGTGGGACTGTAGAGATTCCTGAGTTTCAAAGAGAGAGTCTAGAAAAGAGTCTGTTAATTATTAAAGCCCACTGCGATGAACGAGGAGCAGTGCTCGCCAGCGGCGATTCTAGCATCTTTAACTACGGGCGTGACTACTACTGTTATTGCTGGCCAAGGGATGCTGCCTATGCTTTATGGCCGCTAATACGACTCGGGCATTATGCTGAAGCCAAATTATTCTTCGAGTTTGCTAGAGATACAATGCATAAAGACGGTTATCTTATGCATAAGTATCAGCCAGATAGAGCTATTGGCAGCACATGGCACCCTTTAATTCATGGAAGAAGTAAAGAACTGGCCATTCAAGAAGATGAAACCGCATCGACAATATTTATGATTGGCGAGTATTATGAATCCAGCAAAGATAAGACTTTCATAGAGAACATTTATCACACTTTTGTAGTTCCCTGTGCTAACTTTATGTGCAAATTTATAGATGAGCAAACGGGTCTGCCTCACGCCAGCTATGATTTATGGGAAGAAAAGTTTTTAACATCTACGTATACAGTTTCTACAGTTATTGCAGCCCTTGAAGCTGCTGCTAAACTCGCTGTTGCAGTTGATGAGCCAGCTGATGGCGTCAAATGGAAGAAAGTAGCTGAAAGTATTAAAAGTCATCTTAATAAACTTTACTGTGAAGAAAATTATTTTATTAAAGGATTCTTGCTGCAGCCAGATGGAACTATTAAATACGATAAGACTTTAGACATATCTAATCTTTATGGACCTTATATGTATGCCGGGTTAACGTTAGACGATGAAAGATTAACGTCTACAGCCACCGCGATAGAAAATCGAATCAAAAATGTTACACCAAGCGGTGGAGTTCTGCGATATGAAAATGATAACTATTTCTTAACTAAACATCAGTATTCTGGAAATCCTTGGATAGTAAGTACGCTTTGGCTTGCACAGTACTACGCTACTGTTAATCAAATAGATAAGGCAAAAGAAATGCTGGACTGGGCTCTTGCCCGTCAGCTTCCTAGCGGTGCTTTAAGTGAACAATTTGACCCAGAAAGCGGTTCACCTCAAGGAGTAACTCCGTTAGTATGGAGCCATTCAGAAATGGTAAATACTATTTTAGATATAAGCAGATACGTTTAACGCTTAGGCGCTTCGTTTCGGCCTAAATTCTTCTTAGTTTCAGTGAAAATTACGTGCCTTCTCAGCTTTGGACTATATTTTCTTAGAGACAGTTTATCTGGCGTATTCATAGTATTTTTAGTTGTATAGTAAATGCGCTCACCACTTTCTTCGCTGATGAGTCCAATAATTTTACGCTTGTCACCTTTTTTTGCCATTATGCTTAATCTCTCAATTTAAATAATGAAGTAATTATTAATAGTCTAACAGATTAGAAGAGTAATGTAAACGTAATAAAATATTGACTAGCTATAGCTTGAGCATGTATCGTAAAAGTGAATGGGTGAAAATAAAAATATAGGTCCAGCCGAGATATTTGATCCGGGTATTATGCCGCATAGATATGTTGATGTAAGTAAACTTCCTGTGTTCGCGCAGCGTACTTTAGGTAGCCCAAAACCAGACACTACTACTGCTGAAGCTACTGACGGAGTTAAATTGCCCGAGTCTGCTACAGGAGATACTCCTAAGGCTTTAGGCCACTCTCTAGGCCATGCAATAACTAGCTTTGATTAATATATAGCTAAAATTAATTACTAAAAACACCCCATTTTAGGGGTGCTTTTCTGTGCTCGCAGAAGATTTTTACCCTCCGACATGTCAGCACTACTATATATATTATTTGACACTGAATTCAGCAACAGTAAAAAATCTTACAATAGTTTAAAATTTAACTTTCTACATTTGGAGCCGGCGAAGGGATTCGAACCCATGACCCACAGTTTACAAAACTGTTGCTCTAGCCACTGAGCTACGCCGGCGCTTTTTAATTAACAGTTATAAATTGTAGCAAAAACAGAGATAATTTGCTACTATTGCTAGGTTGAAAAGCTTGCCCTAACTTGCCATCTTAGCTCAGGGGTAGAGCACGATCATGGTAAGATCGGGGTCCCGGGTTCAAATCCCGGAGATGGCTCCAGCACATTAACAATTAAGCTTAAACTTGTTATACTAGTTACATGCTCACAAAGCAAAAAGGTGATGTGGCACTTGGCGTGGCTATCTCATATTTTATAGTAAGTGGCTACGAAGTAAGCCTTCCTATAGGAGATAAGAGGGATTATGACCTAATAATAGAAAAAAATGGTGAACTTTCTAGGGTTCAAGTAAAACATGGCGGTCTTTACCAAGGTAGAACTAAGTGCCGTGTTGCTCTACGTGTTATGGGAGGTAATCAGTCGTTCTATTATACAAAGAGGTACGATTCTAATGCTTTTGAATTTTTATTCGTCTATACGGCAAAGGGTGAAAAGTTCCTTATTCCCTGGGAAGGAGATATTGTAAACAGAAGCGAGCTAAGCATAGAATCAGATAAATATAGCTTATATAAAATTATTACGCAGGGTTAGCGAAGCGGTCAAACGCAAGTGACTGTAAATCATTCGGCTTATGCCTTCGGGGGTTCGAATCCCTCACCCTGCACCACGATTTTTTGCTATTCAAT